>CAZIRB010000083.1:1675-4428 GCA_964541695.1 uncultured Oscillospiraceae bacterium
TTCTGCGCCATCGTGAACGAGCAGTGGTCCGTGCCGACAAAATCGATGTCGCCCTTCCCCATCGCGCCAAGCAGCGCGGCCCTGTCCGCAGCCTTGCGCAGCGGCGGCGACATGATGAATTTCTCCGCGTCCGCGTCGAGATACCGTTCGTCCGTGAGCGTCAGGTACTGCGGACAGGTCTCGAGGTACACCTCCTGCCCGCGTTCGCGCGCGCGCAGTGCTTCGACGAGCCCCTGCTCCGTGGACAGGTGCACGACCCATACCGGCGCGTCCGCGAGATTTGCGATGCGCATGAGCCGCGCGACGGCCTCCGCCTCCACATCCGCGGGCCGAGAAACCGGGTGCGCCGCGGGGCTGAAAAAGCCCGCGGCCTTGCACTCCGCAATGCGGGCCTGCAATACGTCGTAGTTCTCGCAGTGTACGCCGATGATGCAGTCCTTGGCCGCCGCGAGCTTGAGCGCTCGGTAGATGCAGCCGTCGTCGACGCGCATGGCGTCGTAGACCATGTACATCTTAAACGACGTGACGCCGTTATTGATCATCCCGTCCATCTCCGTGGCGCGCGCGTCGTTCCACTCGGACACGGCCATGTGGAAGCCGTAGTTACACGACGCGCCCTGCGCTTTTTTGTGCCAAAGCTCCAACGCGTCGAGCATCGTCATGCCGCGGTCCTGCGTCGCAAAGTCGAGCACGGTGGTCGTGCCGCCGAGCACGGCGGCCTTACTGCCCGTATCGAAGTTGTCCGCCGTTACGGTCACGCCGAGGTCGAGATCGAAGTGCGTGTGCGTGTCGATAAACCCCGGGAACACATAGCAGCCGGCGGCATCGATCGTTTCGTCGGCGTTTGCTGTGATATTCGGCTCCACGCGCATGATGACGCCGTCCTCGGCCAGCACGTCCGCGATAAAGGAGCGGTCGGCGTTTACGACCGTGCCGCCATGGATCAAAGTTTTCATAATCGGTTTCTCTCCCGGTTTTCTCTGCTTAAAATATTAGCATAACCGCCGTACAAATGACAATACGGCGATAAATCCGCGTGATAGCCGCGGCGGGATATATAATGATGGAAAGGGTTTTCATAAAAGTTCGGATATGCTATAGTAACGGGAAAGAAGGTGAACACGGATGGAAAAAGCCAGGCGCCGGGCAACGATCCTTAGCGCCGCCAACCGCGATGCCGCTGTCGTCGTCAAAAACGCGAATATCGTCAATGTGTTTACCGAAGAAATCTATACGGGCGACGTCGCAATCCGCGACGGCGTGATTTTAGGCGTCGGCTCCTACACCGGCAAAACAGAGATCGACGCGAAGGGCGCGTTCCTAACGCCCGGCCTCATCGACGCGCATGTGCATATCGAATCCTCCATGGCCCACCCGTCGCGGTTTGCCGACACGGTATTGGCAAAGGGCACGACATCCATCGTCGCGGACGCGCATGAGATCGCGAACGTCTGCGGCACGGACGGCATCCAATACATGCTCGACCAGACGGAATGGCTGCCGCTCTCCGTATTTATGATGATCCCGTCCTGCGTGCCCGCCACGGCTTTTGAGACCGGCGGCGCGAAGCTGACCGCAAAGGACATGGAGCAGTTTAAAGCGCATCCGCGCGTGCTCGGCCTCGGCGAAGTGATGGACTACAACGCCGTGATCCATGCCGAGGGTGAGATGCTCGACAAGATCGAGCTGTTCCGGGACCGGCCGATCGACGGCCACGCGCCGCTGCTGACCGGCGACGCGCTCAACGCCTACTGCGTCGCGGGCCCGCATACCGATCACGAGTGCTCGAGCTACGAGGAGGTCCTTGAGAAGCTACGCGCCGGCATGCGCATCCATCTGCGGCTGGGCTCCGCCTCGCGCGGGATTGAAGAGGTCATGCGGAGGATCGCGGAGCACAATCTGCCGACGCGGCGCATGATGTTCTGTACGGACGACAAGCACCTCGAGGACATCCGCGGCGAAGGGCACATCAACTATATTCTGCGGCGCGCCGTAGCTAACGGCATCTCACCCATGCACGCGGTGCAGATGGGCTCGATCAACGCGGCCAACACCTACGGCCTGCGCGGCTACGGCGCGATCGCGCCGGGCTACCGCGCGGACCTCGTGCTGTTCGACAACCTGACGGACTTCAATCCATTGCTTGTTATGACCGGCGGGCAGGTGTTCTCCCCCAACCTTGAGCTGCCGATTAAGCCCGACCCGAAGATTTACAACAGCGTGCACCTTGCGCTAAGGAAGCCGCACTTTCTCGACCTGCCCGTCCGCGGCAAAACCCCGGTGCTCTGCCTGCGCGAGAACGAGCTGATCACCGACGCGCAGGTGGCGGACGTGCCGGCGGAAAACGGTCTGTTTGCCGCCAGGGACGGCTTTACCAAGATCGCCGTGCTGGAGCGGCACCATGCGTCCGGCCGCGTCGGCATCGGTGTGATGAGGGGGCTGCCGATCAAAAACGGCGCGATCGCGACGACCGTCGGCCACGACTCGCACAACCTCATCGTGGCGGGCGACAACGACCAGGATATGGAGAAGGCGGTCGACGCGCTGGAGGGCTGCGGCGGCGGGTACGTCGCCGTCGGTTCCGGCCGGGTGCTGGCGAAACTCCCGCTGCCCGTCGCGGGGCTGATGTCCGACGCGCCGCTCGAGACGATTTTAAGCGCCCAGCGGAGCCTGCTCGCCGCGGCGAAGAGCCTCGGCCTCTCCGCCGGTTCCGATCCGTTTATCCGGCTGTCGTTCATCGCGCTGCCGGTCAT
>CAZIRB010000083.1:4528-10057 GCA_964541695.1 uncultured Oscillospiraceae bacterium
TGGTACGAGACGCCGATCGTGCAGCACTGCCACATCGAGAACCACATCTGCTACGCCTCGATCGAGAACGGCAAGATCACCGTCGTGTCGAGCACGCAGATTCCGCATATCGTGCGCCGCATCGTAGGGCAGGCGCTCGGCATCTCCTGGGGCCAGGTTCGCCTGATCAAGCCGTACATCGGCGGCGGTTTTGGCAACAAGCAGGACGCGCTGTACGAGCCGCTGTGCGCGTTCTGCTGCCAGCAGGCCGGCGGACGGCTCGTCAAGCTCGACGTGTCGCGCGAGGAGACGTTTGTGTCTAACCGCACGCGCCACGCGATCAAGTTCCATCTGACCACGCACGTGCGCAAGGACGGCCGCATCGTCGCGCGCCGGTTCGAGTCGTTTTCCAACCAGGGCGCGTACGCGTCGCACGGCCACGGCATCGCCGCCAAGGGTGCGACCGGCTTTTCGCAGCTCTACGACGCGGAGAAGGCCACGAAAGCCGACGCCACGACGGTGTACACAAACTCCCCCGTCGCAGGCGCGATGCGCGCCTACGGCATCCCGCAGTCGATGTTTGCGGTCGAGTCGCATACCGACGAGATCGCGCGCGGGCTCGGCATGGACCCCGTCGCGTTCCGGCGGCTGAACATGATGAAGGTCGGCTTTTCCGACAGCTTCTATCAGTACACGAACTCCGTCGACAGCCTCGGCCAGTGCATCGACAAGGGGCTCGCCTACATCGACTACGAGCGCAAGGTCAAGGAATACGAAAACCAGACCGGCCCCGTCCGCAAGGGCGTCGGCATGTCGATATTCTGGTACAACACCGCCGTGTGGCCGATCTCGCTCGAGGCTTCGAGTTGCCGCATGGTGATCAACGAGGACGGCTCGCTGCAGCTGCAGATCGGCGAGACCGAGATCGGCCAGGGTGCGGACACGGTGTTTGCGCAGATGGCGGCCGACGCGGTCGGCGTGCCGGTCGAGAGCGTGTTCATCAACTCCACGCAGGACACGGACATCACGCCGTTCGGTCTCGGCGCGTACGGCTCGCGGCAGACGTACGTGGCCGGCATGTCGATCCACGACGTCGGCACGCAGCTGAAGAACAAGATCCTCGACTACGCCGCGGGCATGCTGGATCAAGCGGCCGAGTCGCTCGACCTCGTCGAGGGAAACATCGTGGACAAGGCCGATAAAAAGCGGCTGCTGCCGCTTGCGGACGTGGCGATCGAGGCGTTCTACTCGCTCGACAAGGCGCGGCACTTAACCGCGGAGGGTACGCACCAGATCAAGTCGAACGCGCTCTCGCTCGGCTGCTGCTTTGCCGAGGTGACCGTCGACATCCCGCTGTGCAAGGTGACGGTCGACCGCATCATAAACGTGCACGACTGCGGCACGCTGATCAATCCGCAGCTTGCCGAGGCGCAGGTGCACGGCGGCATGAGTATGTCGATCGGCTACGCGCTCTCCGAGCAGCTTTTGCTCGATCCCAAGACTGGCCAGGTGCTGAACGACAACCTGCTCGACTACAAGCTCTCCACGGCGATGGACCACCCGGACCTGCACGCGGCGTTTGTCGAGAATGCCGAGCCGTCCAGCCCGTTCGGTACGAAGGCGCTCGGGGAGCCGCCGACGGTGCCCTGCGCGCCCGCGATTCGCAACGCGGTGCTGGCCGCGACCGGCGTGGCTTTTGAAAAGCTGCCGCTGAACCCGCATGCGCTGTTTGACAAGTTCAAGGCGGCGGGCCTGATCTAGGAGGGAGCAAACGATGTACGATATTGGCGCACTGTACGAGGCCTCGTCCGTATCCGACGCGGTCCGGCTGTTGAACGAACATCCCGCTGCGATCGTGATCGCGGGCGGCAGCGACGTGCTCATTAAATTGCGCGAAGGCAAGCTCGCGGGCTGCGAGCTTGTCAGCATATACAAAATCGACACGCTGCGCGGCGTGTCCCTCGACGCGGACGGGGCGCTGCGCATCCTGCCGCTGACCAGCTTCTCGCATATTACGCGCGATCCGCTGATCCAAAAATGTATCCCCGTACTCGGCGAGGCGACGGACAAGGTCGGTGGCCCGCAGGTCCGCAACATCGGCACGATCGGCGGCAACATTTCAAACGGCGTGACGAGCGCGGACTCCGCGTCCACACTGATGGCGTTTGACGCGGTGGTCGAGATCACCGGCGCTGACGGCGTGCGCACGCTGCCGATCACGCAGTTCTATACGGGCCCCGGCAAGGTGGCGCTCGCCCACGGCGAGCTCGTGACCGCGATTTTGATCCCGAAGGAGAGCTACGGGAACTGCTTCGGCCACTACATCAAGTATTCGATGCGCAACGCGATGGACATCGCCACGATCGGCTGCTCCGCCAACGTCGTGCTGTCGGAGGATAAAAAGACGATCGAGCGGGCGCGCGTCGCCTTCGGCGTCGCGGGTCCCGTGCCCATGCGCGCGCGAACCGCGGAGCAGGCGGTCACGGGCAAGCCCGTCAGCCGCGAGACCGTCGAGCTGTTTGCTAATAGCGTGCAGAGCGACGTCAAGCCCCGCACGTCCTGGCGCGCGACGGCGGAGTTCCGGCTGCACATCATCATGGAGACGGCGCGGCGCGCGCTTGCCGAGGCCGTATCCCGCGCGGGAGGTGTACTGTAATGCAGACGAAGGCCATTTCCTTTACGCTCAACGGCAAGAAGGTTGAGCGCGTCGTGGACGTGCGCGCGTCGCTGACGGATTTGCTGCGGAACGACTTTCGGCTGACCTCCGTCAAGAAGGGCTGCGAAGTCGGCGAGTGCGGCGCTTGCAACGTGCTCATCGACGGCGAGTGCTTCAACTCCTGCATCTATCTGGCGGTCTGGGCGGACGGCAAGGAGATTCGCACGCTCGAGAGTCTGCTCGGGCCGGGGGGCGAGCTTGCGGACATTCAGCAGGCGTTTATCGACGAGGCCGCGGTGCAGTGCGGCTTCTGCACGCCGGGCGTGATCATGAGCGCGGTGGAAATCCTGGAGAGCGGCAAACCGTACTCGCGCGACGAGCTTAGAAAGCTCCTCGCCGGGCATCTGTGCCGCTGCACCGGGTATGAAAATATTCTCAACGCCGTTGAGAAGACGATGAAAAAACGGTTGAATCAGTAAGGAGGATGGTAGGACATGCAGTACAATACCTTGGGCAAGGCGCAGCTTGCAGAGGAGTACGCGAGCGTTCGTCGTCAGTATGAGGCGCTCAAAGAACGGAACCTGAAGCTGAACCTTGCGCGCGGCAAGCCGGAGACGAAGCAGCTTGCGCTCTCAAACGGCATGCTGACGCTCGTGGACGACGATTACGACATGGACGGCGTCGACACGCGCAACTACGGCGAGCTGGCGGGCCTTGCCTCGTGCCGCAAGCTGTTCGCGGACATACTGGGCACAAAGCCCGAGCAGGTGCTCATCGGCGGCAACGCGAGCCTGAACCTGATGTACGACCTGATCGCCAAGGCGTACACGCACGGCCTGCTCCATAGCGAAACGCCGTGGGCGCGCCTCCCCAAGGTCAAATTCCTCTGCCCCTACCCAGGCTACGACCGGCATTTCAATCTGTCGCTGTCGTTCGGCATGGAACTGATCCCGATCGAGCTGCACGCGGACGGCCCGGACATGGAGCAGGTTGAAGAATACCTCAAGGATCCCGCCGTCAAGGGCATGTGGTGCGTGCCGAAATACAGCAATCCGGACGGTTTTATCTACAGCGAAGCCGTCTGCAAGCGTATCGCCGCCATGAAACCCGCGGCCAAGGATTTTGCGCTGATGTGGGACAACGCGTACTGCATCCACACGTTTGACGGCGAGGACCCCGCGTTCCCGGACATCCTCTCGCTCTGCTGCGAGGCTGGAAACCCGGACATGGTCTACGAGTTTGCGTCCACGTCCAAGGTCACGTTCGCGGGCGCGGGCGTGTCGTGCATGGCCGCGAGCGAGGAGAACCTCGCCTATATCCTCAAGCTGATGAGCTTCCAGACCATCGGCTACAACAAGGTCAACCAGCTGATGCACGTGCGCTTCCTCAAGGACAGGGCGACCACGCTCGCGCACATGAAGAAGCACGCGGCGATCATGAAGCCGAAATTCGACGCCGTGCTCGCCGCGCTTGAGAAGGAGATCCGGCCGCTCGGCATCGCAAGCTGGCACGAGCCCAAAGGCGGCTACTTCGTCAGCCTCAACGCCATGCCCGGCACCGCAAAGCGCACATTGGCGCTGTGCAAGGAGGCCGGCGTGACGATGACCGGCGCGGGCGCGACCTACCCCGGCGGCGTCGATCCGCTCGACACGAATATCCGCATCGCGCCCTCCTATCCCCCGTTCAAGGAGCTTGTCGAGGCCATCGAGGTGTTCTGCACGAGCCTCAAGATGGCGGCGCTTGAGAAACTCGGCGCGTAAAGCAGGCGGTTCTGTCTGAACGCGCGTCCGGCGCGCCCGTAAAAACGCGGGCGCGCCTTTTTGATGATATGCATAAATAACACCGGTTACAATATTGTATATTCTTTTCGACATGGTATAATAAAAGGTAATTTTTTATGGAGGAGGGCGG
This sequence comes from uncultured Oscillospiraceae bacterium, assembly GCA_964541695.1. GTDB lineage: Bacteria > Bacillota > Clostridia > Christensenellales > CAG-138 > CAZKGE01. The sequence continues at coordinate 9,075 of CAZIRB010000083.1, forward strand.
AGCGATTCGCCGCAGAACGACATGTACGGGTATTTTTCAAAGAACAACGGCGCAACTCTTTCCGCCGCGCTGACGGCGAACGCCGAACGGTCCGACGCGCCGTGCGGGCTGTATTTCGGCTCCGAGCTGGTCAAGTTTCCGGAGGACCACTTCATTTTCGAGGACGCATCCGTCAAGATCGCGGTCTGCGGCTACGTGCTCAACCACAAGCGCATCCTGGCCGAGACCGGCCAAAAAACGCTGTTTGAGGCGCTCTCGGCCGCGTACGCGGAAGGGCCGGAGCGCGCGGTCACGCTGCTTCGCGGCGCGTATCTGGTCGCCGTCTACGATAAGATGGCAGACAGCCTGCTGCTGTTCAACGACAAGCTCTCAAAGCTCCCCGTCTACACCTATCAAAACGGCGACGACTTCCTGTTCTCCACGAGCTTTTTCGGGCTGGTGGACGCGCTCAAGCGGCTCAAGGCCCCGATTACGATCGATCCGCTCGGCGTGGCCATGATGACGGCGACCGGCGTGTTCTGGGAGGACAACACCTACGTCGACGAGATCAAATACCTGCGGCCGTACCGCTATCTGACCGTCGGCGGCGCGGTGCGCGAGCACTGCCTGCCCTTCCCCGCCCTCAATCGACAGATCGACGCAGACGAGGCGATCGAGCGCATCGACGCGCTGTTTACGGACGCGGTTCGGCTCCAGTACGAAAAAAACGCCGACGCGGGCTATCGGCAGTTCGCGTCGCTGTCCGGCGGCATGGACTCGCGCTGCCTGCTCGTACGCGCGTACCAGCTCGGCTTTTCCGACGACCTCACGTTCACGTATTCGCAGTCCGGTTCGCTCGACCAGGAGATTTCGCAGCGCGTGGCGGCCCACTATGGCGCGCCGCACCTGTTCTACTCGATGGACAACGGCGGCTTCATACTCGACCGCGACGCGTTCGTCGCGGCCAACGAGGGGCAGATGACGTACTGCGGCTCCACCGGCGT
>CAZIRB010000084.1:0-1204 GCA_964541695.1 uncultured Oscillospiraceae bacterium
TGACATACCGCAGCCGCATGCGCGCCGCCTGCCTGGGCCTCGGGTTTTCGGAAGCGGACCTGATGCGGGACATGCGTACGCTGTCCGGCGGCGAGCGCCGCAAGGTGCTGCTGGCGATGCTGCTGCTGTCCGACGCGAGCCTGCTTTTGCTCGACGAGCCGACCAACCACCTCGACATCGCCGCGGTGGAGTGGCTCGAGGGGTTCTTGACCGGCTATTCCGGCGCGTACGTCGTGATCTCGCACGACCGCTACTTTCTCGACCATGTCACGGAGAAGACGATGGAGCTCGAGAACGGGCGTCTGACCGTCACGCGCGGCAACTACTCCCGCCACGTCGAGCTCAAGATGGATAACCGCGCTTTGACGCAGCGCCACTACGACAACATGCAGCGCGAGATTAAGCGCATCGAGGGCATCATCGAGCAGCAGCGCCGCTGGAATCAGGCGCGAAACTACGTTACGATCGCCTCGAAGCAGAAACAGATCGACCGCCTCAAGGCCGAGCTCGTCAAGCCCGAGCCGCTGCCGCCGGAGCTAAGGTTCCGCTTCCGCGCCGTGGAATCGTCCGGCAACGAGGTGCTGCTCACGAAGGGCCTCGGCAAAGGCTTTGCCGGAAGGCCGCTGTTTAAAAACGTCGATGTACTGATCCAAAAGAACGAGCGCGTCTGCCTGCTCGGCCCGAACGGCTGCGGCAAGACGACGCTTTTGCGCACGATCTCCGGCCGGCTCGAGCCGGACGCGGGGACGTATGTGATCGGCGCGAACGTGCGCATCGGCTACTACGACCAGAACGTCGCCTGCGACCATCCCGAAAAAACGATTTTCGACGACGTGTTCGACGCGTTCCCGCGCCTCGAGCCGCAGCAGATCCGCAACACGCTCGGGCAGTTCCTGTTCCCGGGCGACGCGGTGTACAAGCGCATGGGCGACCTCTCCGGCGGCGAGCTGGCGCGCATCCAATTGCTCAAGCTCCTGATGTCGGGCTGCAACTTTTTGCTGCTCGACGAGCCGACCAACCATCTCGACATCGCGTCGCGCGAGGCGCTCGAGAAGGCGCTCTCCGATTACGGCGGCACGATGCTGGCCGTCACGCACGACCGGTATTTCATCAACCGATTGGCCGACCGGCTGCTCGTGATGAAGAACGGCACGGTCGAGTCGATCGAGGGCGACTGGGACGCGTACAAGGCGCTGCTTTCCGA
>CAZIRB010000084.1:1304-9984 GCA_964541695.1 uncultured Oscillospiraceae bacterium
ATGGAGATTCGTCGCTTCGGACTTGGGCTCAGGTTTTCGGCCGAGCTGTCGGCCGGCCAGATTTGGGACATGCTGTTCGACAGCCTGCCTTACCGCGAGCTTGCGGACTGCGGGCTCTTTATGTGCGACGCACCGGAAACCGAGGTGTCGCCGGAGCAGACGCAAATTCTCGTCGTGGACAACCTCAAGCTCTCCCGCGCGCGGCAGCTGTACGAACGGGTGCGGCGCAACGCCATGCTGCTGTCGTACCTTGCGATGTACCGGCCGTTCGTGCAGGCTAACTTTCTTGCGATCTGCAAGCGCACGGCGTTTCTGGGCGACGTGTCCGAATGCGGCGCCGTGGAGGGCGGGGACGCGGTCTACGGCCGCATGCGCTTCTCCCGCAGGGACATCCCGCAGGCTGTGGAGCTGCTCCCCTCGCGCATGCTGATCGCCGGCGGACCGTTTCTTGGTTCGAGCGCGGCCGATACCTGCCGCCGCGTCGCGCGGCAGATCGGCGAGACGCTGCCTTTGGCCAGCGTGCAGCTTCTGCCGCTGACCAACACGGGCTCCTGCCTCGTCGACACGTACGTCTGCGCGCAGGGCGGCCGGTATGTGCGCTGCGACCTTGCCGGAAACGGCGGGGAGGGCGAGGCGGGATACATCGGCGTTTTGCCGGACTATTCGGCCGTGATCGACGAGTCGTATTCCGGAGGACGCGCGGTCGACTCCGCGCTCCTTGGCGAGAAGGCCCTGTGCGCGATCCGCATCGGCTGCCGCACCGTCCGCATACCGGTCGGCGGCGCGTTCCTTTCGGACAGCGGCGCGGGCTTTGCGGCCGTCATCCGCGACGCGTTTTCCGGCGAATTCCCCGACGACGTCAACTTCCTGTTCCTGCACGAGAACATGCGCGCCTACGCCAGCAGCCGCCAGCTTCTGCCCGTGCTGCCGAACACGCAGCACGTGCGCCTGCCGGAGGCCGTGCTCTCGGCCGTCAACTACGAATTGCAGCTGCGCGACTGCTCGCACGTGATCTGGGCCGTGCATCAATATGAGGGCGGCGACGAGCGCGCGGCGGACAAGGCGGCGGCGCTTGCCAAGCAGTATCTCAAGCGGTTTGTACGCATAGAAACGGAGCCCGGCCGGACGCTCGACGACGCCGTTTTTGAAAGGATTACGCAGCTTGCGGGCAATATATGGAAATGATACAATGAACCCACCGATCGAAAATGGGGGATTAGCGGCATGCGAATGGTCGATTTGATCGAGAAAAAAGCGGACGGGCTGGCGCTGTCCACGGACGAGATCCGGTTTATGGTCGACGGGTTTGTGGACGGATCCATACCGGATTATCAAATGTCCGCGATGCTCATGGCGATTCTGCAGCGCGATATGGACGACCGCGAGTCGAGCGATTTAACGCTCTCCATGATGCACTCCGGCGACGTGATCGACCTAAGCTCTATTCCGGGAATCAAGGTCGACAAGCACTCGACCGGCGGCGTGGCCGATACGACGACGCTTATCATCGCGCCGCTCGTGGCCGCCTGCGGCGGCAGGGTCGCCAAGATGTCGGGCAGGGGCCTTGGGCACACCGGCGGCACGCTCGACAAGCTCGAATCCATTCCCGGCGTATCGGTGGAACAGCCGTTTCCCCGCTTCATCGAGATCGTCAACTCAATTGGCCTGGCTGTGATCGGCCAGACCGGCAACCTCGTTCCCGCCGATAAAAAGATGTACGCGCTGCGCGACGTGACCGCCACGGTGCGCAGCGTGCCGCTGATCGCCGCAAGCATCATGAGCAAGAAGCTCGCCTCGGGCTCCGACGCGATCCTGCTCGACGTCAAGGCGGGCAGCGGCGCGTTCTGCGGCACGGCCGACGAGGCGGAGCGGCTCGCCGACCTCATGGTCCGCATCGGGACACGGCTCGGCCGCGACGTGCAGGCCGTCGTCACCGATATGAACCAGCCCCTCGGCACCGCCATCGGCAACGCGCTCGAGGTGCGCGAGGCCGTCTGGGCGCTCTGCGGCAGGCTGGACAAGGCCGACCCGCTGTACCGCGTGTCGATGGAGCTCGGCTCAAAGATGCTCGTCATGTCCCGCCTGGCCGACAGCGAGGAGGAAGCCGAGGAGCAGCTCGAGGGGGCGCTGCGCTCCGGCGCGGGCCTAGCTAAGCTCCGCGCGCTGATCGCCGCGCTCGGCGGCGACGAAAGCTATATCGACCCTGTCAAAATCGACGCGCTCTGCAAGGTCAACGAAACGTTCGACGTGCCGGCCGACCGCGACGGCGTCGTGAAGCGCATGAACACGGAGCGCATCGGCAGCGCCGCGCAGATGCTCGGCGCGGGGCGCGCGACAAAAACGGACGTCATCGACCACGCCGTCGGCATCGTGATGCGCGCGCGGCTAGGCGACCGTGTTTCCCGCGGCGCGCCGCTATGCACGCTCTATGTCAACAGCGACAAAAACCTTTCCGAGGCAATCGAGCGCATCCGGACGGCAGTGGAGATTTCACCATGGAGAAACTGATCGCAATCGACGGCAACAGCCTGGTCCACCGCGCGTTCTACGCGCTGCCGCCCATGACGACCGCCGACGGCAAGCCCACCGGCGCGCTGCACGGGTTCTTCGGCATGCTGCTGAAGCTGATCGCCACCTCGCCGGACTATCTCGCGGTCGGGTTCGACATGCACGGGCCGACGTTCCGGCACAAGGAATACGCCGACTACAAGGCCGGCCGCAAGGAGACGCCGGACGACCTGCGCGCGCAGATCCGGACGCTGCGCGAACTGCTAAAGAAGATGGGCATCTGCGTGATCGAGTGCGAGTCGTTCGAGGCGGACGATATCCTCGGCACACTGTCGCATCAGTGTGAGGAACAGGGCATCGACGCGCTGCTCGTGACGGGCGATCGCGACGCGCTGCAGCTCGTTAGCCCCAGCACGCATGTGCTCATGACGAAGAAGGGCATATCGGAGACGGTCGAGTTTACGCCCGAGGTGCTCGCCGAGGCCTACGGCCTCGCGCCGGACCGCATGCGCGACCTAAAGGGGCTGATGGGCGACAGCTCGGACAACATCCCGGGCGTGCCGGGCGTCGGCGAAAAGACCGCGCTCAAGCTCCTTTCCGACTACGGCTCACTGGAGAACGTGCTGGCGTGTGCCGGCGAGATTCCCGGCAAGCTCGGCGAGCGCATCCGGGACAGCGCCGACTCCGCGCGGCTCAGCTACCGCATCGGCACGATCGACCGCAACGCGCCGATTGCGCAGACGCTCGAGGACTGCCGCTTCCGTCCGGAGCGCATCCGCGACGCGAGCGCGGACCTGCTTGCTCTAGAGCTGCGCAGCATCGTCTCGCGCCTGCCCAAGGACGAGTCCGCGCCGACGCGCAACGACGCTCAAGGAGCGCCCACGTACGAAACCGTGCCGCTCGAGACCGAGGCGGACGTTGCAAAATTTGCGCGCGAGGCGGAGCTGGCAACGCAGCTTGCGATCGACTTTTCCGACGCGCTGTCGTTTTCGGTTTCGCCCGGCCGCTCCTATATGATCCGACAGGGCGACGACCTCGCCGCCGCTTGTCTCGAGCCGCAAACGATCTGGCGCGCGCTCGGGCCCGCGCTTGAGAATCCCAATATTCCGAAGATCGTGTTCGACAGCAAGCGGCTGCGGCATATATTGGCCCGGTTCGGCCTTGCGCTCGCGGGCGACGTGTTCGACCTGATGATCGCGGACTACCTGCTCAACGCCGTGCGGCCCGCGGGGACGCTCGCGGCGCTCGTCGAGCGCAGGCTCCACGGCGAGACCTGCTGCGCGGCGCTGCTGTTCTCGCTGCGAGACGCAATGCAAAGGGAGCTTGTCGAAGCCGACATGCTCCCGCTGTATACGGACATGGAATACCCGCTCTCCAAGGTCCTCTTCGAGATGGAGCGCGAGGGGTTTTTGGTCGACGAGGCGATCCTGCACGCGCTCGGCGCGCAGTTCGAGCGGCAGATAGCCGATCTGTCGGCCGAAATCTACGCGCTCGCGGGCGAAACCTTCAACATCCTCTCGCCCAAGCAGCTCGGGCACATCCTGTTTGAAAAGCTGGGGCTGAACACCGGCCGCAAGAACAAGACCGGCTTCTCCACGGACGCCGACACGCTCGAGAACCTCGCCGATTCGCACCCGGTCGTGCCCAAGGTGCTCGAATACCGCTTTGTCGCCAAGCTCAAGAGCACGTTCATCGACGGCCTCCTGCAGTCCCGCTCGCCGGACGGACGCATCCGCACGCAGTTCAACCAGTGCGTCACCGCGACCGGCCGCATCTCGAGCACCGAGCCGAACCTGCAGAACATCCCCGTGCGCACGGAGCAGGGCCGCGAGATCCGCAAGGCGTTTGTATCAAGCCCCGGCAACGTGCTCGTCGGCGCGGACTATTCGCAGATCGAGCTGCGCATCCTCGCGCATTTAAGCGGCGACGAACGCATGATCGCCGCGTTCAACAGCGGTGCGGACATCCATAGACGGACCGCGAGCGAGGTGTTCGGCGTGCCGTTTTCCGACGTGTCGAACGACCAGCGCAGCGCGGCCAAGGCGGTCAACTTCGGCATCGTGTACGGCATCAGCGACTTCGGCCTTGCGCGAAATCTCGGCATACCGGTCAAGCAGGCCGCTCGGTATATCCAGCAGTATTTCATGCGCTACGAACGCGTGCACGCGTTCATGCAGGATTGCGTGCAGCAGGGGAAGGAGCGCGGCTACGCCGTCACGATGTTCCGGCGCAGGCGCGCGCTGCCGGAGCTGACCAGCGGCAACTACAACACGCGCTCGTTCGGCGAACGCGTCGCGATGAACATGCCGATCCAGGGCAGCGCCGCCGACATCATCAAGCTCGCCATGGTGCGCGTGACGGACGCGCTGAAAAAAGAGGGCCTCGCCGCAAAGCTGATCCTGCAGATCCACGACGAGCTGATCATCGACACGCCCGCCGCGGAAGCGGAGCGCGTTGCGGCCATCGTGCACGAGGCGATGGAGCAGGTGGCAAAGCTTGCCGTGCCGCTCGAGGCCGATGTCAAGACCGGCCACAGCTGGTACGACACAAAATGACGGAGCGCCGGTATCAAAAAATCGGGCTGACCGGCACGATCGGCAGCGGGAAATCCACCGTATCCGCACGGCTTAGTGCGCTCGGCGCGGTCGTGCTGGACGCGGACGCCGTCGCGCGCAGGCTGCTCGCGTCGGACACGGCCTGCCGCCGCGCGGTGATCGATGCGTTCGGGGACGGGATTCTGCGCGCGGACGGCTCGATCGACCGGAAAAAACTCGCCGCCGCCGTGTTCTCCGACCCGGCCGCGCGCGCGAGGCTGAACAGCATCGTGCACCCCGCCGTGATCGAACAAATGTTCCTAAACGCGGAGCGCAGCCTCTCGGAAAACCCGGACACGCCCGTCGTGTTCGACGCGCCGCTTTTGATCGAGTGCGGTCTGCAGGACCGCATGGACGCAGTCGTGCTCGTCACGGCTTCCCGCGAGACCTCGCTGCAGCGCGTCATGCTGCGCGATGGCTGCGGCGAGCGCGAGGCCGCGGCGCGCATCGACGCGCAGTTGCCGCAGGAGGAGAAGGCCCGATATGCCGACTTCATCGTCGAGAACGACGGCACGCTCGACGAGCTAACCGCGCGCGTCGACGCGCTGTATCAAATTTTGACCGGGAAACGGGACGGATGAACACGAAAAAGTGGATTCTGATCGTGATGATCGCGCTGGCCGTGGCGGCGCTTGTATACATGGGATTTTTGCTGCACGATCTGATCGTGGAGCTGAACGCAAAGAAGGAGTATCCGGTGCAGTACGAGGACCTCATTCAAAAATACGCGGACGAGTACGAGCTCGACCCGTACCTCGTGCTGTCCATCATGCGCTGCGAGAGCAGCTTCGACCCCAAGGCGGTCAGCAAGAAGGGCGCCATCGGTCTGATGCAGGTCATGCCGGACTCCGGCGCGTGGATCGCGCACAAGCTCGGCGAGGAGCCGTTCGACGAGTCCGCGCTCTACGACCCGGAGACGAACATCCGCTTTGCTTGCTGGTACATCCGGTTTTTAGGAAACCGCTTCAACGGTGTGACAAAGCACATGATCGCGGCCTACAACGCCGGCCACGGCAGCGTGGAGAAGTGGCTCGGCGACCCGGCGTTTGCAACTGGCGGCGCGCTGACCGCCATCCCGTACCCGGAGACGGACCGGTACTATACGAAGGTCACGACCGCCTATGACATGTACAAAAAATGGTATCCCGACCTGTTCGGCGCCGAGGTTGCCCCGGAAGGCGGCGCGTGATATACTGATTGCTCCGACGGAGGTAGCGACTGTGCTGGAATTGATTCTGATTACAATTATCATCGCGGCGGACCAGGCGGCAAAGTACCTGACCGACGCGTTTCTTATGCCGCTCGGCAGCTCGATCCCGGTCTGGTCCGGCGTGTTTCAGCTGACCAGCACGCACAATACCGGCGCGGCCTGGGGGCTGCTTTCGGGCTTTCGGTGGTTTTTCATCGTGCTGACGATCGCGGTGTGTTTCTTTCTCGCGCTGTATTTGATCCGTTACCGCAAAAAGATGCACTGGCTGCCGCGCGTCACGCTCGCGCTGATCCTTGCCGGCGCGGTCGGCAACCTAATCGACCGCATCGCGCTCGGGTACGTGCGCGACATGTTCTATTTTGTGCTGATCGATTTCCCCGTGTTCAACGTGGCGGATAGCGCGCTCTCGATCGGCTGCGTGCTGCTGGCGATCAACGTGCTGTTTATGAAGGATCGCTCCATCCTCGCCTCCTTCGACGAGAAACCGATAAGGGAGGGGGAAGAACGTGCCGGATGAGCTGCTCGAAATTGCCGAGCGGCCCGGCCGGCTCGACGTGTTCCTCGCCGACTGCACGGACCTCTCGCGAAACCGTTTGCAGACGCTGATCCGCGGCGGCTTCGCGCTCGTCAACGGCGCGGCCGTCACCAAGGCGGGTACGATGCTGCGCGCGGGCGACGCGGTGCGGCTCACGGTGCCCGACGCGGAGCCGCTGGACGCAAAGCCGGAGGACATCCCGCTCTCGATCGTGTACGAGGACGACGCGCTCTGCGTCGTCGATAAGCCGCAGGGGATGGTCGTGCATCCCGCGCCGGGGCACGCGTCCGGCACGCTCGTCAACGCGCTGTTGTATCGCCTCGGCGATCTCTCCGGTGTCGGCGGCGCGCTGCGGCCCGGCATCGTGCACCGCATCGACCGCATGACCAGCGGACTTTTGGTCGTCGCCAAGACCGACGCGGCGCATCAGTCGCTGTCCGCGCAGTTTGCGTCGCACGAGGCCAACCGCAGCTACTATGCGATCGTGGACGGCAACCTGCGCGAAGATACCGGCACCGTGGACGCGGCGGTCGGCCGCCACGCGACGGACCGCAAGCGCATGGCGGTGCGCGCGGACGGGCGCAGGGCCGTCACGCGTTGGGAGGTCGTCGAACGTTTCGGCACGCACACGCTGCTGCGGCTGCGGCTCGAAACAGGGCGGACGCACCAGATCCGCGTGCACATGGCGTTTATCAAGCACCCGGTCACGGGGGACGAGGTGTACGGCTTAAAAAAACCGCAGCTCAGCCTTATTGGGCAGGCGCTGCACGGCTACCTGCTGCAGTTTACGCACCCGGCGACAAAGGAGCGCCTGCGCTTTTTTAGCCCGCTCCCGCCGTATTTTGCCGAGGCGCTGAGAAAGCTCGGCTTTACGGGCGATATCCCGGCGCTGACCGCGGCCGAAGCAAACCTGGAAAGGACGGAATGAACCGAAATGAAACAAGCTTATAAACGATGGCTCGCGCCGCTTCTGTGCTTGCTGCTCGCCGCGGCGTTCGGCTGTTCGCTGATTCAAAAGCCCGGTACGTCAACAGGGTCGGACGACTCGAGCGTGGTATTCGGCATAAAGGACCCGGACGCGACGCCGACGCCCGCGCCCACGCCGGTGCTGCCGGCAAACGAGCGGTTCGACGCGGTCGACAAGGCGTTCTTTACCGATTACGTGACGTCGGACTGGTATACGTTCCGCGCGTTCGTGAAAAACCCGGACACGTTCGGCATCGACGCGTCCGCGGTGCCCGTCACCTGGGGCGAGTTCTCCGAGGAAAAGAGCCGCGAGACGCTTGACCGGTACGAGGCCTGGCTTGCCGAGCTTTCCGCCATCCCGCGCGAGGAACTCGACGAGCGGCGGCAGTTCTCCTGCGACGTGCTCAGCGAATATCTCGAGAACACGGTCCTCGAGGGCCGGTACGAGTACTATTACGAGCCGCTGCCCACGCTGACGGGCTTCCATTCCGACCTGCCGATCATACTCGGACTGTACGAGCTTGATACGGAGTCGGACGTAACGGAATACCTCCAGCTGCTCGCCGACGTGCCGCGCTACATGAACGAGATCCTCGTGTACGAGCAGGAGCGCGCCGCGCGCGGATTGTTTATGACGGAGGACGCGCTCGACACCGTGGCCGGCCAGTGCAGTGCTATCATCGGCGCGCGCGACAATTCGTTTCTTCTCGCAACGTTCAACGAGGCGCTCGACGACATTGCAGGTCTTAATGACGATCAGAAAGCGCAGTACCGCGAGCAGAACCGGCAGCTCGTGACCGGGAGCTTTGCCGACGCCTACGCCGCGCTGCGCGACGGGCTCGAGGCGCTGCGGCCGAGCTGCCGCAC
>CAZIRB010000085.1:0-8695 GCA_964541695.1 uncultured Oscillospiraceae bacterium
ACCCTGGACACCCTGATTAAGAGTCAGGTGCTCTACCAACTGAGCTAAGGGTGCACGATTGAGGTATTTGGAGCAGGTAACGGGACTCGAACCCGTGATCTCAGCTTGGAAGGCTAATGTGTTACCGCTACACTATACCTGCGCGTTTTGTCAAGCTTGGAGCGGGAAACGGGGTTCGAACCCGCCACCTCAGCCTTGGCAAGGCTGCGCTCTACCGAATGAGCTACTCCCGCAAATCTATCGTTCACCGGGGATTCCCCCGTTTAGCGGTGCGGGCGAAGAGATTTGAACTCATACGCCTGTCGGCACCGGAACCTAAATCCGGCGCGTCTGCCAATTCCGCCACGCCCGCATGGTCTCGCCGTCTCATGGGAAATTGGTGACCCGTCGGAGATTCGAACTCCGGACACCTTGATTAAAAGTCAAGTGCTCTACCGACTGAGCTAACGGGTCAGGTTCTGGCTGGGGTGGCAGGGTTCGAACCTACGAATGCCAGAGTCAAAGTCTGGTGCCTTACCGCTTGGCTACACCCCACCGCAATCCGACTTCGTGAAAAATGGGGTGGGTAGTGGGGCTCGAACCCACGACCTCCAGAGCCACAATCTGGCATTCTAGCCAACTGAACTATACCCACCATACTCACGGTATGCCCGGCACCCCATCGGACCCGCCTCCGGGGTGCTGAGCGAGGCTTTGGCGCGCCCGCAGGGATTCGAACCCGGGACCTACGGCTTAGAAGGCCGTTGCTCTATCCTGCTGAGCTACAGGCGCTCACGCAGCGAGTTCCGAATTGATATTATATGCCCGCGGGGCAATTCTGTCAATGCCGGCCGGGAAGATTTATTTTAGTCCGCAGCACTTTTTATACTTCTTTCCGCTGCCGCACGGACACGGATCGTTGCGCCCCACGGTGGGCTCGCTGCGGTAAATATGGTCGTTGCGGAAGCGCTTCCCGATTGCTTTGCGCGCGTCCTGCGACAGCACATTGTCCCACTCCGGTAGGTTGTACAGCCACGGCGCCTTGGCTCCGAGCATGTTGTAATAAAGCTTTTCGAAGTCGACGTCGAGCTTGACCTCGGAGTTCTCCGTCAGCGCGTCGAGCTTTAGCTCCGTCTTCAGGCTCGAGTTGATGCCGTCGAGAAAGCCGGTGAACGTCACGTCGTCCATGCCGAACCCGGCGGAAAGCTCCTTGATTTTCCCGGAGAATACCGTGTCCTTCTGAGAGAGGATCTTCTTGTAGTTCTCCGTTTCCAGCGCGTAATACTCGTCCCAGTGCTTCTTATGTTCCTGCTCGGAGCGCTCCTCCGATACCATGTCCTGCCAGAGCTTGTGTAGCTTCATCCGTACCTCCCTATAACGCCGTTCGCCATTTTAACCCATCGGGCGCGTCATTGCAACGGTTTTTCGGAAATTGTTTTTTGAATGTCCCTGTTCCAGAGCAGCAGCGCGCCCTCGCCGGTATCGGTGTAATAGCGCGCGCGGAAGCCCGCCTGCTCAAAGCCGAGTCGCGCGTACAGCCGCTGCGCGGCAAAATTCGTCTCACGCACCTCGAGCGTCATGCACGTGGCCCCGAGGGAACACGCGTCGCGCATCATCGTGCGCATCAGAAGCTCGCCGTAGCCCTTTTTGCGGTGCTCGGCGAGCACGGCGACGTTCATGATGTGCGCCTCGTCGAACAGCACCCACATGCCCGCGTACCCGATGATCTCGCCGCCAAGCTCGAGCACGCGGTAATGCGCGGCGTCGTTCTTCAATTCCCCCATCAGCGCGTCCCGCGACCACGGCGAACGGAAGCATGCGCATTCGATCTCGTATACGCGCGGCACGTCGGGCCGCGCCATCGGACGGATCACCGGCTCCATCACGCCCTCCCCTTTGCCCGCTCGCTCAGCACCCGCTCCGCCTGCGACGGCTGCAGGTACACGGGCGACACCGCATCGGCCGCCTCGTCTTGATGCCGTTCCGCCAGCCGGCAGACGTTGCGCGCCGCCGGCACCTCGCGCATTTCAAGCGCCGTACCCGCGGGCAGGCCGCGCACATACTCCTCCAGCACGACGGCTTCCGGCCCGGCAACGCGAGCGCCGCCGCGGTACAGCGCCGCGTACGCGCGGCCGCCGCCGGCGTCGATGGCGACGCACACGGGCGCGCCGGCCGGCGGCTGTACGTCCATGTACAGCGCGTCCAGCGCGGACACGCCGACGACCTGCTTGCCCAGCGCGAACGCGAGCGCGTTTGCCGTGGCCACGCCGATGCGCACGCCCGTAAACGAGCCGGGGCCGATGTCGACGGCGAACAGGTCCACGTCGGCAAGGCGCAGCCCGGCCTCGTCAAGCAGCGCGCACGCAAGCGGCAGGACCGTCTCGGCATGGCGCTTCTGTCCCGTAACCGCACGCTCCGCCACAAGCCTGCCGCCGCATAGCAGCGCCACGGACGCGACCTTCGCGGTCGTCTCCAGGCCCAGTATCGTCACAGCGCGTCCACCAGCCTCTCGTAGCGCGTTCCGTGCGGGCGCATCGTAATGGTGCGGCCGCCGCCGTCTTCCGCCATCGTAATCGTGATATCGAGCCGTTCGCGCGGCAGGCAGTCCGCGGCGCGCTCCGCCCATTCCATGAGGATGACCGCCTCCTCGGCAAGGTAGTCGTCGAAGCCCAGCGCGAACAGCTCGTCCGGGCCGGAAACGCGGTATGCGTCGAAGTGCAGAAGCTTAGGTCTGGTCCCGTGCTCGCGCACGATCGTGAACGTCGGGCTCGCGACCTCCAAGGTGCCGAGCCCGCGCCCGACGCCGCGCGCAAACGCCGTCTTCCCCGCGCCTAAGTTCCCGTACAGCGCGAGAAATGCGCGCGGGAACAGCAGTTTGGCGACGCGAAAGCCGAGGGACTCCGTGTCCTGCTCCGTTTGGCAGAGGAACGTGCGCGCGCTCATTGCGTATAGATCCCCGCGTCCAGCAGCGCGCCGCTAAACTCGGCAAAGCGGTCCTCGCGGATCGCGTTGCGCACGTCCTCCATCAGCCGGATGGAGAAGCGGATGTTATGCATCGTGATGAGCTGCGCCGCGAGGATCTCGTTCGCCTTGATCAGATGCCGGATGTACGCGCGGGAAAAGTTTTTGCATGCGTAACAGTCGCAGCCGTCCTCGATCGGCGAAAAATCGCGCTCGTACTGCTGATTTCGCAGCATGCGCCGCCCCGTGCGCGTGAGCGCGAGGCCGTTTCTGGCGCAGCGCGTCTGCAAGACGCAGTCGAACATGTCCACGCCGCGCTTCACGCCCTCGAGCAGGCAGTCTGGGCTGCCCACGCCCATGAGGTAGCGCGGTTTCTGCTCGGGCATAAACGGCATGATCTGCTCGAGCATGTCGTACATGACCGGCTTGGGCTCGCCGACGGAGAGGCCGCCGATGCCGTAGCCCGGGAAATCCATCGCGACGAGCGTCTTTGCGCTCTGCACGCGGAGGTCAGCGTAGGTGCTGCCCTGTACGATGCCGAACAGCGCCTGGTCGGCGCGCGTGTGCGCGGCCAGGCAGCGCTCCGCCCAGCGGTGCGTCCGCTCCATCGCGCGCACGGCGTAATCGTGGTCGGACGGGAACGGCGCGCACTCGTCAAAGCACATCGCGATATCCGCGCCGAGCGACTGCTCGATCTCCATCACGCGCTCGGGCGTGAAGAAATGCCGGCTGCCGTCGATGTGCGAACGGAACGCCACGCCGTCCTCGTGGATGTCGTTGATCTTGGCCAGGCTGAACACCTGAAAGCCGCCGCTGTCGGTCAAAATCGGCCGCTCCCATCGCATGAACGCGTGCAGCCCGCCCGCTTCCTCGACGAGCTTGTGGCCGGGCCGCAGGTACAGGTGGTACGTATTGGACAGCAGGATCCCAACGTTCGCGTCGAGCAGGTCGCGCGGCGTCATGGCCTTGACGGTCGCCTGCGTGCCCACGGGCATGTAGCAGGGCGTCTCGATGTCGCCGTGCGGCGTATGCAATAATCCCAGCCGCGCGCCGGTCGCCCTGTCCTTTTTCAGTATCTCAAACGTTACGCTCGCCATAAACCCTCACAAAATCAGCATCGCGTCGCCGAAGCTGAAGAAGCGGTACCGCTTGCTTACCGCGTGCTCGTAGGCGGCCAGCGCGCGTTCGCGCGTCATGAACGCCGACACGAGCATCAATAGCGTCGACTCCGGCAGATGGAAGTTCGTAATCAGCGCGTCGACGACGCGGAACCGGTAGCCCGGCGTGATGAATATGTCTGTCCAGCCCGTACCCGCGTGCACGGCGCCGTCCTCGTCCGCGACGCTCTCGAGCGTGCGCGTCGACGTCGTGCCGACGGAGAACACGCGCCCGCCCCCAGCCCGTGCGGCGTTGATGCGCGCGGCGGCGTCCGGCGTGACCTCGTAGTATTCCCGGTGCATCACGTGCTCCTCGACGTTCTCCGCGCTGACCGGCCGGAACGTGCCGAGGCCCACGTGCAGCAGCACGTCGACGACGTCGACGCCCTTGTTTCGGATCGCGCCGAGCAGCTCGTCCGTAAAATGCAGCCCCGCGGTCGGCGCGGCGGCGGAGCCGCGCTCGCGCGCGTAGACCGTCTGGTACCGCTCCCTGTCCTGCAGCCGCTCCGTGATGTACGGCGGCAGCGGCACCGAACCCGCGCGGTCGAGCACCTCCTCGAATATGCCGTCGTAGATAAGCTCGACGCGGCGGCCGCCCTCCGCATCCGTTTCGCCGAGCACTCTTACCGACAGCTCGTCGCCGACGCGGTAGACGTGTCCCGCTTTGGCCCGCTTGGCGGGCCGCGCAAGGCACTCCCACACGTCGCCCTCGACGCGCCGCAGCAATAAAAACTCCATCGTGCCGCTGGTGTCCGCGCGCCGGCCGAACAGCCGCGCGGGAATCACGCGCGTCGTGTTGCGCACGAGCACGTCGCCGGGGCCTAAGTACTCGATCACGTCCGAAAACACGCGGTCCGAAAGCGCGCCCGTACGGCGGTCGGCCACCAGCAGCCGCGAGGCGGAACGCCGCTCGATCGGCGTCTGCGCGATCAGCTCCGCGGGCAGTTCATAGGAAAAATCGCTCGTCTTCAATCGTCCGGTCCGGTTCCTTCCGAAAATACGTGAGTATTATATGTGTTTTTTGCTTTCGATGCAAGGCGCGCGGCGCCGCCAAGCGTTTTTTACCGTCATACGCGTCAAAAAAGCCCGGAATTCCGGGCCTTTTTCTATATTCTCTGCCGGGAAAGCGCATGCGACCCTGATAACAAGCGCAGCCGCCTAGCGGATTACGCCGATGAGCAGGTAGCGCGCGTCGTACATAAAGTACGTGCAGGTGCTGAGCGTCAGCAGCCGGTCCGTCGGCAAAACCTGCACGTCCGACGCAAAATCGGAGTTCGCGGCGGCCTCGGCGACGAAGTCCGAAAACGCCTGATCGCTCTCGAACGCGGTCGGCACCCGGTCGGACGTCGTCCCGTACCCCGCGAACCACTCGACACTGTGGTCGCCGGACGGCGTGAACAGCGTCATGCTTCTGTGCGCGTCGTAATACGACTGCTTGCCGAATTTCTCGAGCCCCGCGAACATCGAGCCGTTCTTCATGTGGTGGCCGTACAACACGGTATTGCGGTCCGAAAAATCGGCCGCGTTCGCCGCGTCCATGAATATGCAGCCCGACGCGCCGCGCTTGCCGGTGAACAGGTGGTGCAGGTAATAGCTTTCGTCCTCGCCCTGCACGACGGGATAGTCGATTACGGTGTCCGGCAATGTGATCCATGCGACCGTGTCGGGGTTGATGTTCAAAAGCTTTTCAAAATTCATCTGAGATTCCACGACGGCCGGCGCTTCAACGCTCCCCGGCTCGGCAGGGACTGCGGGCGAAGCGGCTGGGCCGTCCTCTACCGGCGCCGCGCCGCCCTGCGCGGGGGCGGGAACGGCTTCGCCCTCCGGCTCGGCAAGCTCCGTCCGGAGCTCGGCGTACAGCTCGTCCGCCGCGTCGTACTCGAGCCGGACCAGGATCAGCTGGTACGCGGAGTATCCGATCGCGATAATGCACACGCACACAACCAGATATAAAAGCCAGGGCCGCCGCTTGCGCCGTTTCTTTTTTGGGGAGTCCATCGATTCAGCTCCTTTATCAAATCGGAAAAGCAGGCCCGCTTATGCGCGGGCCCGCTATGCTACCCGTTTTTTTACCGGCCGCGCCCGCGCCTGCGGATCATGAGGATCGTGACGAACAGCAGCAGTGCGCTGACCGTGAGGATCGCGAGCCATAGCTCCGGCATCGCGTCGTCGCCCGTCTTCGGCGAGTCACCCTTGCTCACGGGCGAATCGAGCATCACGATCGTCTGCGGCGTGCCGTCGACGTTCACCGTAAACTCGATGGAGTCGGCAATCTTGTAGCCGCTCGGCGCGCTCTCCTCGACGAGCGTATAGGTCCTCCCCGCCACAAGCGTGGCAAGAATGCGGTGCGGCGCGATTCCAGTCACCCAGCGGTCCACGACGGTGAGGCCGTCCATGAGCCGTAGCGTCGCGCCCGTCAGCTCGGCCGTGCCGGTCTTGGCGCGCTTGCTGAACGACACGTCCGTGGGCTTGTCGATCATCTCGACATAGTCGACTCTGCCGTCCGAGCTGACCGTAAAGTTGATACTCGACGTCATCGCGTAGCCGCCCGGCGGGCTCTCCTCGACGAGCGTATAGGTCTTGCCGGCCACAAGCTTGGCGGTGATCATGTGCGGCGTGGTGCCCGACACGGCGAATAAAAACGCACAGAACGGAAAGTACAGGCGCAGTCTTGCGCCCGGCAGCTCCGGCCCGCCCGTGATGGCGACCTTGCTGATGGTCACGCGCGTGGCCTCGTCCACCATCACCACCCGGTCGGCGGTGCCATCCGCGCTGACGGTGAACTCGATGCTCGACGACACGATGTAGCCGTCCGGCGCAGTCTCCTCGACGAGCGTATAGGTCTTGCCGGCCACAAGCTTGGCGGTGACCGTGTGCGGCGTGGTGCCCGACACCCAGCTCTCCACGGTGGTGGCGCCGTCCATGATGTGCAGCGTCGCGCCCGGCAGCTCCGGCCCGCCCGTGACGGCGACCTTGCTGATGGTTACGCTCGTAGCCCCGTCCACCATCTCCACGCGGTTTACGCTGTTGTCCGCGTTGACCGTAAACTCGATCGAGGCCGCCACGACATATCCGTCCGGCGCGGTCTCCTCCACAAGCGTGTAGGTTTTGCCGACCGTAAGCTTGCCCACGACCTCGTGCGGCGTGTTCGTCGACACCCATGATTCGACAACGGTTTCGCCGTCCAGAACGCGAAGGCTCGCGCCCGGCAGCTCCGGACCGCCCGTGATGGCCACCTTGCTGACGGTCACGCGCGTAGCCTCGTCTATCATCTCCACGCGTCCGACGGTATCGTCCGCGCCGACGGTAAACTGGACGTTCGACGACACGATGTAGCCGGCCGGCGCGGATTCCTCGATGAGCGTGTACGTCTTGCCGGCGATGAGCCCCTCAATCTCGTGCGGCTCGGTGCCCGACGTCCAGGAATCGATCAAGGTCCCGCCGTCCATGACCTTCAGGATCGCGCCCGGCAGCTCGTCGCCGCCCGTAATCGCCACCTTGCTGATTGCGACGCGGGTCTTTGCGTTCGTCACCTGATGCTGTCCGCCCTCGTGGGCAAAGCTATCGTGGAACACCTCTCCGATCTCCGCAAGGAACGTATTCCAATCCGTCTCGTCCTCGCCGGGGATGGCAAAGTAATGCGGCTCGTAGCCGATCGCGTAGCCGGCCGGCGCCTTCGTCTCCTCGATTACATAGAGCTGGTCGTATTTGAGGGCGTCGAACTGCACCACGCCGCTCGCGTTCGTGACCTTTTTCGTACTGGCCTCGCGCAATCCGGTGTCGCGGTTGATCTCCCATAGCGTAAACTCCGCGCCGGGAAGTACCGTTGTGATGTCGTCTTCGTCGATCTTGGTCAGGCGGATGGAGTTCGGCTCCACTCGGATGCTCGCATCCGACTCCAGCACGAGGAAACTGTTGGCATACGTGCTCTGGATGCCCGACAACGCACTGAGCTGAACCGTGTTGCTCACACTGAGCGTGGAACCCAGCGTGCCTAACAGCTGCACCGAGTACTCGACGATCACGTATTTTTGATCCGGCACCGT
Source organism: uncultured Oscillospiraceae bacterium (assembly GCA_964541695.1). Taxonomy (GTDB): domain Bacteria; phylum Bacillota; class Clostridia; order Christensenellales; family CAG-138; genus CAZKGE01. The sequence goes on from CAZIRB010000085.1 coordinate 8,144, forward strand.
AATGCTGAACAGGCGCGTGCCGCTGTTATAATTGAAGGACACGCCCGTGGTCAGGACCGCATTTGTCGCGCCGTCGCGCACGCGCACATTGTCCGTCGAAAGCAGCATGTAGTCCTGGAGCGTGTCCGTCAGCGTCAACGAATCCGACGCACTAGCCAGATCGACCGCAAGCTTGTTGACTTCGATCTTATAGTCGACCAAAAATCCGGACTGACTGCCCGTCTTACTGATTACGACGGGCGTTACTTCCTTGACGGCGGACTTCGTCTCGGCAAGCATGCCGTCCACGTGCAGCATAGCGCTGTTGGAAAAAGTCTGTTTTTCGTTGGTGACGAGCCGCGACGGCTTGATGGACGTCGAAAACTCGATCGTGGCCTGCTTTTGCCCGATATCATTGAGCGAGAACGTCAGCTCGCTGCCATCAGGCGACACGGCGGGGGTGATTGCTGTGGATCCGCTTATCCCCTTATACGTGACTTTCGCCGACCCCTCGACGTAGCTCAAGTCCGCCGGCAGTGTATCCACGACGGTGACGGTCTTGCCCGTATAGTC
>CAZIRB010000085.1:8795-9897 GCA_964541695.1 uncultured Oscillospiraceae bacterium
CGCCGCCGGCCACCGCCGCTGTTCCGGCCGTAATCGTAATCGTCCAGTCCGCCGTGTAGGTTATCTGGTCGGTCGTCTGATTTCCGACAACCGTCTTGGTAAGAGCAGGGTCGCTCCCCGGACCGTTGGTGCGCGAAACGCTGGCTTCATCCGAATAGGTCTTGCCCCAGGCGGTGAATTCGGCCTTGTTGCTGAACGTATACGAGCCCGGAGCGGTCAGGTAGCTGGCGTCAATCTGGGTCTGGTACGTAAACGTGTATTTCTGCGGGGTGTGGCTTTGTATGAGATAGGTGAATCCCTTGCCGTCCGGGTTTACCGTCAAGGTGCCGGCGGGGGCGGGCTCCACGCTGCCCTTCACGGTCACCGAACCCACAATCGTATGGCCCGCGGAAGCGGACGGGATCGTATCGGTGATCGTGATGCCGTACATATCGAGCGGGTAGTTGTCGTTGACGGTGACCGTCCAATCGATGCGGCCCTCGGGCGAAGGCGATCCGGCCGCAGCCGTCTTATCGACCCAGGTCTTTGTGATATCGCTTATTCTGGTCGTGACGCTGTCGGTTTTCGGCACGCCTGCCGACTCGTACCACGAAATCGTGTTATTAAGGCCGCCTGTGACCGTGGTGGCCATCTGTTGAAATACCGCGTCGGCAATCCTGGCCCTGTACGTGAGCGTAACCGAGTTGGACGGCCCGACGGACGGCACCGTAAACGTTACATTCTGCCCGCTGCCCGTGGCGGTCACGGTTGCCGGTGATGCCGAACCTTCCACATATGTCAGATCGGCGCCGAACGTGTCCTCGATCACCACGTTGGTCACGTTTGCGTCGGCCTTAACCTCGACCTGATATGTCACCTCGTTGCCCGAGATGGAACTCCGCGTCTTATCCGCCGTCACCTTCGGCGCCTCGAACGTGACCGTGATGGTGCTCGAACCCGGGAACGTGATTACCTGCTCGTTGCCGTCCGCGATTTCGGCAAGGTTGAACGAACCGTTGAGGCGCAGCGTGCCCCGCATCTCGCTCGTGCCGTTTGCGTCCAGATACGCCTGCAGCAGCTGGATACTCAGAACGTTGCTGGCAATTGAAAACGTGCCGGCCTT
>CAZIRB010000086.1:0-9491 GCA_964541695.1 uncultured Oscillospiraceae bacterium
CTCATTGGCAACCCTCCCTTCCGAGCAGCGCGACGCCCGCGGCGTTGTCGGGCGCGTACGTTGGGTCCGCATACAGCGCGGGCTTGTCCAGCCGCGCTTCCAGCAGCGTTCTAAGCAGCGCGCTGCCCGACACGCCGCCGCAGAGCAGCACGTCGGCAACGCCCGTCTCCGCGCGCGCGTTGCGGACGAGCTTTTCGACCGTGCGCGCGAGGCAGCCGTATACGGCGAATGCTGTCGCCGCGCGGTCCGCGCCGCTTTCAATCAGCCGCCCGGCCTGCGTCTCCGCGCCGGAGAACGAGCAATTCATCCCGCGCACGCTGGACGGAATCCTGAGGCCCGTCTCCGCGGCCTTGGCCGCAAGCTGCTCGAGATGCTTCCCGCATGGGAACGGCAGCCCGAGCCGCACGCCGACGCGGTCGACGAACTGGCCCGCGTGCAGGTCGGCCGACCGGCCGAGCCGCGCAACCGACGCGACGCGGCCTCGCCCGAGCGTCACGGTCAGCAGATCCGTCGTGCCGCCGGAGAGGTGCAGCGCAAGAAAACGGTCCTTTGCCAAAAGCGCTTCGTTGCCGATCAGCGCCGCGCGGATATGGCCGCGCTGGTGCGTGGTCTCAATGAGCGGCACACGGCGCGATGCCGCGATGGCCGCGGCCGCCGACCGCCCGGCAAGGAACGCGGGCATGTAGGAGTTTTCTTCGTCCGCCGGGCGCGCACTGACCGCCACGGCCAAAAGCTCGGCCCCTCCAATGGCGGCAAACAGCGCCCCGACCAAATCGGGCAAATTCCGCGTGTGCGCAAACACCGCGTCGGACTGCCTCAGACCGCGCCCGCCCTGCGGCACAAAGAGCATCGCCCTCTTGTCAAAGACGATGCCCCGGGCATCCGCCGCGGCGACGGAGGTCGTATAACAGCTCGTGTCGATGCCTATGGCAAGCCCCGCCGCCATTTTACTGCGGGAGCTCCCGCGCAATCGCCCCCAGTATGCCGTTGACAAACGAATAGGACTTCTCGCCGCCGAACGTCTTGGCCAGTTCCACCGCCTCGTTGATCGACGCGCTTTTCGGCACGTCGGTCCGGTACAGCAGCTCGTACACCGACACGCGCAGGATAGCAAGGTCCACGCGCGCGATGCGGTTGATCGACCACTCGAGCGAGTGCTTGGCGATCAGCCTGTCCAGCTCGGGAAGGTTGTCCGAAATGCCCTGCACGATCGACTCGGCGTAGTCGTAATCGTCCTGGTCGAACGGCTCGGTGATGCCGGACTTTTCGAGCACCGCGTCCGGCGTGTCCGTGCCGCCGAGGAGCCGGGAATATACGAGCTTCATGGCGACTTCGCGCGCCCTGGGTCTGCTCATGCGCTCTGGTCCTTGGAAAACAGCGTGGAAAAGAAGCGTTTTACTGCGCCCAAGCCGCCCCGGTCGAGCAGATATCCGATCAGGAAGCAGACGGACACGATCGCAAGCAGCAGTATCGTCCGCCAGAACCCGATGGCAAACAGCAGTATCGTGAGCACAAGGCCCGCGGCAACGAGCACGATCGTCCACCGGTTCGCCCGCAGAAACGTCAAAAACCGCTCCATCCCCAAAACTCCCTTCAGTTCACGCGCGCGGGCGCGCTGGCCGGGCTCGCGGTCGCGCTCTCGACCAATATGCCGACCTCGCGCACCTGGATGCCGGTCAGCGTCTCCACGTGCTCCTTGAGCGATTTTTGCAGGTCCTGCGTGAGCGTGACGATGTCCGTCTCCGGCAGCACCGAGAGCCGCACGCCGATCGTCACGCCGCCCTCCGCGGCGCGCACGCTCGTCGAGCTTTCGCGGATGCGCTGCTGGGACGCGCAGAACTTCTGCACCATGCTGTCGATCGCCTGCAGCGAGATGAACGTGCCGCCGATGTCGCTTTGACGAATCAGCGCGGACGTCGGAAGCTCCGGCTTGCGCTCCCCGCGGCCCGCAAACAGGAGCTTGAGCGCAATCAGGAACAGGATCAACCCGCCGCCGGCGAGGATCAGCGCGTTATGCGTGTTGAGATAGAACAGCGATATAAACGCCGTGGCCATGTCGAGCGTGACGATGTTCAGCGCCATGGCGAACAGAACGACCGACGTAAGGATTGCGACGATCAGGAGAATGGCGAGCAGGATCCGGTCAAACACCTTGAGTTTCATGCGCGAGCGCTCCTTCCTCTTCCGTAAATCGGGCGGAGGTTAAGCTCCGCCCTACCATTCGTTCCGATTCGCTTTACCGCACGCGCGGCGGATCGGGTTCCTTCTCTGCCTTCTCGGCTTTCTCGGCCTTTTCGGCCTCCGCCGCCTTGAGCTTCTCGGCCTTCTCGGCTTCCTTTTCCTTCTTCTTCTCCGCCTTTTGGTCCGGCTGCTCGAACGTGACGGCCTGCACGAACACGTTGACCTCGACGACCTTAAGGCCCGTCATGGTCTCGATCGCGTTCTTGACGGCTGACTGGATGTTCTGGCAGACCTCCTGGATCCGGAATCCATACTGGATCAGGACCGACAGGTCGACCGCAGCCTCCTCGGCGCCGACCTCAACCTTGACCCCCTTGGTGATGTTCTTCTTGCCCAAGATCTCGGTGATTCCGTCCGCGACGCCGCCGCTCATACCGTAGACGCCCTTGACGTCCGCCGCGGCGAGCGCTGCGATGGTGGCCACGACCTCATCGGCAAATATGATTCGTCCGCCCTCGGTCGATTTGACGTCAGCGCTGACTTCGCTCTTGTCGGCCATGTTCATCCCTCCTGTTCGTCTTTTCGTAAATTATAACAACGATTCCCGGCAATGTAAATATGGAAAGGTTCGGCCGTCCTCGGGCGAAGCGTGAACTTTTCGTGGCCATGCCGGGGTTTTACTGCTGTGCGGTGGACACCTTCACGTTCTCGGCGGTCTCGCCGGTTTCGCGCAGGACGATGTCGAGCACCTGCGCGACCTGCTCGTCGGTGAGCTCCTCCGCGTCGAGGATGACGTTGACGGAGCCGGTGTGCAACGTGACCGCCGCGTCGGCAAAGCCCTTGGCTTTTAGTAGGCTCTCAACCGTGAGCTCCTTCTCCATGTTCTCGACGATCAGGAGCTTTTGCTGCTGCGCGTCGGAGAGCGTATCCGCGTCCGCGCCCTGCGCGATGATCGTGTCCAGGTACGTGACCTCCTCGTTCCGCGTCTTCTCGCGCTCCGTGCGGAACGACTCGAAGAAGTTCGTCCGGTCCGTCGCGCTCGCGGTCACGGCCTCGTTCTTGTCGGCGCCCGCGGCGAGCGACCCCTCCTTGCCCGCGCGGTTGATCAGGATGTTCGCCGTAATCGCGCCCACGAGCAGCACGCCCACGCCGACGAGCGTCAGCATCTTTTTGTTCAGTTTCTGATGGATCCCGCTCATTCTCCTCATGATATTTCCTCCCATGAAATAATCTACTCCCCGAGTTCAAACACTTCGATGTTGGTGACCGGGACGTCCAGCACGGCCCTGACCGCGCGCTGCAGGTCCAGCCTGACGGCGACATCCGCCGCCCCTTCCGCGACGACGATGACCCCCCGGACGGTGGGCTGCCGCTCCATCAGCACAATCGGCTCGTCGCCCTCCGAACCGTCGACCTTGGCGGGTTCGGACGATTCCGTGGTCTGCTGCTGCGAGCTCTCGCGATCCCCGTCCACAGACTCCGACGTGTTGGTATTTGTGCTCGTCGTCATGGCAGTGACGATCTCGCCGTTTGTTTCATAGGTAATCATCACCTCGACCCTTCCCGCGCCGCGGATGCACGAGAGGACGTTTTTGAGCCGCTCCTCCACCTCCCGCTCGCCGCTTGCGTTGGAGCTCACCGACACGCGCTCCTCCGCGCCGGACCCCCGATTCTGCCCGATCAGGCCGCCGATATAGAACAGCAGGACGATGACGACGATCGCGCCGTACACCGCCAGCTCGAGCTTCCGGTTTGTACGCATCATTCGCAGCAGCTTGACATACCACGCGTCCGCGCTCCGATCGCTCGTCTCCTTTTGCATATCTATACCCCCATTCGATCAAATATTCCGACAACTTTGGCGACAAGAGCCGCAACATATTGGATGCCGATAGCTGTCATTGCGACGCTCTTGAGCTTGCCCTTGGGCAGAAGATGCTCCGCCGCCGCCGCAAGGAGCGACATGGCGGCAAGCTGCAAAGCCAGCGACACCCATTCGGCCATCATGCCAAAAACCCCGCGTTTCCGACGCCGATCACGAGCGCCGCGGTGATGAGAAAACACAGCCCGACCGTGAGCGTGACGGCGAACAGCTCGCCGAGCGCGTCCGCGGCGGCCGTGTACAATTCGCCGAGCTTTTTGTCGGCGATGGGCTGCGTCACCGCCGCCGCGAGCCGGAACAGCAGCATGCGCGAAAGGAGCGACGCAAGCGGCGAGACCATGGCCGCCGTGATGACAAGCATCGCCGTCACGCCCGCGGCGCTGCGCACGAGCGCCGCGCAGCCGAGCACGGTGTCCATCGTGCCGGACACCATGCCGCCCACGATCGGCAGCAGGCTCGACGCGGCGTACTTGGCGGTCTTGAGCGACACGCCGTCGAACGTCGCCGCGGACAGAACGCGCAGCGACGTCGCGCCCACAAACACCGTCGAGACGATGCCGATGAGCCACTTGCCGGTCTTGGCCGAGAGTTTGGCCAGCTCGCCGAGTCTCGCCTTGCCGGCGAGCCGGTCCAGCATGCCGAGCACGCCGCCCGTGATAATGAGCGGCAGCACCGCGGCGTCGAGCAGCTTCCCGACCGAGCTCGTCAACAGCGCGGTCGCCGGCTGCAGCACGCCCGTCGACACCGTGCCGCCGACCGCGGTCAGGAGCGTCAAAAGCGCCGGAAACGCCAGCTCGAGAAACGACGCGACCGTGCGGATCGTTTTGGTGCACGCCGTCGTCATCGTAAAGAACGTGCCGAGCACGTACGTCAGCGCGAGGCAGCGCAGCACGAACGACGCGGCCTCCTGCACGCCGCCCTCGGGAGCAAGCGACGAGACGAGCGCCGAGAATACCGCGAGCGCGAGCAGCGCCAGCAGCTGCCCGCTCCCCGCGCGCAGCTCGGTAAAAAACAGGTTTTTCAGCGCGTCCATCCAGCCGCCGTCCGTGCCGGACACGCCGGTCAGCGCGAGCCGCTCGATCAGCCCGGCCGCGTCCGTGTCCCCGATCACCCAGCGGACCTCGTCCGGCAGCTCGGCAAGGACCTCGTCCCAGGACGACGTGTCGATCTTCTGCATCCAGTCGCCGACGCCGTCCTCGATAGACTGGTCGGATGCGCCTTCGCCCTCGCCTTCGCCCTCGGCCAGCGCGCGCGGGGCGAGCGCGAAAAGAAGCGCGACAACAAGCGGCAAAAGCGCCAAATGCTTCCGAACCGCCCGCCTCATGGCGCGGCGTCGAGCAGCATCTTGGCCGCAAGCTTGAGCGTCGCCGTGGCCGTCGGCAGCGAAACCGCCAGGATCAGCACGCGGCCGCAGAGCTCGACCTTGCCCGCCACCGCCGTCTCGCCCGCGTCCGTGCAGACCTGCACGCCGAGCTGCGCGACGTACGCGATGCCGATGATCTTGATGCACAGGCCCACGTACTCCGCCTCGATGCCGTAGTCCGCGGCGAGCGCGCGCAGCGCGTCCAGCACGCCGGTCAGCTCCGTCAGACAGCTCATCAAAAGGATCACGCCGGTGGCCACGGCGATGACCACCGAGAGCTCCGGGCGGATCTTTTTGATCAGGATCGATATGGAAACGCCCGTGAGCGCGAGTATGACGACTGAAAAAATCTGCATCTGCCGTTCCTCAATAGAAGTTGAACACCGAGCGCACGTTGTCGAACAGCTCCGAGATCATGCCGAGCATCATCGTCAGCCCGATGATCAGCCCGCAGATCGCCGCGATCGTCGCCATCTCGTCGCGCCCGCTCTGTTTGAGCAGCTGTGTAATCACGGCGGCGATGATGCCGACGCCCGCGATCCGAAACAGCATCTCAACTTCCATCCCGCACCTCGATTACAGCAGCAGTATCGATATGGCCGCGCCGCACAGAAGCCCCATCGTGCGGTACAGCCTCCCGCGTTTATTGTACAGATCGTCCGCCTCCGCGATCGCTTCCGCGATGCCGCTTCGAAGCAGCAGCCCGCTCTCGCGCTGCGCCGTGCCGTCGGTCGTGCCCAGCTCCTGCATAAACGCCCCGAGCATCGCCCAGTCCGCGTCGGTGAGCGAGGCAAACGCGTCGTCGATGCCGGGCAGCTCGCGCTTCGCGCCGCGCCACGCGCCGTAGGCGTCCGCGCCGCCGTCCAGGTACGACGCGAAGCAGTCGAACAATATCTGCGCGTCGCCGTACAGTTTGCGGCGCAGCAGCTCCGAAAGCGGGAGCTTGGCGTACTCCATCGAGATCAAAAGCTTCTGCACGGCGACCGCGATCGCGTGCAGCAAGGCCGCGCGCTTTTTAAGGCGCGCCGCGCTCGCAAACCCCGCCCACGTACAGTAGAGAAACGCCGCTACGATCGCAATTGCTTTTGCCATACCTGCTCTCCCAGTTTCATTCGTTCCCCGCGCGCGTCGAATATCGCCTCCACCGTGCCCACGCCGCGGCTGCGGCCGAGCAGCACGTAGCGCGCAAACGTCCTTTCACGCAAAAGCGCCGCCATCACCGGCCGCATCGCAAGCTCCGCAAGCGCCGGCGCGTGCGCGCTCGCCAGCACTGAAACGCCGCTGTTGCGCGCGTCCATGACCGCGAGCGCCTCGCTGCACGCGCCGATCTCGTCGGTCACGATCACCTCCGGCGACATGGTCAACAGCATCGCGCGGATGCCGTCCGCCTTCTTGCCGCCGGAGCGCACGTCCGTGCGGCTGCCCACGTCGTACTGCGGCGCGCCGCGCACGCAGCCCGCGATCTCGTACCTGGTGTCGACGATGGCGACCTTCATCGGCCGCGCACCGTGCTTGCCGTCGGAGCAGATGCGCGCAAGGTCCCTTAAAAACGTCGTCTTGCCGCAGCCCGGCGGGGAGACGACGAGCGTCGAGAGCGCGCCGCCGTCGGAGTCGAACAAAAGCGGCACGTACGGCGCGGCCACACCCGCGCACTGCCTCGTGATGCGGACGTTGACGGACGTGATGTCCGCGATGTGGTGCAGGCTGTCGTTCTCCATCACGCACTTGCCGGTCACGCCCACGCGGTACCCCCCCGGCAGCGTCACAAAGCCGCTCTTTAGCTCCGCCTCCCAGGCGTACACCGACTGCTCGCAGACGCGCGCGACCACGGCGGAGATATCCTTTTCGGTCGCGATCGGGCTGTTGCCCGGCCCGGCGATCATGCGCTCATAGCCGGAGAACACGAGCTGCAGCGGCTGCATGGCGCGGATGCGGATCTCCTCGAGCGGCAGGAACGGATCGACCGGCGCGAGCGCCTCGTTGATGCGCGGCGTCAGGTACGCGGACAGGTCCTTTTTCCAGTTTGTTCCCGACATTTTACATGCTGCCCTCCGGATAAATTACTATATGTACGGCTATGAAACATATTCGCACCATTCCGCGCCCTCCCGCACAAAACGCTTGTTTTCGCGGCAAAAAACGGGTAAACTGTACTCGTGAGGAAGGTGCTCTATGCCCGTAAATTCCGATACAAAAGACTATGGTTCGCTCTCCGACAAGGTCTATCGCTACCTGCGCGACGGCATCACGGAGGGGCGCTATAAAACCGGGGATTTCCTGGTCGAGATGAAGATCGCCGAGGAGCTCGGCGTGAGCCGCACCCCCGTGCGCGAGGCGCTCAAGCAGCTCGAGCTCGAGGACCTCGTCACGTCGCACCCGAACCGCGGCGTGGTCGTCAAGGGCTTCTCGACCAACGATTTCGACGACGTGTTCACGATCCGGCGGCTGCTCGAGGGCCAGGCCGCGTACTGGGCCGCCGAGCGCATCACGCCGCAGCTGCTCGACCGGCTGCAGGAGATCGTAGAGCTCATGGACCTGTATACGCGCAAGGACGACTCCGAGCACCTGGTGCGGCTCGACACGAGCTTCCACGAGGTGCTCTACGACGCCTGCCAGAGCAGGACGCTGCGCAATATTCTCACCACGCTCCATCACAACATCCACATGGCCAGGCAAAGCTCGCTCACCTCGCCCGTGCGCGCGCGCGAGTCGCTCGCCGAGCACAAGGAGATCCTCGCCGCGCTCGAACAGCGCGACGCCGCCGCGGCGAAAGCCTGCATCGAAAAGCACATTACGGGCGCTTCCGGATACAAGACAAAGCGATAGTTCCTCTTCTTCAGCAGCAATTGCGGGAGGGATCGATATGCGCATCCACTGCACCGAGGAGGTCCAGGCAAGCGGCGGCCCCGGCCGGTTTTTGCTTGCACGCGCCGAGAACGCGCTGCCGGAGCTTGTCGAGCGCTACGCCGGAAAGGTGCAGCTGATCTACCTCGACCCGCCGTTCGGCACGGGCGACACGTTCTACGTGCGGCCCGCCGCAGGCAAGCGGAAGATCACGCTCCCCGCGTTCTCGGACACGCTCAGCGAGGCGGACTATCTTGCCTGGATGCGCGAAGTACTGACCGACTGCCGCGCGCTGCTGACCAAGACCGGCTCGCTATACCTGCACATCGATTTCCGCATGGGCGCAAAGCTCAAGCTTCTGCTCGACGAGGTGTTCGGCTCGAACAACTTCATGAACGAGATCGTCTGGTGCTACCGCTCCGGCGGCCGCGCCACGAGCCATTTCCCCAGAAAGCACGACACGATCCTGTTCTACCGCAAGAGCGCCCGGGTGTTCTTCGACATCGCCGCGGTCGGCAAGCCGCGCGGGCCGGACAAGCGCAATCACATGAAGCGCTACATCGGCGAGGACGGGCGCGTACGCTTCTCCATCCGCTCCGGCGGCAAGACCTATACGTATTCCGAGGATACGCCCACCTACCCCACCGACGTCTGGACCGATATCGAGCATCTGCAGCAGCGCGACCGCGAGCGCGTCGGCTACGCCACGCAAAAGCCCGAGGCGCTGCTTGTGCGCATCATCCTCGCCTCCAGCCGCCCGGGCGACCTCGTGATGGACCTGTTCTCGGGCAGCGGCACGACCGCGAGCGCCGCGAGCAAGCTCGGCCGGCAGTTCCTTGCCGTCGACGCGTCGCCGTTCGCGCTCTACACGCTGCGCGCGCGGCAGCTTGCCGCCGGCAGCGAGCTGTCGCTTTCGAAGGGCTCGCACGAGCTTATATTAAGCTACCCCGCCGACGAGAGCCCCTGTGAGGTCGACTGCTCCGCGTCCTTCCGCGCCGGCAAGCGCGTCGTTACGCTGCGCGGCGCGCGCTTTGCCGGCGGCGAGTACCCGCTCGTGTACGCGGCGCTCGGCCGCGCGGACGGGGAGCGCTTCTACGTCGAGGCCGTCAACTGCCGGCCGCAGTTGCCGCTAACGCTGCGCATAGCCGCCTCCGACGCCGCGCCCGTGCTGCACGTCGTCGACGCGATCGGGCGACAGGCGTTCTTTCGGGTGGAAGGGGA
>CAZIRB010000087.1:0-2078 GCA_964541695.1 uncultured Oscillospiraceae bacterium
AAGGAAACGCGGAGCATGCGTGGCTTCGCGACATCAAACGGCAAAATACTTGACGGGAGCCGGCGCCCCATGGCACTATGGGAATATCAAGATTGCGGGCGAACGGGCCGCGCATGTCGGCCCCGACGCAGGCGTTTATCCATGTGCGCAAGCCTACCTCGCAACCCGCGCGGGAACAAACGCGTGCATCCGGTTTTACCGCCACCCCTCCCGATTCCGTCTTCGCAGCGTTCAGCGTCCCGGCCCGCGTCGGCCGGACTTTCCCGGACAAACCGCTGCCGCACCGCCCGATTCCGCTTTTGCGGTTTTCAGTGCTTCGGCCCGCGTTGGCCGGGCTTTCCCGGACAAACCGCCGTTTTCATCCTCCTCCACCGGCTTACCCAACCCAAACCAGACGATACGGGGGCAAACCAGTGCGAATCATCAACCATCCAATCCTGCCGGATGATCCGCCGCCGGACACAACGATCTTTTTCGACGGGCGGGAAATTCCCGCAAAGGCCGGCGAGCCGATCGCGGCGGCGTTGCTGGCCGCGGGCGTGCGCGTGTTCCGCAGGACGGTCAAGCGCGGCTATCCGCGCGGCGTATTCTGCGGTATCGGCCGCTGCACGGACTGCGTCATGATCGTAAACGGCAAAGCCAACGTCCGCACGTGCACTACCCCGGTCGAGCCGGGCATGCGCGTGGAGACGCAGCACGGGCTGGGGAAGCGGGAGGACGCGTGATGAGCGTGGCAAAATCGCAGCTTGTGGTCGTCGGGGCGGGCCCGGCGGGGCTTGCGGCGTCGATCGAGGCGGCCGGGGCCGGCGTCAATGTCGCGTTGCTCGACGAGAACGACCGGCCGGGCGGCCAGCTGTTCAAGCAGATTCACAAATTCTTCGGCTCGCACGAGCACCGCGCGGGCGTGCGCGGCTACGCGATCGGGACGCAGCTTCTGGCCGAAACGGCCGAACTTGGCGTCAAGGTTTTGCTCGGCGCGGCCGTATACGGCCTGTTCGCGCGCCCGGACGGTATTCTGGTCAGCTACATGCAGAACGGCCGCGAGCGCGGCGTTCTCGCGGAACGCGTCATATTGGCGACGGGCGCGGCGGAGAACGCGCTGACGTTCCCCGGCGGCACGCTGCCGGGCGTGATGGGCGCGGGCTGCGCGCAGACCATGATCAACGTCAACCGCGTATTGCCGGGGAAACGGGTCGTCATGGTCGGCTCGGGCAACGTCGGCCTGATCGTGTCGTACCAGTTGCTGCAGGCGGGTGCGGACGTAACGGCGCTCGTGGAAGCGGCGCCGTCCATCGGCGGCTACGGCGTGCACGCGGCCAAGATCAGCCGCGCGGGCGTGCCGTTTTTGGTCGGACACACGGTCAAGCGCGCGATCGGGACGGAGCAGGTCGAGGCGGCGGAGGTCGTCGCGCTCGACGAGAATTTCGTCCCGGTCGCGGGAACGGAGCGGACGATCCCCTGCGACACGATCTGCATCGCGGTGGGGCTGACGCCGCTGACGGAGCTGGCGTGGATGGCGGGCTGCGCGTTCGATTATTTGCCGGCGCTCGGCGGACACGTCCCGCTGCACGACGCGAACATGGAGACGAGCGTGCCCGGGCTGTACGTGGCCGGCGACATTGCCGGCGCGGAGGAGGCCAGCACCGCGATGGAGGAAGGGCGCCTGGCCGGCATCGCCGCTGCGGAGAGCCTTGGCAAGTACGGCGCGGCGGAGGCCGCGGCGCATAAAAGCGCGGTCTGGGCGCGCATGCGCGCGCTGCGCACGGGCCCCTTCGGGCAAAAGCGGCAGGACGCGAAGCTATTGCTGCTCGAGCGGGCGGCGGCCTGTCAAGCGGCACAGGCGACGGAAACGGAGGCGGCGCAATGAGCCAGGACGGCATGCAGGGCGGGCGCGTCAAAACGGGCCTGCGGTACACGGGCTATCCGTCCGCGGAGGAGCTTGCCGCCATACCCGGCGTGCCGGACAAGGCGCGCCTGGAGAAGGGCCCCGTTGCCGTGATCGAGTGCGCGCAGGAGATCCCCTGCAACCCCTGCGAGCCGGCCTGCCCGTTCGGCGCGATCCGCGTCGGCCAGCCCAT
>CAZIRB010000087.1:2178-9446 GCA_964541695.1 uncultured Oscillospiraceae bacterium
CGGAGCATATGCGGAAAGGGGCGCGCATAGATGGAGGAGCGGCTATGCGCCTGCCGCGCGCAGGACGAAACGTTTATCTGCCGCTGCGAGGAGGTCACGCGCGAGGAGGTCCTTTCGGCGATCGGGGACGGCGCAACCACCGTGACGGGCGTCAAGGTGCGCACGCACGCGGGCATGGGCCTGTGCCAGGGCCGCACGTGCCGGAGGCTCGTCAGCCAGCTGCTTGCCCAGCACGGCGCGGGCGCGATGGCCGACATCCTGCCGCCCACGAGCCGCCCGCCGGTGCGCACGGCGCGTGTGGCGGAGTTCCTCTTTGAGGAGGACGACGAATGAGCCGGACTACGGACGTTTGCATCATCGGCGGCGGCGTGATCGGCGCCTCCGCGGCGTACCGGCTCGCAAAGGCGAAAAAGCGCGTCGTCGTGTGCGAAAAGGACGACTACGCCGCGGGCGCGAGCGGTTCCTGCGACCAGATGGTGATCCTGCAGTCGAAAAAGCCCGGATTAAGCCTCAGGCTCGCGCTCGACAGCGCGTGCATGTTCGGCACGCTTTCGGATGAGCTCGGCTGCGAGATCGAGTATGTTAAAAGCGGCGGCATGGTGGCGATCGAGACCGAGGCGGAGCTTGCCGCCATGACCGACTTTGCTTCGCAGCAGCGCGCCGCCGGCCTTGACGTAGAAATACTCGATAGTAAGGAGGCGGCAAAGCTGCAGCCGGGGCTTTCGCCGCATCTTCTTGGCTGCGCGTTCAGCCCCGCGGATGGGCACGTCAATCCGTTTGCGCTCAATCTGGGCTTCGGCCGCGCGGCGGCCAAACTCGGCGCCGACATCCGGCTTCACACGGAGGTTACCGGCTTCCATATCGAGGGCGGGCGCGTAAAGGGCGTTGCCACAAACCGCGGCGACGTGTGGGCGGACACGGTCGTTCTTGCGGCGGGCGCGTACAGCCCGCTCGTCGGGCGATTGGCCGGGATTAATATCCCGATCCGGCCGCGGCGCGGGCAGATCGCCGTCAGCGAGCCCGTGGAGCCGCTCGTGCGCTTTCCGATGCTGTCGGCGCAGTACATCGTGGCCAAGCACCATCCGGAGGCGCTCGACAGAGCCGACAGCCGCGCCGTCCGGCTCGGCGTGGGCCTGGCCCTGACGCAGGGAAAGCGCGGCGAGGTGCTCATCGGCTCCACGCGCGAGTTTGCAGGCTACGACAGGCGCAACACGCGCGAGGGCGTCCGCGAGCTGCTCAAGAACGCCGCGCGGCTGCTGCCGGGGCTGGCCGACCTCCAAATCATCCGCTTTATGGCGGGCCTTCGGCCGTACGTGCCGGACGGGCTGCCGCTCGTCGGCTATGTCGGCGGCCTGCCGGGGTTGTTTCTGGCCTGCGGGCACGAGGGCGACGGGCTGGCGCTGTCCTGCGTTACGGGCAGGATCGTGCAGGAGCTGATCACCGACGGTCGGGCCTATACCGACGTCGCCGGGCTCGATCCCAACCGGTTCGCGCTGCTTGGCTAAGCGGATCCGCCGCGCAAAAACGCGGACGCGCCGCGCCGGCGGAGCGAAAAACCCGTCGGAATAGAGGATAACTTCGCGGATTTCTGTCCGTGGGATCATTGACGCGGTCCGGCGTTCGTACGGACGCGTCGCATCGGTATCCCGCCGGCGCAAGAGCGCAATGTCCGCGTTGGCGCGCCGCCCGCATACTTTGTATACCCGCCGGCGAATACTGAACCCGAGGTGATACGATGAAAAATTACGCAAACGGCCCGGAGATTCCGCTCGGGCTGGGAATGGCCCTCGCGCAGAACCGGGCGGCGATGAACCGGTTCGCCGCGCTGCCGGCGGCCGAGCAGCAGGCGTTCATCGAGCGTACGCACGGCATCTGCTCCAAGGAGGAGATGCAATCGTTCGTGCAATCTCTCCTGCCCTGAAAAAGCGCCGGTAAACCGAATACCCTCCTGTGCGCGTGCGCTCCTCCGTCGGCGAAAACCCTGGGGGAGCGCGGCGCATTTTGGGGGATGCCGCTGCGCTCTTGAATGTCCGGGCCGTATGGATTACAATACAATCAATCGATCTTGGGCCGACGGCAGGTGTGCATGAAGGAAGAAGCAGGCGCCCCCGGAGCTCCCGGCGGCAAGCCGGCGCGGTACCTCATCACGGGCGTATACGGGTTCATCGGCCGCGAGATCGCGGTCCAGCTCTGCGCGAAGGGGTACGCCGTGCGCGGGCTCGCGCCGCGCAAAAAAACGGGCGTGCCGATGCCCGACGGCCTCGAGCTCGTCACGGGCGACGTGCTCGACCCTGCCTCGCTCGACGCGCTGTTTAACGGGATCGACCCGCGCTCCGCGGTGCTGATCCACGCGGCGGCGCTGATCTCCGTGCGCCGGCGCAACGAGCTTTGCGAGCGCGTCAATTTTATCGGCGCGGAGAACGTGCTTGCCGCGTGTAAGAAGCGCGGCGTGCGGCTGATCCATTTTTCGAGCGTGGACGCGCTGCCCATGGGTGCGGACGGCGCGGCGGATTCCGAGCCGCGGGCGTTCTTCCCGGAACGGCTCCCGACCGCGTACGGGCGCTCCAAGGCGGCCGCGGCGCAGCGCGTGCTCGACGAAGCGCGCGAGGGGCTGGACTGCGCGGTGCTGCTGCCCTCGGCCGTGATCGGCCCGGGCGATTACCGCCGCGGTTTCGTGACGAAGCTGCTCGAGCTGTATTTAAAGCTCCTGCTGCCGCTCGGCGTCGCGGGCGGGTACGAGTTTGTCGACGTGCGGGACGTTGCGCGTGCGGCCATCGCGGCGTCGCAGCGCCCCGGCCGCGGCGAGTGCTATATTTTGAGCAACCGGTACGCGGACATGACCGAGGTGCTCGACGCGCTCGCGGCGGTTGCCGGCAAAAAGCCCGGCCGCCGCCTCGTGCTGCCGCTGTGGTCGCTGGTTCCGTTCGTGCCGCTGCTCTCGGCCGCCTGCCGGCTCCTCGGCAAGGAGCCGCCGCTGACCGTCGAGGCGCTGCGGCTCATGGCCGCGCACCCCGCGTACCGCTGCGACCGGGCGGCGCGCGAGCTCGATTTCAACCCGCGGCCGCTTGCGGAGACGCTGGCGGACACCGCGGCGTTCATTCTGGAACAGCGCGGCGGCGGAAAGACCGCCTGACGCGGCGCGCCGCGGCCGAAAGGGGCCGCGCGGACAGACAGGACCGATCCGTTCAACAAGCAAGCGAAGGGGGAATCGGGCGATGCGGATCATGATCGTGGGGGGCACCGGCTTTTTGGGCTACTATACGGCGCTCGCCGCGCTTGGCCGCGGACACGCGGTGGGCTCGCTGTCGGTAGACGACGTGCCGCTTGCGGGTTGGTACCCGGAGGAGATCGACACGCGCTTCGGCGACGTGTTCAAGATGGGCGAGGACGAGCTTGTGGACGCGTTTTCCGGCTATGACGCGCTGGTCTACTCCGTGGGTCCGGACGACCGCGTCGTCCCGCCCGCGCCCGCGTACGCGTTCTTTCACGAGCGGCTGGTCGAGCGCTGCGCGCTGGTGTTCCATGCCGCGCGGCGCGCCGGAATCAGGCGTGCGGTCGTGTACAACTCCTATTTTGCGACGTTCGACCGGCTGTACCCGGAGAAACGGCTTGCCGAAACCCACCCGTACATCCGCTGCCGCGTTGAGCAGGCCGAGCGCGTCATCGCCGAGGGCGCGGGCGGGATGGACGTGATGGTGCTCGAGCTGCCCTATATATTCGGCTCCATGCCGAACCGCACGCCGATCTGGAAGGACGTGTTCATCGAGCGGTTCTTCCGCGCGCCGGCGATCTTCTTCCCCAGGGGCGGCACGACGATGATCCACGTGCGCGGCGTCGGCGAGGCGGGCGTCGGCGCGCTGGAGCGCGGCGAGCACGGCCGGCGGTACCCGATCGGCGACGAGAACCACAACTACCGCGCGATGCTTGTATGGATGCAGGAGGGGCTCGGCATCGGTAAGCCCATCGTGCAGCTGCCCGGCTGGCTCTGCGCGCTCGGCGCGGCCCAGATCGCGCGCAGCGAGGCAAAGCAGGGCAAGCAGTCCGGCCTCGATATGAAGCGGCTTATGCTGGACATCATGAACGAGGAGCTCTACATCCCCGCACACACGGTGGACGAGGTGGCGGCGGAACTGGGCTACAGCCGCGGCGGCGTGCGCGAGGGCATCATCGAGACGATGCACGCGTGCTATCCGGAGGGGTTTACGCGGTAGCGCGCCGCCGGCGCGGCAGGAAGACGGGAAGCGACCGCGGCGGCAAAAAACCGTGCGGTCGGCGCCTGATTTTCTTTTTGTCCGCCTATTTGCGGCGGTAAAAGACTCTGCGCATGGCTCTTAATTTTCTTTCTGTCCACTTTTTCTTTTGCAAAAGAAAAAGTGGGAAAAAGAAAACTCATAAAGGATATGGGTGATATTGCGCGAAACGAGCGGGCCCGCCGACGGGAAAGCGGCCCCCGATTTTCCTTTTGTCCGCCTATTTGCGGCGGCAAAAAACTCTGCGTATGGCTCGTAATTTTCTTTTTGTCCACTTTTTCTTTTGCAAAAGAAAAAAGTAGGAAAAAGAAAACTCATAAAGGATATGAGTGATATTGCGCGAAACGGGCAGGCCCGCCGACGGGAAAGCGGCCCTCGATTTTCCTTTTGTCCGCCTATTTGCGGCGGCAAAAAACTCTGCGTATGGCTCGTAATTTTCTTTTTGTCCACTTTTTCTTTTGCAAAAGAAAAAGTAGGAAAAAGAAAACTCATAAAGGATATGGGTGATATTGCGCGAAACGGGCAGGCCCGCTGCGGCCCGCCCTTTTCTTTGTGCACACAAACACCCTCTGGCGTTTCGCGCGCGTGCGCGGTACAATAGGAGAAATGGCGCCGCCGCGGCATTGTTCGCGCGCGGCCCGCCGAAGCGGGACAGGGGAGAGACAGCCATGCTTGTTACGATGAAGGAGATACTCGACCGCGCCAACGACGGGCGGTATGCGGTGATCGCGCCGAACGTCGGGCACGAGCTGAACGCGCGGCCGGTCATCGAGGCGGCGGAGGAGCTAAGCTCGCCGCTGATACTCGACGTGATCTACAACGCGTCGCCGGACCTTGTGTTCTTCGGGCGGTACCTCGCCGAACTGTGCGAGCGCTCGAGCGTGCCGATCGCGATCAACCTCGACCACGGCGGCAGCGACGACCCGTCGTTCGACGGGGTACTAAAGGAAGTGCTGGTCGCGATCAAGGCCGGGTTTACGTCCGTAATGGCCGACCGCTCCTCGCAGCCGTACGACGAGAACGTCGCGCAGGTGAGGGAACTGGTCCGGCTCTGCCATTTAATCGGCGTCAGCGTCGAGGCGGAGCTCGGCCACGTCGGGGCCGGAGACCGGTATCTCGAGGCTGGCAACCTGGTATTCACCGAGCCGGACGAGGCCAAGCGGTACATCGACGAAACCGGCATCGACGCGCTGGCCGTGTCGATCGGCACGGCGCACGGCGCCTATAAGGGCACGCCGAAACTGGACTTCGACCGCCTCGTCGCCATCAAGGAGGCGACGCGCTTCCCGCTCGTGCTGCACGGCGGCTCCGGCAGCGGCGACGGCAACATCGAAAAGGCCTGCCGCCTCGGCATCAACAAGGTCAACGTTTCAAACGACCTGCACCGCTGGGCATGCGACGAGATCGCCCGCTACGACACCGGCGGCAACGGCGCGTACTAGCTCTGGGCGCTGATCCAGAAGGGCACGAAGGCGCGCATGAAGGAGCTCATCACCATCGCGGGAAGCCAAGGCAAGGCCTGGGACGCGCCGCGGCCCGGCGTGGGCACGTCGATGCTGGCGCTGTTCCCCGAGCATATCGAGCGCATCTACGGCATCCGGGCGGGCGGCAGGCAGACCTCATAAGATATTGGGATACGGAAGCGTGCGGCGCGGCCGAGACCGGTTTCGGGCGGTCCCGCGGCGCGGACGGCCAGGTACGGCGCGCAGGGATGCGCCCATAGAGTTTTTATATACATTTGTTGAGTTGATCGGAGGCGATGCGGCATGATGGTTTCCACAAAGGGCAGATACGCGCTGCGCGTGATGCTCGATCTGGCGCAGCAGCCGCCGGGCGAATACGTTGCGCTGGGCGGCATCGCCGAGCGGCAGGGCATCTCGGTCAAGTATCTCGAGGCGATCGTAGCCACGCTCTGCCGCGCGGGGCTGCTGATCAGTCAGCGCGGCAAAAAAGGCGGCTATCGCTTGGCCCGCGAGCCGGGCGCGTATACCGCGGGCTCGATCCTGCGGCTGACCGAGGGGAGCCTCGCGCCCGTGCACTGCCTGGCCTGCGAACCAAACGATTGCGGCCGCGCCGCCCACTGCCTGACGCTGCCGCTGTGGACGGAGCTTGACCGGCGCATTCACGATTACCTCGAGAGCGTCACATTGGAGGACCTTCTGCAGGGCCGCGGCCGGGTTTAGATCGGTCCGGCGCGCCGCGCGGGCGTTTTACCGGAAAACTGCGCCCAAATTCCCTATTGACAGGATAGGAATAGCGTGTATAATGCAATATAATACATATATATTTAGTATGATATTGAGAGGGAACAGACAAATGGCACAGTACCGGTTTGAGACGCTGCAGCTGCACGTCGGGCAGGAGAGCCCGGACCCGGCCACGGATGCGCGCGCCGTGCCGATCTACGCGACGACGTCGTACGTATTTAGAGACGCCGGCCAGGCCGCGCGGCGCTTTGCGCTGCAGGAAGGCGGCAACATCTACACGCGGCTGATGAACCCGACGTCGGACGTGTTCGAGAAGCGGATCGCGGCGCTCGAGGGCGGCGCGGCGGCGCTCGCGACCGCGTCCGGGGCCGCGGCCATCGCGTATTCGGTCCAGAACATCGCCAAATGCGGCGACCACATCGTGTCGAGCAGCGCGCTGTACGGCGGGACCTACAACCTCTTTGCCCACACATTGCGCGACCAGGGCATTGAGACGACGTTCGTCGACGGCGCCGACCCGGAAAACTTTGCCGCGGCCATCCGGCCCAACACGAAGGCGGTGTTCCTCGAGTCGCTCGGGAACCCGAACAGCGACATCATCGATCTCGACGCGGTCGCCGAGACCGCGCACGCGCGCGGCGTGCCCGTGATCGTCGACAACACGTTCGCCACGCCCTATCTGTTCCGGCCGATCGAGCACGGCGCGGACATCGTCGCGCACTCCGCGACCAAGTTCATCGGCGGGCACGGCACCGCCCTCGGCGGCGTGATCGTCGACGGCGGCAAATTCGACTGGGCAAAAAGCGGCAAG
>CAZIRB010000088.1:0-9402 GCA_964541695.1 uncultured Oscillospiraceae bacterium
CAGGCCTAAGGGGCCTGCGCGACCAGTGCGAACTGTGGGCCGCGAGGCGGAGCCTCCAGCGTTCCCACGCAAAACATCGGCGCCGCGGGCCAATAGCCCGCGGCGCCGTCCTATTCTCGTTTTTCGCTCGCCCGTCCGCCCGCCGTTACGCCTCGCCGCGCTTGATGAAGCGTCCGGCGTGCGTGCCGGTGAGTCGGCCGTTCTCATAGGCGACCTTGCCGCCGACGAGGACATGCAGGATGCCGTCGCAGGTGCGGGTGGGGTTGTCAAAGTCGGCGCACGCGTCGAGCCGGTCGAAATCGAACACGACGAGGTCGGCGTCCATGCCGTCGGCGATCACGCCCTTATGTTGAAAGCCGAGCGCGGAGGCGGTCAGCCCGGTGGCCTTGCGCACGCATTCCTCGAGCGTGACGACGCCTTTTTCGGCGACGAAATAGCGGATCGCGTGCGGGAAGGTGGCGAACGCGCGCGGGTGCGTCTTGTCGCGCGGGCTGCGCGTGATGCCGTCCGAGCCGATGCAGGTGCGCGGGTGCTGGAATATGTTCACCACGTCGTCGGCGCGCATGGAGTAGAAGATGCCGTTGAGGTTGCCGCGGTTCTTGATGAACAGATCGAACAGCGCGTCGAACGGGTCCTTGTCGACAAAGCGCGCGTACTCGCTCACGCGGAGCCCCTCGGCACGCGGCACGCGGTCGGAGCCGGCGATCTGGATGCGGTCGAAGCTGCCGACGTTGAGGAAGGTGCTCTCCGCCTCGGTGGGCGTCTGCATCTCGAGCTTGACCTGCTCGCGCACGGCGCTGTCGGCCAAGGATTCGATGAACGCTTCGACGCCGTTCTCGAGCCGGTGCGACGGGAAGCATGTGTCCAGCGTCGTCATGGAGGCCGTGAACGGATACTGATCGAGGGTGACGCACTGTCCGCTCGCGAGGGCGGCGTCGATGAGCCGCAGCGTTTCGGCCGAGCGGCCCCAGTTCTTGACGCCGGCGACCTTGTGGTGCGAGATCCAGACGGGTACGTCCGCCTGTTTCCCGAGCGCGAGCGTCTCGGCGACGGCGTCGGTCACGTGGTCCGCCTCGTTGCGCATGTGCGTGACATAGATGCCGTTGTACGGCGCGAGCACGCGCACGAGGGCGGCGAGCTCGTCGAATTTCGCGCAGCAGCCGGGCATGTAGATCAAGCCGGTGCTAAGTCCCAGCGCGCCCGCCTGCATGCAGCGCTCGAGGATGCGGCGCATGCGCTCGAGCTCTATCTCGGACGGCTCGCGCTGCGCAAAGCCCATCACGGCGGCGCGCAGGGAGTTGTGGCCGACGAAGGCCGCGATGTTGAGCGCGAGCGGTATGTTCTTGACATTGGTGAGGAAAGCGTCAAGGTCGGAGAAATTCTCCTCGCCGCGCAGCGGTTTCTCGCTGGCAAAGCCGCAGATCGAGCGGTATTCGGACAGATGCTCCGGCGAGGCGGGGAATATGGATTGGCCGCACTGGCCGGTGATCTGCGTCGTCACGCCCTGGCAGAGCTTGGACAGCGCGGTGAACGGCTGGCCGTAGGTGAGGTCGCCGTGCGAGTGCGCGTCGATGAAGCCCGGGCTGACGTAGAAGCCCTGGGCGTCGATCGTGCGCGCGGCCGTCTCGGAGGCGGGCGGGTTGAGCACGATCTTGCCGTTCCTCGCGCCGACGGAGCCGTAAAAAGCGGGCGCGCCGGTGCCGTCGACAATTTTGGCGTTGCGGATGAGGATGTCTAGCATATGGTCCCCCCGAAAATAAAGTTGAAGCGACCGGACGGCGCGGCAAAGCCTGTGGCCCGGTTACTGCTTCATATTATAGCACATATATTCAATTCCGGGGAAGGAAAATGGCGTATTCCAAAAATAGACGCTGAAAAGTTAATCGGATGGTTTCATTTTCCAATCGCGCGCGCAAAACCGCCCATTCCGCCGCGCGCCGGGGGTACCCGGCAGAAAACGCGAAAAACCGCCGCTGCCTGGCTTTTCCACGCGCGGCGGTTGGGAGGCGGTAATCCGGCAAAATCGGCAGGTCAAAACGGAACGGGGCGGGTATGCGAGGGACGCAAAAACGGATCGGATAGGGTGTCGAAGCCGCCTCCGCACGGCGAAAGCATAGCTATGCCCGCCTTGGTGCTTGCGCGTTTGCACCACGCACCCGCGTGACGGGCCGTGGCTAAAAGCGCGAGTAGCGCTCCGTCAGCGCGTCGCCCCAAGTAGAGCGCAGGTGCTCGGCCTCGGTCCGCTGCGTTTCGCGCTGCTCGGCGGTCAGCTCCTTGCCGACGGACTTGGACTCGTAGTGGCGCGCGGCGGCGTAGGGGGTGTACACGGTGCGCCGGCCGGCCTTTTGCTGGCGCAGGCAGTAGTCCGCGTCCGCAAGCGACGAGGCGAGCGCCTCGTCCATGCCGCCGACCTCGAAAAACGACTCGCGCCGCGTCATCATCAGCGCGCCCGTCACGAACGAGACGTCGCATACAATCTGCGCGCGGCCGTAGCCCGCGGCGGTGTCCGCGCCCTCGCCGGCGAACAGGTGCTCGATGCCGGTTTCGCCGCCGAAGCGCCCGCCCGCATGCTGGATCGTGCCGTCGGGGTAAAGCAGCTTTGTGCCGACGGCGCCGACGTCCGGCTGCTGCGCGAACATCAGTAGCTCGGTCAGCCAGTCCGGCGTGAAGATTTCAACGTCGTTGTTTAGGAATACGAGGTGCTTCCCGCGCGATTTTTTGGCCGCGAAATTATTGATCGCGGCGTAGTTGAACGACCCGGCGTAGCTGATGATGCGCACGCCGTGCCGCTTCAGCGCGTCGTAGCAGTCGAGCGTGGCGGGGTTTTCGCTGTTGTTTTCGACGACGATGATCTCGTAGTGCCGGTATTTCGTGTTCTGGCGGATGCTGCCTACGCAGCTCGTCAGGTCCTCGGCGTGGTCCTTGTTCGGGATGATGATGGAGAAGAGCGGCGTTTCCGTCACGCGGTAGCGGACGCGCACGCCGTGCGGCCCTGCGGAAACGTCGTCGTACAGAGCGTTTGTCCGGTCGAGGTGCGCGCGCACGGCCCGCGCCTGCAAGTCGATGCGCAGGGCGGCCGCTCCGCGGCGGTGACAGAGCACCTCGCGGATGTGAAAAAAGCGCGCGCCGCGCTCGGTCAGCTTCAGCGCGAGCGAATAGCGGTGCGCGCCGTCAAGCTTCGGTTCGAAACCGCCGCAGTCGAAGAACAGCTTGGTTCGCACCAAAAACAGGCTGCCGACGCAGTCGGCCGAGCGCAGCGTCTCTGGCGAAAAGTCGGGCTTGTTGCGCGCGTCGGTGAGCGCGAGTCCGAGGTCGGACACGCGGTCCTCGTCGGTGTAGATCGCGTCCGGGTCCGCCTTGCGCACGGATTCGGCTGCGGCAGACAGCGCGCCGGGCGCAAGCAGGTCGCCGGGCGATAAAAAGCCGAGATAGCCGCCGGTCGCGAGCTTTGCCGCGCGGTTCTCCGCGCTCGCGGTGCCGCTCCCGCTCATCAGAAACCGCACCTTTACGCGCGGGTCGAGCGCGAGCAGCCGGCGCAGCGCGCGCACGGTTGCGCCGCGGTTGCTGTTGTCGTCGGCGACGCAGAGCTCGAAATGCGGATAGGTCTGGCGCAGCACGCTGCGCACGCTGGCGCGCAGAAGCCGCGGCGGCGTGTCGTGCACGCAAAGGAGCAGCGAGAAGACCGCGGGCGGCGGTTCCTCGGCCGCGGCGGGCGCTTCCGTGGGCGGAACCTGCGGCGCGGCGGGCGTTTCCGCGGGCAAAACCGGCGGCACGGCGGGCGCTCCATGCTCCGTTTCCGCGGGGATGCGCTCTGCGGCGGGGTTTTGCGGCTCGTCTGGAGATTCGTCCGGCGGGTACAGTGAGGGCAAAGGCTCCATTTGCGCGGCTGCATCCCGGGGTACATACATGGCGTCGCTATATGCTTGACTGCCGGCACCGCTTCCCCACGCTTGCGGCGCGGCGGTCCAGTCTAGACTCGCGGGCTGCGGACCTACGTCGGCCGGTGGTTGCAGCGGCTCGCTGAAACCCTCTGCCTGTGCCTGCAGGCCGGAATCGGCCTGCGCCCACGGAGCGAACGCTTCCGGCTGCGTGTCCGGCGGGTATGGTGCGGTCACCGTAAACTCGTCGGCCTGCGCGGGCGCGAACTGCACTGACGGCGGTTCGATAAAGCCCGAATCCTGCGGCACGCCGTCCCGTCCGCGCGGCGCTGCGCCAAACCCCGTGTCCGGCGCATATGATAGGGCTGCCGCGAATTCATCGGCCTGCGTGGGCGTAAACTGCGCAAAGGGCGTTTCGATAAAGCTCGTATCCTGTTGAGTGGCGTCGCCCCCAGGCGGTACAAACGCCTTTGCATCCGAAAAATCCAAACGCCCCGCCCGCGCGGCCGCGTCCCAAGGCGTGTCGGCCGCGCCCCGCAGTTCGGCGTCGCTTTGGGGTAACGGCGTTTCGTCAAAGCCCGTTCCGAGCGGCGTAGAGTCACGCTGTCCCAGTGGTGCTTCAACCCATTCCGGCTCCGCGCCCTGCGACCCTTGGTCGCCCTGCGTCAACGGCGCTTCGCCAAAGCCCGGATCCGGTGGCGCGGCGTTGGCCTGCATCTGTGGTGCTTCAACCCATTCCGGCTCCGCGCCCTGCGACCCTTGGTCGCCCTGCGCCAACGGCGCTTCGCCAAAGCCCGTGTCTTGCGCGCCCGGAGTTTCCGGCGCGGTATTCTGTTCTTCCGGCGGCTGTTTCATGTCGATATTTTACCACAGCGCGGCAAGTTTACGCAACGCGCTCCCGGCGGCGGGAGCGCGGTAAACTGTGCCGCGCACCGCGCGCACGCGTTTTTATACAAAATTTGCAGCGCACGCTGTGCCCCGTTTTCCGCAAATCAGCCTCTTGCGCCAGTTTTACACAAAAACGCGGCGCAATCCGTGCCCGTTTCCCGTCAAACCGCGCACCGCGCGCCCGTTTTATACGACATGCGAAACAAATCCCGCGCCCGTTTCCCATCAACCAACACCCTGCGCGCGTTATGCGTTATTATACAAAGCGAATTACCCCCGCCCATTTCCCTTCAAGCCGCATCTTGCGCGCGCGCGTTTGAATGAAGTAAAATAAATAATCGGCATTCGACAGTTTTTTTATGGGGGAGGGGCCGGCCATCAAGCGCGCTGTACTGTTCGTCCTGACGTTGACGCTGCTGCTGCCGCGCATTGCGCGCGCGGATTCCGATACCGTCGGGGACCTCGGCGGCGACGGCGCGGTCACGGCGGCGGACGCGGCGGAGGCGTTACGCGCGGCCTACGGCCTGATCCGGCTTGACAACGCGGACTCGATCACGGCGGACGTGACCGGCAACATGACCGTCGGCGCGGCGGACGCCAAGGCGATGCTGCTGCTCGCCGTCGGCCGCATCGGGAGCTTTGCCGACCTTGGCCAGACGCCGGGCGACAGTCTGCTCGGCGAGAAGTTCATCGAGAAGTTTTCGTACACCGGCACCGTGGCGGATGCGGACGAATACCGCAGCCGCTACGTGTCCGTGACGGTCAGGCCGTTTTTTGAGGCCGGCGCGTCGGGCTATGTCGCGGACGTCTACGTGCACGGCGTTGCGAGCCTGCGCACGGCGTTCTCGGGCGGCGCGTACCGCGCCAAGGAGAGCCTCGAGACCACGCTGCAGCTGGCGGTTAAGAACGGCGCGAGCCTCGCGGTCAACGGGGACATGTATTCGCAGCGCAGCGCGGGCCCCATCGTCCGCAACGGCGTCTGGTACGACGAGTCGATCGACCAGCGCGAGGACATCTGCGTGCTGTATACGAGCGGCGAGATGGCGACGTTTTCGGCGGGCAAGGCCGGCCGCGAACAGATCGAGAGCCAAGGCACGCCGTGGCAGGCCTTTGTGTACGGCCCGCGGCTGCTGGACGACGACGGGAAGCCGCTCAAGTATTTTGCAGAAACCACCGCCTCGCCGAAGCACAGCGCGCGCACCGTGATCGGGTACTACGAGCCCGGCCACTACTGCTTCGTGATCGTGAGCCCGCGCACGGGCGACGCGTCGCAGGGCATGACGTTCGCCGAGACCGCGGCGTTTATGGGCAAGCTTGGGTGCAAGGCCGCTTATAACCTGGCCGGTGGCACGGCCTCGGCGATGACGCTGTGCGACCAGCCGATCGGCGCGTCCGATAGCGCGCGCGCGGTCAGCGACATCGTGTTCATCGCGGAACCCGCCGCGGCCGGAGGCAATCCGTGACGGGAAAGCGCCTTGCCGCGCGGTTTATTTTGACGGCGCTCTGCGCGCTTTTTTCATGCCTGCCCGCACCGCGCGCCTCCGCGTCCTCCGGCGAGCTTGGCGACCTCAACGGCGACGGGCAGGTGACCGCCGCGGACGCGGCGCTGCTGCTGCGCGCGGCGGACCGGCGCGGTTCGTATGCGCGGGCGCTTATGGCCGCGGATATGACGCAGAACAGCGTGCTCAACGGCGTGGACGCGCGCGTGATTCTCTTTATCGCGGCGGGGAAAATACCGGACCTCGTCGCGTTCGTCGAGCGCGTGTCGACCGGGCTTTGCGCGGAGGCGCTGTTCGACCGCTTCTGCTACACGGGCGTCGAGCGGACGCGGCTCTCGTACCGCAGCGAGAACGTCGCGGTCACGATCGAGAGGCGCGAGGTGGGCGGAGCGGTCTGCTATATCGCCGACGCCTACGTGCAGGATATCACGAGCTTTAGGACCGCGTTTTCCGGCGGAAAGTACAAGGGCCGGTACCAGCTGACGACGCGGATCGCGCTCGACGTGGACGCCGTCGTCGCCGTGAACGGGGACTTCTGCCTGGCGCGCAGCAGCGGCCCGCTCGTGCGCAACGGCGTGTGGTACCGCAAAAACTATACCAAGCGCGACGACATCTGCGTGATGACGCGCGACGGCGTGATCCGCACCTACGCCCCCGCCGGGATGAACCTTGCCGGCCTTTCCGCGCTCGACCCGTACCAGACCTTCCTGTTCGGGCCGGCGCTGCTCGACGGACAGGGCAAAGCCAAAACCTCGTTCAACTCCGCGCTGACGAGCCGCAACCCGCGCACGGCCATCGGCTACTACGAGCCGGGGCACTACTGCCTCGTCGTCGTCGACGGACGGCAGGACGGCTACTCGCGCGGCATGCGCCTCACCGAGCTTGCCGCGCTGTTTGAGTCGCTCGGCTGCCGGGCGGCGTACAACCTCGACGGCGGACAAACTTCTATGATGGCGACGGCGGACGGCCTGATCAACCGGCCGTACCGCGATGGACGCACGGTCAGCGACATCGTGTACATCGGCGAGCCGGCGGCATAGCTTTGCGCCGCGGACGGGCGAGACTGCGATTCGGGCAAAATCGCCCGGATTTTTTTGTTGACAAAGCCGCGAAATAGTGTATTATACGAATAGTACACCGATACACTAATACAAAACGCGAAAGGAGGGTTCCCGTGAAATGGCAGTTTGACGGGAGGCAGCCGATCTATTTGCAGATCGTCGACAGGCTGCGCCTGGACATCATCAGCGGCGCGTATCCGCCGGGCGAGCGGCTGCCGAGCGTGCGCGATCTTGCGGTGGAGGCCTCGGTGAATCCGAACACGGTGCAGCGCGCGCTGCAGGAGCTGGAGAATTCCGGTCTGGCCGAGAGCAAGCGGAACACGGGGCGCACGGTGACGACCGACGTTTCGGCGATCGAGAAGAGCCGCAGCGAGCTGGCCGCGCGGATTGCGCGGGAGTTTCTTTCCCGCACATCTCAGCTCGGGCTTAAAAAACGGGACGTGATCGCCCTGATCGAATCGGGGCAGACGGAGGAGGAAACGCATGGAATCGATTCTTGAGTGCGCGAACCTGACGAAGCGCTACGGCGGCGCCGCCGCGCTGAGCAACGTCAGCTTCGCCCTGCCCAAAGGGCGGGTGGTCGGCCTGCTCGGGCCGAACGGCAGCGGAAAAACGACGTTGATCAAGCTCGCCGCGGGGCTGCTCACGCCTACCGCGGGGCAGGTGACCATAGGCGGGCGGCCGATCGGCAAAGAGAGCAAGGCGGTCGTGTCCTATCTGCCGGAGCGCGATTACCTCGCGGGCTGGATGCGCGTGACCGACTGCCTGGACTATTTCTGCGACTTTTACGCGGACTTCGACCGCCTGCGCGCCGAGCAGATGCTTGCCGCGCTCTCCGTCCCGCGCGACGCGCGCATCCGCACATTGAGCAAGGGCACGCGCGAGAAGATGCTGCTCGTGCTCGTGATGTCGCGCAAGGCCGAGCTGTACCTGCTCGACGAGCCGATCGGCGGCGTCGATCCGGCCACGCGCGACTATATCCTCAACACGATCATCAAAAACTACGACGGCAGCGCGACGATCCTGCTCTCGACGCACCTGATTGCGGACGTGGAGAAGGTGCTCGACGAGTTCATATTCTTAAAGAACGGCGTTGTCACGATGTTCGACTCGGTCGACCGCGTGCGCGAGCAGCAGGGCAAGTCCGTCGACGAGCTGTTCCGGGAGGTATTCAGATGCTGAAAAAACTGCTCAGGCATGATTTTTACGCGCTCTCGCGGACGCTTGTGCCGCTCAATCTCGCGGTGCTCGGCGCGGCGCTGATCGCGACGATCCTCGTGGGCGTTACCGTGCGCGTGTACGACGCGGACCGGATGGCCGCCGCCGCGAAAGTCGCGGTCACCGCGGTGATCGCCGTGCCGACGGTGCTGATCGCGATCGGCGTGTTCGCCTCCGCCGTCGTGACCGCGATCGTCGTTGCCGTGCATTTTTACCGCAACTGCATGGGCGACGAGGGGTACCTGACCTTCACGCTGCCCGTCGAGGCGGGGAGCATCCTGTGGTCGAAGCTGATCACCGGCATGGCGTGGCTCATCATCAATATCCTCGTTATCGCGCTGTCGGTCGCGCTGTTTGCGCTGCTCGGCACGAGCACGAAGGGCATCGTCAACACCGGCGTGCTCGCGTTCTTCGGCGACTTCCCCAACGTGTTCGAGCAGCTCGGCGTCAACACGGGCGGGCCGCTCGCCGTCGCCGAAACGCTGCTGACCGGCATCGTATCACTTGCCGCGCAGCTGCTCAAGATCTACTTTGCGGTGATCGTCGGCGGCATGCTCGCCCAGAAGCACAAGCTCATCGCCGCCGTCGGCGTGTATTTCGGCGTCAATATCGTGCTCGGCATGGTGACCGGCGCGCTCAACGCCGCCCTGTCGCTCAGCTTGGTCAGCATGGAAACCCTCGTCTCCGCGCTCGATACCGGCGAAGTCGTCTACCACGCGATGCTGCTTTACAGCCTTGTCATCGGCCTCGGCACGTGCGCGCTGTTCTTCCTGCTCTCGCGCATGATATTGAAGAAGCACTTCAATTTGCAGTAAAGGGAGACCGGGGGGAGGGGGCACGGGGTGCAGGGGCGGCGCC
>CAZIRB010000089.1:0-8932 GCA_964541695.1 uncultured Oscillospiraceae bacterium
AAAAGAAAAGGAGGAGGTCTGCAAAACCTCCCCTCCCGACTTTCTTTTGTTACTTTTCTTTCTAGAAAGAAAAGTAAATCCGTCCCCTTCCCATTCCCCCCGTTCTCTCGTCCCCCTAAAACAGCACAACCCCAAAATACGTCACGGTATCCTTCCCCGCCGCATACGGCAGCCCGCAGCGCGCGGCGAGCTCGGAGACCGACACGCCGCAGGCCTCGAGCGAGAGCAGCCGCCGGCCCGGGTGGCGGCACGGCAGGCCATCGATCTTGGCGCAAGCGCGGCAGCCGTGGCAGCCGCCGGCGCCGAGGGCGAGACAGTCGGGAAAGCGCCGCGCGGCGCTTTTTTGTATGCGCCGGACGAGGCGGTTGTGCGCGATTGCCGCTTCGCGCATGCCCTCGATGTCGTAGGAATCCGCAAGCTTCCGCACCGTGCGGAACACGACGGCGCGGTCATAGCTTTGGACGCGCGGCATCAGCTCGTCGATATTGCCCGCGTCGGGCGGGCAGGCCCAGCAGCGGCCGAAATAGCCGCAGGCGTTTTGTTCGCAGGCGGCGCGAAAGGCGCGGTCGAGCGGGATGTCGGCCGCGCGGATGACCGCGGCGCCAGCCGCGCCGTGCGCGAGGGCGCGGCGTACGAGCCGCGGGGCCGGATCGCGGCGCGAAGCGCGCGAGTTTTTTTCGGACTGTCTCATGCTCGGGTTCCCCCTGTGCGGCCGAAAAGGGCTGGCATGGCAATATAGCAAACCCGTTATGCGCTTAGAGCACGCGCGAATACTGAACGCCGGAGTTTTTGAGCACGATCTGATATTTATTGCGGTCGCCGCGCGCGATGATCGTGCAGTACTCGAAGACCTCGCCCACGGCGTTTTTCGACACGCGCTGGATACGCAGCGCGGGGTCGCCGGTGCGGCCGCCGAGCAGCGCGGCCTCGCGGCTGTTGAGCGCGACGGCCTCGTACGTTTCGGTCGCTTCGCCGGGCTGGACGCCGGTGGATTCGCTGATCGTGGCGTAGAGCGAGTCGTTGAGCTGGTCGCGCGTGAGGTTTTTGCAGAAGTTTGTGGGGATGTACGCGGTCTCGAGCAGCAGCGGCTCGCCGTCGGCCAGCCGCAGCCGCTGGATTAAGAACACCGTGCGCGACGCGTCGATGCCGAGCCTGGACGCGATCTTGACGGTGGGGTGCGCGGTGGTGAAGCGCAGCACGCGGGAGCTGGGCGTCAGCCCCAGCGCGTGCATCTCGGTCGTGAAGTTGTATAGGTTGTTCAGGCTGCGCTTGAGCTTGGGTTTGCACACGCGCGTGCCGGCGCGGCGCTTGCGCACGATCACGCCGTCGTCCTCGAGCAGCTGGAACGCCTGCCGCACGGTCGAGCGGCTGATGCCGAGCAGCCCGCACAGCGCGCTCTCCGTCGGGAGCGGGTCGCCCACGGCGAGCGTGCCGGCGGCGATAAGGCGCGAGAAGTGGTTCGCGAGCTGCTGGTAGACGGGCACATCGGCGTCAAAATCAATGGTCGGCCGGTTGAATTCCATAGGGCTTCTTCCGTTTCCTGCGCGATCCGGGCCCGGCGGCGCGTTCGCTTAGCCGCGCGCATTCCGGCCCTGTCATGTATCGTACAAATGGCGATCGCCTATCGTTTCCCAATATTCTATCCCGCGCGCGCCGTCCGGTCAATCGTTAGATTTATCCTGCCGGCGGCGGGCGGCGGCAGTAAACCGCCGTTGCAGCTTTTTGATTTATCGGGGTAAAAATGTAGAACCATGGGCAAAATCTGCCCGTATATTTGCATTTTCCCAGGATTCACCGTATAATACAAACCAGCGATTTGGTTTATAGGAGTTGATGGGTCACAAATGGACGACGGCAGTCCGATAGGGTATCTTCTCGTCATCGTTCTGTTCATCCTGGGCGGGGCTTATTTTGCGGGGACGGAGATCGCGTTCGCGTCCGTCAGCCGCATCCGGATGATGAGCAACGCCGCAAACGGAGACAAGCGCGCAAAGCGCGTGCTGTATATTCTCGATCATTTCGACAAGGCGCTCACCACACTGCTCATCGGCAACAACATCATGCACATCGGCTGCGCGTCGATCGCGACACTTTTGGCGACCAAGCTCTGGGGCACGGGCGCGGTTGCGGCGGTCACGTTC
Organism: uncultured Oscillospiraceae bacterium; assembly: GCA_964541695.1. Taxonomy (GTDB): domain Bacteria; phylum Bacillota; class Clostridia; order Christensenellales; family CAG-138; genus CAZKGE01. The sequence continues at coordinate 2,142 of CAZIRB010000089.1, forward strand.
GTGACGACGGCGGTCGTGTTTCTGCTTGCCGAGATGCTGCCTAAGCGCTTCGCCAAGGCGGCGAGCGAGCCGTTTGCGATGACCGCGTCGGCGTCGCTCCTGTTTCTGATGCGCGTTCTCTCGCCCGTGGCGTTCGTGTTCTCGAAGCTGTCGGGCCTCATCAGCCGGCCGTTCCAGAAGAAGCATGTCGAGGAGCCGACGGTCACGGAGGACGAGCTGTTCGATATCCTCGAGACGATCTCGCGCGAGGGCGCGATCGACGAGGAGAAGTCGGAGCTCGTGCAGAGCGCGCTCGAGTTCTCGCGCATCCGCGTGCGGGACGTGCTGACGCCGTGGGAGGATGTGCTCAAGATCACGACCGCCATGCGCGACGACGAGATACTCTCCGTCATCCGCAACAACGCGCACTCGCGCCTGCCGGTCGTCGACCGCGCGGGCACGGTGATCGGGCTTCTCCACATCCGCAAATATCTCAAGGCGTACCTCAAGCGCGAGGAGCGCGTGCGCCTTCGCAACGTGATGGACACGCCGTTCTTTGCCTCGCCCGAGACGGAGATCGACGATCTTTTGCCCGTCATGAGCGCGCACAGGACGCAGACCGCGATCGTGCGCGACGACGCGACGAAAGCGCCGCTCGGCCTCATCACGGTCGAGGACATCCTCGAGGAGCTCGTCGGCGAGATCTACGACGAGGAGGACAAAGACGGACGGGAGGCGGAACGATGACGCAGCCGCATCTGATCAACGTCGCCGAGATCGCCGCGCTGATCCTGCTGTCCGGTTTTTTCTCGAGCGCCGAGATCGCGTTCGCCTCGGCCAACCGCCTGCGGCTTAAAAGCGCCGCCGCGTCCGGCGGGCTTGCCGACCGGCTCGCGTTCTCGCTTTACGAGGGCTACGACCGGCTGCTCGTCTCGATCCTGATCGGCGACAACCTCGTCAACATCGCGGCCTCGTCCGTCGCCACGGTGATCGCCATATCGCTTATCGGCGACGACGGCGCGCTCGTGGCCACCGCGGTCATGACCGTGCTGATTTTGATATTCGGCGAGATCGTGCCGAAGATCGTCGCCGTGCAATCGCCGGACCGCTTCGCGCGCTTTTTTGCGCTGCCGCTGCGCGTGCTCTCGACGCTGCTGTTCCCGTTCGTGTTCGTGATCCAGCTGCTGCTTAAGCTCGTCGACCGGCTCTGGGCCGACCGGCTGCCCGACGGGCCGTCCGTGACCGAGGACGACCTCGAGAGCATCATCGACACCGTCGAGGACGAGGGCGTGATCGACGAGGACCGCGCCGACCTGATCCAGAGCGCGCTGGACTTCGACGACGTGCTCGCCTACGAGATCATTACGCCGCGCGTGGACATGCTCGCCATCGATATCGACGACAGCTTCGACGAGACGCTCGAGCTGGTCTTAAACTCGCCCTATACGCGCATCCCCATATACGAGGATACAATCGACAACATCATCGGCATCCTGCACCTCAACCATCTGTTTAAAGAGCTCGCGGGCGAGAAGCGGATACAGGACATCGAGCTGCGCAAGCTGATGATGCCCGTCGCGTTCGTGCATAAGACCATGGCTTTGCCCGACGTGCTCAAGGTCATGCGCCGCCGCCAGTGCCATATGGTGATCGTGACCGACGAGTACGGCGGCACCATGGGCCTGCTGACCATGGAGGACGTGCTCGAGCAGCTCGTCGGCGATATCTGGGACGAGTCGGACGAGGTCGTGCCGGAGTTCGTCGAGCTCGGGTCCGACCTGTTCGAGGCCGACGGCGACATGCGCATCGAGGACTTCTTCGACGAGCTCGATATCGACGACCGCGACTTTGACGACGACAACGCCACCGTCGGCGGCTGGGCCGTCGAGATGCTCGGCGATTACCCGAAGATCGGCGACAGCTTCGACTACAAGAACCTCACCGTCACCGTCAAGGAACAGCAGAACCTCCGCGTCACGCGCGTCAGCATTCAGGTCCGCCCGCTGCCCGAGACGGAGGACGATGAGATTTAGGGGACGGGGGTACGAGGGGACAGGGAACCAGGACGTTGGGGGCTTTGCCTTCAACGTCTTTTTTTGCGGGGGCGCCGCCCCGCACCCCGCCACGGGCCGGAAGCGGGGTATCGCTCCCTGCAGAATGGGTTTCCAAAGGGAGGCGAAATTGAGCGTTCATCCGGCTTGGCATGTTACGCTCACAGTAATTTGGAATTCTAAACGATACATCGGGTTTTTCGCAGGGTTCCAAGGGCCCTCGGCCCTTGGCGGGGTGCAGGGGTGAAACCCCTGCCGTAACCCCGTTTTCCAAAAACCACCCCGCCCCGCGGCATGCCGCGGGGCGGGGTGGTTTTTGGAAAACGGGGTTACGGCAGGGGTTTCACCCCTGCACCCCGCCAAGGGCCGAGGGCCCTTGGAACCCTGCGAAAAACCCGATGTATCGTTTAGAATTCCAAATTACTGTGAGCGTAACATGCCAAGCCGGATGAACGCTCAATTTCGCCTCCCTTTGGAAACCCATTCTGCAGGGAGCGATACCCCGCTTCCGGCCCGTGGCGGGGTGCGGGGCGGCGCCCCCGCAAAAAAAGACGTTGAAGGCAAAGCCCCCAACGTCCTGGTTCCCTGTCCCCTCGTACCCCCGTCCCCTAAATCTCATCGTCCTCCGTCTCGGGCAGCGGGCGGACCTGAATGCTGACGCGCGTGACGCGGAGGTTCTGCTGTTCCTTGACGGTGACGGTGAGGTTCTTGTAGTCGAAGCTGTCGCCGATCTTCGGGTAATCGCCGAGCATCTCGACGGCCCAGCCGCCGACGGTGGCGTTGTCGTCGTCAAAGTCGCGGTCGTCGATATCGAGCTCGTCGAAGAAGTCCTCGATGCGCATGTCGCCGTCGGCCTCGAACAGGTCGGACCCGAGCTCGACGAACTCCGGCACGACCTCGTCCGACTCGTCCCAGATATCGCCGACGAGCTGCTCGAGCACGTCCTCCATGGTCAGCAGGCCCATGGTGCCGCCGTACTCGTCGGTCACGATCACCATATGGCACTGGCGGCGGCGCATGACCTTGAGCACGTCGGGCAAAGCCATGGTCTTATGCACGAACGCGACGGGCATCATCAGCTTGCGCAGCTCGATGTCCTGTATCCGCTTCTCGCCCGCGAGCTCTTTAAACAGATGGTTGAGGTGCAGGATGCCGATGATGTTGTCGATTGTATCCTCGTATATGGGGATGCGCGTATAGGGCGAGTTTAAGACCAGCTCGAGCGTCTCGTCGAAGCTGTCGTCGATATCGATGGCGAGCATGTCCACGCGCGGCGTAATGATCTCGTAGGCGAGCACGTCGTCGAAGTCCAGCGCGCTCTGGATCAGGTCGGCGCGGTCCTCGTCGATCACGCCCTCGTCCTCGACGGTGTCGATGATGCTCTCGAGGTCGTCCTCGGTCACGGACGGCCCGTCGGGCAGCCGGTCGGCCCAGAGCCGGTCGACGAGCTTAAGCAGCAGCTGGATCACGAACACGAACGGGAACAGCAGCGTCGAGAGCACGCGCAGCGGCAGCGCAAAAAAGCGCGCGAAGCGGTCCGGCGATTGCACGGCGACGATCTTCGGCACGATCTCGCCGAATATCAAAATCAGCACGGTCATGACCGCGGTGGCCACGAGCGCGCCGTCGTCGCCGATAAGCGATATGGCGATCACCGTGGCGACGGACGAGGCCGCGATGTTGACGAGGTTGTCGCCGATCAGGATCGAGACGAGCAGCCGGTCGTAGCCCTCGTAAAGCGAGAACGCGAGCCGGTCGGCAAGCCCGCCGGACGCGGCGGCGCTTTTAAGCCGCAGGCGGTTGGCCGAGGCGAACGCGATCTCGGCGCTCGAGAAAAAACCGGACAGCAGGATCAGCGCGGCGATCTCGGCGACGTTGATCAGATGCGGCTGCGTCATCGTTCCGCCTCCCGTCCGTCTTTGTCCTCCTCGTCGTAGATCTCGCCGACGAGCTCCTCGAGGATGTCCTCGACCGTGATGAGGCCGAGCGGCGCTTTCGTCGCGTCGTCGCGCACGATCGCGGTCTGCGTCCTGTGCGCGCTCATGACGGGCAAAAGATCGTCGATCTCCGTCTCGGGCGAGGCAAAGAACGGCGTGTCCATCACGTTGCGAAGGCGCACGCGCTCCTCGCGCTTGAGGTACGCCTTGAGATATTTGCGGATGTGGAGAAGCCCGATCACCGTGCCCGCGCGGTCGACGACCGGCAGGCGCGAGTGCGCGTTGTTGCGGATGACGGAGAGTATCTCGTCGTCGCGCATGGCGGTCGTGATCTTGAGCACATCCTCCCACGGCGTCAGCACGTCCCGCACGCGGATGCGCGAGAACTCGAGCGCGCTCTGCACGAGCTCCGACTTCTCCTCGTCGATCGCGCCCTCGCGCGAGATCGTCTCGAGGATATCGAACAGCTCGTCCTCCGTGACCGTCGGCTCCTCGACATGCTTCTTCTGGAACGGCCGGCTGATGAGGCCCGACAGCTTCGAGAACACGAACGCCACGGGCGAGAGAACGCGCATCAGAAACAGGAGCGACGCCGACGCGGTCATCGCAAACGGCTCGCTCGCCGCCTTGGCGAAGCGCTTAGGCAGCATCTCGGCAAGCAGAAACACGACCGCCGTCGTCACGAACGTGACCGCCGCAACCGCGCCCGTGCCCCAGAGCTTGGTCGCCAAAAGTGTCGCGATCGACGCGCAGCCGATGTGCATGATGTTGTTGCCGATGAGCAGTGTGGTGAGCGCCTTGTCGAAATGATCGAGAATATACAGCACGCGCTTTGCGCGCTTGTCTCCGTTTGCGGCGTTGCTCATCATCCGGATGCGGCTGACGGACGCGAACGCGATCTCCGTCCCCGCAAAATAAGCCCCGCCCAGGATGAACAGAACGATGACGAGAAGATACCCTATCGGACTGCCGTCGTCCATTTGTGACCCATCAACTCCTATAAACCAAATCGCTGGTTTGTATTATACGGTGAATCCTGGGAAAATGCAAATATACGGGCAGATTTTGCCCATGGTTCTACATTTTTACCCCGATAAATCAAAAAGCTGCAACGGCGGTTTACTGCCGCCGCCCGCCGCCGGCAGGATAAATCTAACGATTGACCGGACGGCGCGCGCGGGATAGAATATTGGGAAACGATAGGCGATCGCCATTTGTACGATACATGACAGGGCCGGAATGCGCGCGGCTAAGCGAACGCGCCGCCGGGCCCGGATCGCGCAGGAAACGGAAGAAGCCCTATGGAATTCAACCGGCCGACCATTGATTTTGACGCCGATGTGCCCGTCTACCAGCAGCTCGCGAACCACTTCTCGCGCCTTATCGCCGCCGGCACGCTCGCCGTGGGCGACCCGCTCCCGACGGAGAGCGCGCTGTGCGGGCTGCTCGGCATCAGCCGCTCGACCGTGCGGCAGGCGTTCCAGCTGCTCGAGGACGACGGCGTGATCGTGCGCAAGCGCCGCGCCGGCACGCGCGTGTGCAAACCCAAGCTCAAGCGCAGCCTGAACAACCTATACAACTTCACGACCGAGATGCACGCGCTGGGGCTGACGCCCAGCTCCCGCGTGCTGCGCTTCACCACCGCGCACCCCACCGTCAAGATCGCGTCCAGGCTCGGCATCGACGCGTCGCGCACGGTGTTCTTAATCCAGCGGCTGCGGCTGGCCGACGGCGAGCCGCTGCTGCTCGAGACCGCGTACATCCCCACAAACTTCTGCAAAAACCTCACGCGCGACCAGCTCAACGACTCGCTCTACGCCACGATCAGCGAATCCACCGGCGTCCAGCCCGGCGAAGCGACCGAAACGTACGAGGCCGTCGCGCTCAACAGCCGCGAGGCCGCGCTGCTCGGCGGCCGCACCGGCGACCCCGCGCTGCGTATCCAGCGCGTGTCGAAAAACGCCGTGGGCGAGGTCTTCGAGTACTGCACGATCATCGCGCGCGGCGACCGCAATAAATATCAGATCGTGCTCAAAAACTCCGGCGTTCAGTATTCGCGCGTGCTCTAAGCGCATAACGGGTTTGCTATATTGCCATGCCAGCCCTTTTCGGCCGCACAGGGGGAACCCGAGCATGAGACAGTCCGAAAAAAACTCGCGCGCTTCGCGCCGCGATCCGGCCCCGCGGCTCGTACGCCGCGCCCTCGCGCACGGCGCGGCTGGCGCCGCGGTCATCCGCGCGGCCGACATCCCGCTCGACCGCGCCTTTCGCGCCGCCTGCGAACAAAACGCCTGCGGCTATTTCGGCCGCTGCTGGGCCTGCCCGCCCGACGCGGGCAATATCGACGAGCTGATGCCGCGCGTCCAAAGCTATGACCGCGCCGTCGTGTTCCGCACGGTGCGGAAGCTTGCGGATTCCTACGACATCGAGGGCATGCGCGAAGCGGCAATCGCGCACAACCGCCTCGTCCGGCGCATACAAAAAAGCGCCGCGCGGCGCTTTCCCGACTGTCTCGCCCTCGGCGCCGGCGGCTGCCACGGCTGCCGCGCTTGCGCCAAGATCGATGGCCTGCCGTGCCGCCACCCGGGCCGGCGGCTGCTCTCGCTCGAGGCCTGCGGCGTGTCGGTCTCCGAGCTCGCCGCGCGCTGCGGGCTGCCGTATGCGGCGGGGAAGGATACCGTGACGTATTTTGGGGTTGTGCTGTTTTAGGGGGACGAGAGAACGGGGGGAATGGGAAGGGGACGGATTTACTTTTCTTTCTAGAAAGAAAAGTAACAAAAGAAAGTCGGGAGGGGAGGTTTTGCAGACCTCCTCCTTTTCTTTT
>CAZIRB010000090.1:0-8859 GCA_964541695.1 uncultured Oscillospiraceae bacterium
ATCAAAAAGGACGACCTGCGCCGCTCGCTCGGCATGGTGCTGCAGGACACGCACCTGTTCACCGGCACCGTGCGCGAAAACATCCGCTACGGCAATCTCGCCGCTTCCGACGAGGATGTCGAGCGCGCCGCCAAGCTTGCCAACGCGCATTCGTTCATCCGCCACCTGCCGCAGGGCTACGACACGGTGCTGACCGCCGACGGCGCGAACCTCTCCCAGGGCCAGCGCCAGCTGCTCGCCATCGCGCGCGCGGCCGCGGCCGACCCGCCCGTGCTGATCCTGGACGAGGCGACGAGCTCCGTCGACACGCGCACGGAACGGCTCATCGAGCAGGGCATGGATAAGCTCATGGCCGGGCGCACCGTGTTCGTGATCGCGCACAGGCTATCGACCGTGCGCAACGCCAACGCAATCATGGTGCTCGAGAACGGCCGCATCATCGAGCGCGGCGATCACGACGAGCTGCTCGCCCAGAAGGGCAAGTATTATGAGCTGTACATGGGCATGTTTGAGTTGAGCTGAGGGATGTAAAAGAAGCGCGGCGCGGGAAACCCCGCGCCGCGCTCTTTGTTGGTTATTGGATTTTAGTACAGGGGCTTTGCCCCTGCACCCCACCAAAGGGCCGAAGGCCCTTTGGAAACCCAATCCGCAGGAATTCAAGGTTGCCTGCCGCAAGGGCGGGGTTCCCCAAGGGACGTGTCCCTTGGGCGGAGGTTTGGGGGCAGCGCCCCCAACGTTCCCCAAACGTTCTCCCGACTTTACTTCTTTTTCTTCTCCTCCGCGGGCTCATCCGGAAAATCGAACGCGGCCGAGGGCATGCGCGCGCCGTCGCGCGGCGCGCCGCCGCCGGACGCGTCCTTTTCCGCATTTTCCTTGGCGGCCTTGCGGTCGGTGCACTTCTGGATCAGCACGACCAGCCCCGCGATGGTCAGGAGCGAGAGCAGCATGAACGCAAACGACAGCTTGTTCAGCAGCTCGCCCGTCAAAAAGCTCCATTGCCCGAGGTCCACCTTCGGCGTGTACTGCCAGGCCTTGTCGACGGCCGTACTCTCGTACAGGTTGGAAAGCAGCAGCGCAAAGCCGGAATTGAGCACCATGAACACGCCGAGCACGACGTACAGGATGCGCTGCCACTTCATGAAGGTTCCCGCATAGGCCTCCTTAACGTTCCGCGTCGAAAACAGCCTGCCCTTGCCGCGGATGCCACCTATGACGGCGTATACGCCCATTGTGCCGAGAAACAGGTCGAATAACGATGTCCCACCGCTCATTTTTGTCCCTTTCCCCCTACGCTTTTTTCAGTTTCGGGCCGGCCGCCGTGTCCTCGACAACATAGCCCATCGCTTTGAGTTCCCCGCGGATCGCGTCCGCGCGCGCAAAATCCTTCGCCTTCCGCGCGGTCTGCCGCGCCTCGGCCAATTGCAGCGCCTCCGCCGGGAACGCCTCCTCCTTCACAAGCGGAAGCCCCAGCACGTCCGCGAGCGCGTCGAACAGCGCAATCGCCCCGTCGATCGCCTTTGCGCCGCGCGGCTCCGTCACGAACACGTTGCACGCGTGCGCAAAGTCGAACAGCACGCCGATCGCGTCCGCCGTGTTCAGGTCGTCGTCCATCGCCGCCTCAAAGCGCGCCCGATAGTCCGCGAGCGACGCGATAAACGCCTCGTCCGCGTCCGTATCCTCCGCGCGCCGCGCCTCGGCGAGCCGCCCGCGCGCCGTGCGGAGCCGAAGCAGCGCCGCGTCGGCCTGCTGAAGCAGCTCGCGCGAGAAGTTGACGGGATTCCGGTACTGCACGCTCAGCATAAACATGCGCACGGCCGAAAGGTCAAATTCCGCTGCGATCTCGCGCACGGTGAAGAAGTTGCCCAGGCTCTTGGACATCTTCTGGTTGTCGATGTTGATGTAGCCGTTGTGCATCCAGTAGCGCGCAAACGGCCTGCCCGTCGCGGCCTCGGACTGCGCGATCTCGTTCTCGTGGTGCGGGAAGATCAGGTCCTGCCCGCCCGCATGCACGTCGAACGTCGGCCCCAGGATCGACATGCTCATCGCCGAGCACTCGATGTGCCAGCCCGGGCGTCCCCTGCCCCACGGCGAATCCCACGACGGCTCGCCGGGCTTTTCGGCCTTCCAGAGCGCGAAGTCCAGCGGGTCGCGCTTTCCCTCGCCCGGGTCGACGCGCGCGCCGTTCTCGAGGTCGTCGATGTTCTGGCCGGAGAGCTTCCCGTAGCCGGGGAAGCTGCGCACGGAGAAGTACACGTCGCCGTTCTCGGTCGCGTAGGCGTGGCCCTTTTCGATCAGCGCCGTTACCAGCAGGATGATCTTGTCGATATGCTCCGTCGCGCGCGGGTTGACCGTGGCGCGCTTGATGCCGAGCGCGTCGGCGTCGCGGTAGTACTCCTCGATGAACCGCTCGCCAAGCTCCCTAACCGTGATGTTCTCCTCGTTCGCGCGCTTGATCATCTTGTCGTCGATGTCGGTGAAGTTCTGCACGAACGTCACCTTGTAGCCGCGGTATTCAAGATACCGCCGCATCGTGTCGAACACGATGAACGGGCGCGCGTTGCCGATGTGGAAATAGTTGTATACCGTGGGGCCGCACGCGTAAATGCGGACCTCCCCCGGCACGAAGGGCACGAGCTCCTCCTTTTTGCGCGTCATGGTATTGTAAACCTGCATACGTACCTCCGTAGCTTCTTTCGTATTGTATCAGACTTCCTGCCGCTTTTCCAGCGCCTCGACGCGCCTGACCAGCGCGCGCAGCTGCTCCTCCACCGGGTCCGGCAGATGTACCTGGTCTAAATCGATCCCGGCCTCGCCTTTCGGCGGGCGCACGGGACAGGTCGCGGCCTTCTCGCACTCGTCCGGGTTTTTGACGCAGTTCTCCTGGTCGCAGCACTCCGGCCGGCAGCGGATGCGCACGATATGCCCCGGCACGCCGACCACCGTCGCGTACGGCGGCACGTCGGCCAGCACGACCGCGCCCGCGCCGATCTTGGCCCCGTCCCCGATCGTCAGCGGGCCGAGCACCGCCGCGCCCGCGGACACCGTCACGCGGCTGCCGAGCGTGGGGTGCCGCTTGCCGGTCTCCTTGCCGGTGCCGCCGAGCGTCGCGCCCTGGTAGATCGTCGCGTCGTCGCCGATCACCGTCGTCTCGCCGATCACCACGCCCACGCCGTGGTCGATGAACAGCCGCTGTCCGATCTCGGCCGCGGGATGGATGTCGACGCCGGTGAAAAAGCGGCACCATTCCGAGATCAGCCGCGCCAAAAACCGCAGCCCGCTCTTGTGCAGCGCGTGCGCGAACCGATGCATGCGCACCGCGCGGAAGCCCGGATAGCACAGCAGCACCTCCAGCACGCTGCGCGCGGCCGGGTCCCGGTCCAGCACACATTGAATATCATTCCTCAACGTTCGAAACATACGTCCCTCCAAATAAAAATAAGCGGCCGCAATCCCCCATAAAGGCGGCTGCGCACCGCGGTTCCACTTTACTTGGGGCAAAAAGCCCCCGCTTGCCGGGCCGTTTCCTCAAACGGTCCGCGCCTTAACGCGGCGTCACGCCCGCGGATACTTGGCAGGTCCGCCGTTCCCCGAAGGGGCTGATGGGAAGGCACTTGGCGGTCCCGTCCGGCGCGCGCGCTCTCAGCAGTATGCCCGCGCTCTCTGAACCGGAAACATGATGGACCGTTACTCTTTTCCCGTCGTCGCCTTTTGATATTTATAGTATTTTATGATGCCGCCGTGCGGATTGTCAACAGGTCCCGCGGTAAATTGGAAAAACGGCGTTTTGACGGGGCTTTCATCGAATCGCCGCGAATCGCGCCGCGCGCAAAAATTTTGCATCCCGCCCGTTTATTTATGTTATAATTACCTTGAACTGGGATGCTTATCCGCAAACTGCCACCAGGGACATTTAGGAGGCAAGCAATGACGTTACTGGAGATTCTCGGACCCGCCGCGGTGCCGACGCTGATCTGTTTGATCGTCGGCATCGTGATGCTCGTGCTGGAGATGTTCATGCCGGGCTTCGGCGTGGCGGGTATCGTGGGGCTGCTCTCGCTCGCGGCGGTCGTCGTGATGCAGATCGGCTGGGGTTCGCCGCAGATCGGGGTTCTCGTGGTCGCCATCGTGATGGTCATCATCATACTGGCGCTGCTGTGGCTGATCCGCTCGTTTCAAAAGGGCGGCCTGGGCCGTTCGCGGCTCGTGCTGCAGGACCAGATCGATACCAATTCCTCCCCCGTAGCCAATGACGACCGCACGCTGCTCGTCGGCAAGCGCGGCGTCGCCATCACCCCGCTGCGTCCGGCCGGCGTCGCCGAAATCGACGGCCGCCGCGTCAGCGTGACCACGACCGGCGCGTTCGTCGAACCCGGCAGGCCCGTCGAGGTGACCGACGTAAAGGGCTTCGACATCCTCGTACAGGAGGCGGCCGAGCAGCAACTCTAGTTAAAAAGCGCGGCATACTAACCGGACAAGGCGCGTCCGCGGCCAAATGCCCCGGCGGCAGCGCGCGGACGGCTTTAACCCATTAAACCAATGAAGGTATTTAGGAGGTTGCATATGGAATTCTTCTTGCCCATTCTGATCATCGTTCTTGCGATCATCTTTCTCTCGATCTTTTTTAGCTTCGTGCCGCTCAGGCTTTGGATCGCGGCCTCCGCCTCCGGCGTCAAGATCGGCATATTTCAGCTTGTCGGCATGCGCGTGCGCAAGGTCGTGCCGGCGCGCATCGTTAACCCGATGATCAAGGCCACCAAGGCCGGCCTCGCCGTCTCGATCAACAAGCTCGAGGCGCACTACCTGGCCGGCGGCAACGTCGACCGCGTGATCAACGCGCTCATCGCCGCGCAGCGCGCCGGCATCCCGCTGGACTTTGAGAAGGCCTGCGCGATCGACCTGGCCGGCCGCGACGTGCTGACCGCCGTGCAGATGAGCGTCAACCCCAAGGTCATCGAGACACCCGTCATCGCCGCGGTCGCCATGGACGGCATCGAGCTGCGCGCCAAGGCCCGCGTCACGGTCCGCGCCAACATCGACCGCCTCGTCGGCGGCGCGGGCGAGGAGACCATCATCGCGCGCATCGGCGAGGGCATCGTAACCACCGTCGGATCGGCCAACAGCCACAAGGAGGTGCTCGAGAATCCGGATAAGATCTCGCGCACCGTGCTCGCCAAGGGCCTCGACGCCGGCACGGCGTTTGAGATCCTCTCGATCGACATCGCGGACGTGGACGTTGGGCGCAACGTCGGCGCGCAGCTGCAGATCGACCAGGCCGAGGCCGACAAGCGCATCGCACAGGCCAAGGCCGAGGAGCGCCGCGCGATGGCCGTCGCGCAGGAGCAGGAGAACGTCGCGCATACGCAGGGCATGCGCGCGCGCGTGATCGAGGCCGAGGCCGAGGTGCCCAAGGCCATTGCGGAGGCGTTCCGCGAGGGACGGCTCGGCGTGATGGACTACTACAACATGCAGAACGTGATCTCCGACACCGAGATGCGCAACGCCATCGGCAAGGGCACAAGGCCCGCCGACAGCGAGAAGAAGTAAGCGTATGGATGCGCTGTTTATCATCGGCCTGATCCTGTACGTGGTGTTCAGCATACTGGGCAAGAGCAGGCAGAAACAGCAGAAAGCCGCGCAGCGCGAGGCCGAGCGCAACGTCGCCGAGCGCCGCGCGGCCGAACGGCAGACCGGGACGCCGTCCGCGCAGGGCATGTCGCAGCCGCCGCGGCCGCAGCCCGCGCGCACGGCGCAGCATTGGCCTGCCGCGGCATTCCCGGCCCAACCTGCCGCGGCGGTTCCGGCCCGGCCCGCCCCGTCTCCCGTCGCGGCGTCCATTGAGGAGGGCGCCGGCACCGCCGTGTCGGCCGACGCCTCGATGGAGGGCATGGACCCCAACGCGCCGGGATCGCACATGCGCACCGATATAGGAAGCCGTCTGTCGCAGATTCAGGCAACCACGCGGCACACGCTCGAGGCCAGCGCTCTGACGGGGCATGCGCACGAGGAGACCAGCATGTCCGGCAACGCGGCCGAGTGCCCGACGGACGCAAAGCGGGAAGCCGTGCACCCGTCGGACGCGCCTTCCGCGGCCTTTGTTCCAGTCCGGACGCCCCTGCTTAGCTGGAACGCCCCCGCCGTTCGCACGGGCTTCCTCTACGCGGAGATACTGGGAAAACCCAAGGCGCTTCGCCGCAGGTAATCGGGTACAAATTATGAAGGAACGGCTGTCGGCATCGCTGCGCAAACGCCTGGTCTTTACCGTGGTTCCCACGCTTGCGCTGCTTATGTTCTTCACGCGCAGCACCATTGTCAACCCGCCGGAGCGGCTCGCGTCGCTGTTTGTCGCGGCGCTGCTGACGTTCCTGTTCCTGCTGCTTGGCATCCGCTTCATACCGGTGTGGATGCAGGCATGGAGCGGCCTGCCGGAACTCGACGCGCACGCCGCCGACGGCAAGCGCTCCGGCCGGTATGCGCGGCTGCACCCGTTCTGGCGGGTCGTGCTGCTGCTCGCGCTGTTCCGCGTCGCGCTGTTTCTGCTTGCGTACCTGTTCGCGATCAAAAAAAACGGTTATCAGGGCGGCGTGTTCGACACGATCGGCCTGTGGAACCCGGTCAGCTTCGACGCGCGGCACTATCTCAGCATCGCCGAAAACTGGTACCAGCCGCAGGGCGAGGACCGGTTTTTGCTTGTGTTCTTCCCGTTTTATCCGATCGTCGTGCGCATCTTCTACGTCGTGTTCCGCGACTATCTGATCTCGGGCCTGTTCGTTTCGAACGTCGCGTGCGTGTTCGCGGGCTACGTGTTCTACGAGCTGGCGCTCATCGACATGGACCGCGACACCGCGATGCGGAGCCTCAAGTATCTTTGTGTCCTGCCCGCGAGCGTGCTGCTCTCCGCGCCGCTGTCCGACAGCCTGTTTCTGCTGCTGTCGGTTTCGGTCATGTACTTTGCGCGCAAGAAGAACTACCCCGCCGCCTGCGTGCTGGGCTTCTTTGCCGCGTTTACGCGGCTGCTCGGCGTGCTGCTGTTCGTGCCCGTCTGTTTCGAGGTCGTCGCCGACGTCATGCGCGACCGCCGGGAGGGCCGCACGCGCGCGGACGAGACGTTCAAGCGCATCGTCGACATCGCTTCGCTCGCCGTCATCCCGCTCGGGCTTGGCCTGTACCTGTTCATCAACTACCGCGTGTCGGGCAACGCGTTCCAGTTTTTGACCTACCAGGCCGAAAACTGGCAGCAGACCCCCGGCTGGTTCTTCCACACCGCGGGCTACCAGTTCGACAGCCTGCTCGCGTCGTTCTCGAACGGCAGCCTGTCGAAGGTGCTCGGGCTCTGGCTGCCGAACCTGATCTTCCTTTTCGGCTCGCTTGCGCTCGTGCTGGCTGCGGTCAAAAAACTGCGCCCGTCGTACACGGCGTATTTTGTCGCGTACTATCTGATCAGCATGGGCGCGACATGGCTGCTCTCCGCGCCGCGATATATGGTCGCAGCGTTCCCCGTTTCCCTCGCGCTCGGGCTGCTGACGAAAAATAAATGGACGGACGCGTTTGCAACGACGCTGTGCGCGCTGGGCCTGGTCGGGTACCTGTACGCGTTCGTCATGCATTGGAACGTATATTGAGATGTCAAAACTGCTAACGCTGTTTCTCACGTTTACAAAAATCGGCGCATTTCTATTCGGCGGCGGCTATTCGATGCTGCCGCTGCTGATCCGCGAGCTCGTGGAGAGCAAGGGCTGGACGACCGAGGAGGAGCTGCTCGACTACTTCGCGCTCTCGCAGTGCGTCCCGGGCGTGATCTCCGTCAACACGGCCACGTTCGTAGGTTACAAGCTGCGCGGCCTGCCCGGCGCCATATGCGCCACGCTCGGCGTGATATTCGTGCCGATCCTCGTCATCCTCGGCATCGCGATCGCGCTGAAAAACCTTTGGCAGAACCCGATCGTCGTGCACGCGTTTGCCGGGATCCGCGTCGCCGTCGCCGCGCTCATCATTGCCGCGGTGGTCCGGCTTTTGCGCACCGCCGTACACGACTGGTTCGGCATCGCGCTGTGCGTCGCCGCGTTCGTGTTGGTCGGCCTGCTCGGCCAGTCGCCCGTGTACGTCGTGCTCGGCGGCGCCGCGCTCGGACTCGTCTACGGGAGGCTGCGCCGATGAATCCGCTGCTGTACGTATTCCTCGCGTTTGTGAAGATCGGCCTGTTCGCCGTGGGCGGCGGGCTTGCGACCATCCCGTTTTTGACCGAGCTAATGCGGCAGCGGCCGCAGTGGTTTACCGCGCCGACGCTGCCGGATATCGTCGCGATCGCGGAGTCCACGCCGGGCCCGATCGGCATCAACGCGGCGACGTTCGTCGGTTATTCGGCCGCGGGCATCCCCGGCGCGGTCATCGCCTCGCTCGCGCTGGCGCTGCCCTCGCTTGTGATCGTATCCCTCATCGCGCGGTATTTGAACAAGTACCGCAGCTCGCCGCTCGTGGAGAACGCGTTCTCCGGCCTCCGCCCCGCGGTCGCCGGCCTGATCGCGGCGTCGGCGCTGACGCTGCTGCAGGCGGCCGTCTTGGCCGGACCGCTTTCAGCCGGGCTGTTTGCCGCCCTGCGCCCCGCAAACCTCGTGCTTTTGGCCGTACTGCTTTTTGTGCTGCTGTGGGAGCGCACGAAGCGGCTGCATCCGATCCTGTTCATCCTGTTCGGCGCGGCCGCCGGCATCCTATTCAGCCTGTGAGCGCGATTCCGCCGTTGACAGGATCGCGCAGGATGCTACAATAGAAATTGCTGTGCGGCTGTGGTGGAACGGCATACACAACGGACTTAAAATCCGTCGGCGAAAGCTTGCGGGTTCAAATCCCGCCAGCCGCACCAAA
>CAZIRB010000091.1:0-8836 GCA_964541695.1 uncultured Oscillospiraceae bacterium
AACCAGCCGAACCTGAGCAAGGCCATCCGCGACCTCGAGGACGACCTCGGCATCGCCATATTCGACCGCACGACCAAGGGCGTCGTGCCCACGGAGAAGGGCCGCGAGTTTCTGGGCTACGCACGCAGCATCCTTGCGCAGATCGCCGAGATGGAGGCGCTGTACAAGCCGCCGGCGGACCAGCGCGTACGCTTCGGCGTCTGCGTGCCGCGCGCCAGCTACGTTTCGAGCGCGTTTACGGAGTTTGTGCGCGCGCTCGGGCCGGAGACCGACATTGCGATCCGCTACCGCGAGACGGACGCGCTGACCGCAATCAAGAGCGTGGCGGCAAGCGAGGTCGGCATCGCGGTCATCCGCTACCAGACGATATACGAGACGTATTTTCTCAGCGCGCTGGCGGAGCGCTCGCTGTGGTACGAGCCGGTGTGGGAGTTTGCGCTCGCCGCGCTGATGAGCGCGGAGCATCCGCTCGCCGCAAAGGGGCTCATCGAGGAAGCGGACCTGACCAAATACACGCAGATCGTGCACGGCGACCTCGTCGTGCCCGCGCTGCCCGTGGCCGAGGCCCGGCAGCTCGCCGAGGAGCGCGAAAAAAGGCGCACGATCTCCGTCTACGAGCGCGGCAGCCAGTTCGAGCTGCTCAGCCGCATCCCCAGCACCTACATACTCGGCTCGCCCGTGCCGCGGGACGTGCTGGACCGCTTCCGCCTCGTGCAGCGGCCGTGCGCGCTGCCGAACAACCGGTACCGCGACGTTCTGATCGCGCGCACCGAATACCACTATTCGCGCGCGGACCGGCTGTTCATCGAGAAGCTGCGCCAGGCGGCGGAATTGGTCGCGGCGATATAACCTGAGAAAAGTCGGATAAGTAGATAACGGCATATCGATAATTATATATCGATATGCCGTTTTTCCGTCTACCGCCCCATCGCGCGTTCCGGTATGCTGGGCATGGAAAGGGAACATTAAGGATACGGAAAGGAGCGGTCCGCTTGGAGAACAACGTGTCGCTGCAGACGCTGACGCGGATGCCGATCTATCTCGAGTACCTCAAAGCGCTGAACGCGCGCGAGGCCTACGTTTCGGCCCGGGCCATCGGCGGCGCGCTGTCGCTCGGGGAGATCCAGGTCCGCAAGGACCTCGCGGCCGTGTCGAGCGGCGGCAGGCCGCGGCTCGGGTACCGGACGACGGATTTAATCCGCGACATCGAGAATTACCTGGGCTGCAACGACGTCAACGACGCGGTTCTCGTCGGCGCGGGCAAGCTCGGCCGCGCGCTGATGGGCTACCAGGGCTTTAAACAGTACGGGCTCAACATCGTGGCCGCGTTCGACAAGGACCCCGCCGCGCTCGATGCGGACGAGAGCGGACGGCCGGTGTTCCCGGTCGAGCATCTCGGCCCCTACTGCCGCGGGCACGGCATCCGCATCGGGATACTGACCGTGCCGGCCGCGCAGGCGCAATCGGCCTGCGACAGGCTCGTGGAGAGCGGCGTGCTCGCGATATGGAACTTCGCTCCCAAGCACCTGACCGCGCCGGAGGGCATTTTGATCAAGAGCGAGAACATGGCGGCGTCCCTCGCGCTGCTGAGCCGGCATTTAAGGGACGCCACACGGGAATAGAAGGAGGCGGAAAGCAAGTATGAAAACGGAATGGAAACGGGAGCCTGTGGACAGCGTCGAGTCGCTGGAGCAAGCGTTTGCCCGCCTGCGCGGCGCGCAGAACGCGTACGCGTCCTACACGCAGGAGCAGGTGGACGCGATATTCCAAGCGGCCGCGATGGCCGCCAACAGGGAGCGCATCCCGCTGGCCAAGATGGCGGTGGAGGAGACCGGCATGGGCGTCGTGGAGGACAAGGTCATCAAGAACCACTACGCCTCGGAGTATATCTAT
This sequence comes from uncultured Oscillospiraceae bacterium, assembly GCA_964541695.1. Classification (GTDB taxonomy): domain Bacteria; phylum Bacillota; class Clostridia; order Christensenellales; family CAG-138; genus CAZKGE01. The sequence continues at coordinate 1,894 of CAZIRB010000091.1, forward strand.
AACGCCTATAAAAACACGAAGACCTGCGGCGTGCTCGAGGAGGACCGCGCGTCCGGAATTAAGCGCATCGCCGAGCCCATCGGCGTGATCGCGGCGGTCATCCCCACGACGAACCCCACGTCCACGGCGATATTTAAAACGCTGCTCGCGCTCAAGACGCGCAACGCGATTTTGATCAGCCCGCACCCGCGCGCAAAGCGCTCGACCATCGCGGCGGCAAAAATCGTGCTCGATGCGGCGGTCGAAGCCGGCGCGCCCGCGGGCATCATCGACTGGGTGGACCAGCCGAGCCTCGAGCTGACGAACCTCTCCATGAAGGAGGCCGACCTCATCCTGGCCACCGGCGGCCCCGGCATGGTGAAGGCCGCGTACAGCAGCGGCAAGCCCGCCATCGGCGTCGGCGCGGGCAACGTGCCGGCGATCATCGACGACTCGGCGGACGTGCTGCTCGCCGTCAGTTCGATCATCCACAGCAAGACGTTCGACAACGGCATGATCTGCGCGTCCGAGCAGAGCGTGATCGTGCTCGACGGCGTATACGAGCAGGTGAAGGCGGAGTTTGCCGCGCGCGGCTGCTATTTCCTCGATCCGGACGAGACCGAGAAGGTGCGAAAGACCATTTTAATCAACGGCGCGCTCAACGCCAAGATCGTGGGCCAGACCGCGTACACGATCGCGGCGCTCGCGGGCGTGGCGGTGCCCAAAAAGACGAAGATACTGCTCGGCGAGGTCGAGAGCGTCGAATTGACCGAGGAGTTCGCGCACGAGAAGCTCTCGCCCGTGCTCGCCATGTACCGCGCCAAGTCGTTTGAGGACGCGCTCGCTAAAGCCGAGCAGCTGATCGAGGACGGCGGGCTCGGCCACACGGCGAGCGTCTACCTCAACGAGGTTACGGCGCGCGACAGGCTCGGGCAGTTCACCGCAAGGATGAAGACCTGCCGCATCATCGTCAACACGCCCTCGTCGCACGGCGGCATCGGCGACCTGTACAACTTCAAGCTCGCGCCGTCGCTCACGCTCGGCTGCGGAAGCTGGGGCGGCAACTCCGTCTCGGAAAACGTGGGCGTCAAGCACCTGCTCAACATCAAGGTCGTCGCCGAAAGGAGAGAGAATATGCTGTGGTTCCGCGCGCCGCAGAAGGTGTACTTTAAGCGGGGCAGCCTGCCCGTCGCGCTCGACGAGCTTGCTTCCGTGCTGGGCAAGAAGCGCGCCTTCATCGTGACCGACACGTTCCTGTACCAGAACGGCTACACAAAGCCCGTCACCGACAAGCTCGACGAGATGGGCATCGCGCACGCGACGTTCTTCAACGTCGCGCCCGACCCGACGCTCGCCTGCGCGCGCGAGGGCGCGGCCCAGATGGCTGCGTTTGCCCCGGACACGATCATCGCCGTCGGCGGCGGCTCCGCGATGGACGCAGCCAAGATCATGTGGGTGCTGTACGAGCATCCCGAGGCCAGCTTCCTCGATATGGCGATGCGCTTTGCCGACATTCGTAAAAGGGTGTACCCCTTCCCCAAAATGGGCGAAAAGGCGTACTTCATCGCGGTGCCGACCTCCGCGGGCACCGGCAGCGAGGTTACGCCGTTTGCGGTCATCACGGACGAGAGCACGGGGGTGAAATACCCGCTCGCGGACTACGAGCTCATGCCGCACATGGCGATTGTGGACGCGGACCTGATGATGGACGCGCCGAAAGGACTCACCGCGGCGAGCGGCATCGACGCCGTCACGCACGCGCTCGAAGCCTACGCGTCCATGCTCGCCTCCGACTACACGGACGGCCTCGCGCTGAAGGCGCTCAGGACGATATTCGAGTACCTGCCGCGCGCCTACGACAACGGCAAAAACGACCCGGTCGCGCGCGAGAAGATGGGCAACGCCGCGACGCTGGCGGGCATGGCGTTTGCCAACGCGTTCCTCGGCGTGTGCCACAGCATGGCGCATAAGCTCGGCGCGTTCCATCACCTGCCGCACGGCGTCGCCAACGCGCTCATGATATGCGAGGTGCTGCGCTTCAACGCCGCGAACGCGCCCACAAAGATGGGCACGTTCCCGCAGTACGACCACCCGCACACGCTCGCGCGGTACGCCGAGATCGCGGACTTTTTAGGCGTCCAGGGCGGCACCGACGAGGATAAGCTCGAGGGGCTGATCGCAAAGATCGACGCGCTCAAGGAGCACGTCGGGATCAAGAAGACCATTCGCGACTACGGCGTCGACGAGCGGGATTTCCTCGCGAGGCTGAACGCGATGACCGAGCAGGCGTTCGACGACCAGTGCACCGGCGCGAACCCGCGCTATCCGCTGATGTCCGAGATACGCCAGATGTACCTCAACGCGTACTACGGCACGCACGAAGCGATTTGACGGAAGGAGAGCAGCCATGGACCTAAGCAACGTAATTGCCGTGCGCCGCAACAAGACCATCTGCCGCGACGGCGACAGGGTGATCAAGGTGTTCGGGGAGGACTTTAAGAAGGCGGACGTGCTCAACGAGGCGCTCAACCACGCGCGCGTCGAGGAGACGGACCTTAACGTGCCCAAGCTCTACGGGGTCGGCATGGCCGACGGGAAATGGTACATCATGACCGAGTTTGTTCCCGGCAAAACGCTCGCGGAGCTGATGGCGGAGCGGCCCGAGAAGCGCGCGGAGTACATCGACCTTTTCGTCGACCTGCAGCTCACCGTCCACCGCCAGGTCTGCCCGCTGCTGCCGCAGCTGCGCGACAAGATGGCCCGCAAGATCAACCAGGCCGAGCTGCCCACGGTCACGCAGTACGATTTGCACACGCGGCTCGAGGCCATGCCGCGGCACAACAAGCTTTGCCACGGCGACTTCAACCCGACCAATATCATCCTGCGCGACGACGGCGCGCCGTTCATCCTCGACTGGTCGCACGCCACGCAAGGCAACGCGTCCGCGGACGCCGCGCGCACGTTCCTGCTTTTTTCGCTCGCGGGCGATCGCAATACCGCCGAGGAATACCTTAAGCTGTTCTGCCAAAAGAGCGGCAACGCGCCGCAGTACGTGCAGAAGTGGATCCCGATCGTGGCCGCGTCGCAGTCCGTCAAGAAGAAGCTCGAGGAGCGCGAACTGCTGCTGCGCTGGGTGGACGTCGTGGACTACGAGTAAAAATACAGCTTGCTTCCCGAAGCAAGGCCCCGCCGGACCGCCGATTTTCAGGCGTCCCGGCGGGGCCTTTTTGTTTGCGCGGGCGGAATTTTTAAGCTGGCCGCCGGCGGGGATTCTTTGCGCCGCTGCCCCCGCCCGCGCGCTGAATAAGCCCGGTGGAAACCGTCCCCGCGCTACACAACGCCCCAGACGGTCAATTGCGCGGCGCAGGTCGCAAGCGCGTCGAACGTGATGTCCGGCCCGCCGTTTGCGATGCATAATTCTGCATTTTGCACCGGGACCGCGATGATGTCCGTAAACACCAGCGGCAGGGCGCCGCCGTCGCGGACGACCGCGTCGTGCGAACTGACGACTTTGCCGTTCAGCTGCACGCGGATCTGCATCCTGCCCCTGCCCGCGACGCGGCACGGATAGAGCGCCAGGCCGACTACGTACCGGCCGGGGTTTACGATGAGCAGCTTGCCCGTCGTCTGATCGAGGCTCAAAAACGGCGCGCCGCCCGCCATCTCCGTGTTCGGTTTGAGCACCTCGCCGGACGCGAGCACCTTCTCCCGCTGCGCGGCCGTATAGACCAGCGCGTACTGCGCGCCGGCCAGCGTCACCGCCGGTCCCGGCGGTCCCTGCGGCCCCTGCGGGCCGATGGGCCCGGGATAGCCGCGCTCGCCCTGCGGGCCTTCCGGTCCCTGGCAGCCTTTCGGACCGGCCGGCCCCTGCGGACCCATGGGCCCTGCCGGCCCTTCCGGCCCAGTCTCACCCGGCGGCCCCTCCAGCCCCCGCGGGCCCGTCGGCCCTTCGGGCCCCACCGGTCCGGTAAAGCCCGTCGGTCCCGTATCGCCTCGGTACCCGCGCGGCCCCGGCGGTCCCTGCGGCCCCGCCGGCCCCTGGTCGCCCTGCGGCCCCGCCGGGCCGATGCCGCCGCCGTTATTCGGCGGACAGCACGCGCAGCAGTGGCAGCACGTGCAGCAGGGCCGGTTCGGGCTTTGGCCGCCCATAACCGGAGCGTTGCGCGGGAACCTCCTGTTCATGCCCGCGCCCGTCCCGCGGCCGTATCCAATGCCCGGAGCGTCCATATCGTCGTTTTTATAATCCAAGTCATAACACCTTCCCACCCAAAAGATCCCCCCGCAGGCCGACGCTTCAGCCGGCGCGGGCCCCGGCCTTTAAAAGCCGTGATTCAATATAGAATACGTAAATATCCCGCGCGGCGTGCAAACGGGCCGCGCATGCATACGTTCGGTACGAAAAAATCGGGCGCGGAATATCGGTTTGTCACAGCCGCGTTAAATAGCCGCCCGTGCCCCGCGCGCGGGCGGCGCGCCGCTCGGGGAACCACAAAATGAGCGTACACGCGCGCGCACCCCCGCGGCGCACCCGCACGGATGCCGCAGCATATATTGTTGACAGGATACCATGCCGCAAAAACCAAATATGAAAGGATATTTGCATATGCCAAACAACTATGATCGCGGATTCGATCCGTCGGACTTCCGCGACGAAATCGACAGGTCCGCCGGCTGCGGATGCGGCGGGCAGGGCTGCGGCGGCAGCTCCTGCTGCCCGCGTCCTCCCTGCCCGCCCTGTCCGCCCGGCCCTCCCGGTCCGCAGGGACCGCAGGGCGAGCGCGGATACAAGGGCGATCCGGGCTGCCCCGGCCCAAAGGGCGACACGGGCTATACCGGGCCGCAGGGCCCGATCGGCCCCGTTGGACCGGAGGGCCCGAGAGGCGCGCGCGGTCCGCAGGGTGAGAAGGGCGACAAGGGCGATCCCGGCTGCCCCGGCCTCGTCGGCCCGCGCGGTCCCCAGGGACTGACGGGTCCGCAGGGCCCGATCGGCATCCGCGGCGACGCGGGTCCGCAGGGCGATCCCGGCTGCCAGGGACCCGCGGGTCCTCGGGGCAACCCCGGCCCCGCCGGCCCCACCGGCGTGCAGGGCCCCATCGGCCCGCGCGGCGACGTCGGCCCGATAGGGCCGCAGGGACCCGTGGCGGCAGCCGTTTATGCACAACTTTGGGAAAAGAGGGGGGCGGGCGGGTGATTTGTTGGGGAGCGGCGGCGGTTTTTACGGTTTGAGGGGTATGATAAGGGGGTTTTTTGAGATCTTGGCCGTTCTGCCGCGGCGGAAGACTGTTCTGCCGCGGCGACGGTTTTGTACTCCAGTACGGTTCTGTTGTGCGGTGTTTGCAAGGCTTTTTTTGCCGCCCTGCGCGGCGTCGGTCCTACCGGCCGCCGTCCCGCGCCGCCGCGTTTCCGCCGCTTTTATCGCGCCCGTCCGCGCGCCCGCGCGGGTCCGCGAAATTCAGCTCGATCCGGATGCCGCCGTCCGCCCGCACGTAGATCGTGTCCACCAGCGCGGTCAGGATACCGCGGTCGAGCCGGTCGATGCCGCCGGTCTTTAAAAAGCACGCGAGGCTGGCTTCCGCCGGGGTTTGATCGCGCGCGGGCGGCAGGGTTTCCGCCTGCAGGGCCCGGATGACCTGCACGAGCTGCGCGGCCTGACGGCCGAGCTTCGCCTTCAGCCTGTGGTATTCCTCCCCCGTGATATCGCCGTTTTTCCAGTCCGGATAGAGGCCGTCCATGGCGGCTTTCAGCTTTTCGTGCTCCTGCCTGTGCCGCTCAAGCGCCTTATCCAGCCGCTTGGCCGCGCCCGGCGCGGCGGGGGCCGCGTCGACCGCCGCGGCGATCTCGTCCGGCGCGCCGACGAGGGCGATCTGCCTCTGCAGCGCGGCCAGCACGGCGCTTTTAAGCGCGTCCTCGCGGATGGCGTGCTTGGCGCATTTTGCGGCGGATTTCTCCCGATGGGTCCGGCAGCAATAGTAGACGTAGCCCTTTGATGTTTTGCGCGTCAGCGCCTTTTTGCAGTCGGCGCAGCGCAAAAAGCCCGCAAACAGGTGCAGATCCCCGCGATTCGGCGGCGTGCGCGCGCCGCGCCTTTGCAGGGCCTGCGCTTTGTCGAATATCTCCCGTTCGACGATGGCCTCGTGCGTGTCCGCCATGACGAACCACTCCCCTTCCGGCACCGCCACGCGGTCGTGCACCTTGTAGCTGATCACCCGTTGCCTTCCCTGCACCATCGTGCCGATATACACGGGGTTTTTCAGCATGCGCGCGATCGTGCCGGCGCTCCACAGGCCGTCGCCGCCCCCGCCTTGCGAATTGTGATACCGGAAGCCCTGGCGGCGCTTGTACTCGGTCGGGTTCGGCACGCCCAGCGCGTTGAGCCTTCTCACGATGCCGTTTTTGCTCACGCCCCCGTACACAAACCAGCGGAAGACCTCCCGCACCACGCGCGCGGCCTCCTCGTCGACGATCAGGCGGTTTTTATCGCCCGGATCCTTTTTGTACCCGTACGGCGCGAAGGCCCCGATGAACTCCCCGTTCCGGCGCTTAATGTCAAACGTGGCGCGCACGTCGGCCGAGGTTTTGCACGCGTAGCGGTCGTTTAAAAGGCCCGTAATCGGCACCTCGAGGTTCTGTATGGTCTCGGGAAAAAGGTAGCTGTCCACCTTCGGGTCGCCGATGCTGACAAAGCGCGTGCCGTGCAGCGGGAAGTAGCTCTCCAGAAAATAGCCCTGGTCCGCGTAATTCCGGAACGCGCGCGAGAGGTTTTTGCAGACGACGCAGTTGACGGCCCCGCTTTCGATGTCGCGCAGCAGCCGCAAAAAGTCCGGGCGGTCGTAGTCCGTGCCGGTCAGGCCGTCGTCGACGTATACGCCCGCGACGAAATACCCTCCCGCGAACGAATGCGCGAGGTAGTCCAGTATGATCTTTTTCTGGTTGACGACGCTCAGGCTCTCATCGTTCCCGTCGT
>CAZIRB010000092.1:0-3754 GCA_964541695.1 uncultured Oscillospiraceae bacterium
AAAGATCCTCTTTTTGCGGCTGCCAGTACTCCGTCGTCGTCGTCTCCAGGTCGAAGAACTCCTGGTACGGGTCCACCGCCTTGTACGCCTCGTACGGCCCGTCCCAGTTCTTGCGGCGCTCCTTGTACGCATGGTGCGCTTCGATGGACTCGTACTCGAACACCATGATGAACACGCCCGTCGGGTTGCCGTCACGGTCGGTCTGCCGATAGTACCGGGCGCTGATCCACTCCGGGAACAGCCGCTCGTAGTTGTCGCGAAGGAACTTAAACCAGTCGCGGATAATGTCGTCGTACGCCGCGGGGTCGATGTCCTTCTTTAAGCGCCAGGTTTCATACTCCAGAAAATGCATGGTATCGCCTCACCCCCTGTCTGTAAATATGGGAAACTCGGTCCGGCTGGTCTGCCGGTATTGATGAATCGTGTCCTCTGCCTCAGCGGCCTTATAGCCGGGCCGCTCCAGCGCGTCCCACAGCAGCCGCGCCGCCGTGTTCATGTCGAACACCGGCAGGTTGAACGCGTCCGCGATGTCGCGGCCGAACGCGGCAAGGTTGCTGCACTCGAGCAGGATTGCGCCGATCTCCGGGTGCGCTTTCAGCATGTCCGACACGGCGTCCAGCGCGTCGCGCCGCATCTGCTCGGCCTGCGGCTTTTCCGTGCCTTCGAGCACGACGCCGCAGAAGTGCGGCCGCGTTTCCATACCGCAGATGACGGTCCGCGTTTCGTCCACGCCCGCCGCGGCGAGATGCCTTGGCAGCAGCAGCGCGGAGTGCCCTGTGACGATGCCGAGCTTCTTCCCGCCCGTGAGCAGGGACAGCGCGAGCGGCGCAAGCAGCAGCGCCGAGACGAGCACCGGCACATTCGCCGCGGCCGCGATCTCCCTCTGGTAGAGCGCCATCAGCCCGCAGTCCCCCGCGATGGCCGACACGCCGCGCTTTGCAAGCTCCACGGCCGCCGCGCAGAGGTTCTCGCGCGCCGCGTCCGAGCCCTCGACGAGGTCGCGGTAGCTGCCGCGCACCACGCCGTACTCGACGGGGAAGTCGAACGTGCCCGGCATGCCCGGGTCGCCGCACAGCCGTTCGCCCGCGGTCTCAAACAGTAAAATCCCGATTCGCTTCCCTATTAGCGCCATGTCCCGCCCGTATCCTTAGCGCCGCGCCGTTAAAACAGCTCGGCAAGCTCGCCGCTCGTGAACTGCTCCACCTCGAACCGGTACCCCTCCGGGCCCGTGAAGAAGAACGATTTGAGCGCGATGTCCTTGACGAACTTGATGTCCGACGCGTCATAGCCGCAGGCGAGCACGTGCGCGTGCGATTCTTCGACGTTACTGACCGTCAGGCTGACCAGCACGCCGTCGTGCGACTCGACCTGGATCGACCCGGCCGCGCTGTCCACCGCGCCGAGGAACGACTTTTCGCCGAGGCGGTACACGCAGGCCCAGCCGGGGTCGAAAGCGATTTCCAAGCCCAGCACGTCCGTAAAGAACGGTTTGGCCGCGGCCAGGTCGCGAAAATACAGGAACGTGATGCTCGAGGTCAGGTTCAGCTTGCCCATGCGCGCCTCCTTATTGATGGTAGTCGGGCTTTTTGCCGATCTCGGCGATGCAGCGCTTCAGTTCCTCAACCAGGCGGTCGATGTCCGCGCGGTTGTTGAAGTACTGGCACGAGATGCGGAAGCCCCCGATATAGTCGGTGAAGCGCAGCGCCACGAACACGTTGCGCTCCTGCAGCGCCTGATGGACCGCGCGCTCCGTGGCGAGGTCCGCGTACAGCCGCGCGATCACGATGCCCGCGCGGCGGCCCGGGTCGCGGTGCGTGATCAGCGTCGCGCCGATCTTCTCGAGCTCGTCCATGCAGTAGCCGGAGAGCGCGGACACGTAGGCCTCGATGTTCTCGATGCCGAGCTCGTTGACAAGCGCGAGCGACTCGCCGAGCGCGATCGCCCCCGGGTAGTTCGACGTGCCGCCGATCTCGAACTTGCGCGCGGTCAGGTCGAAGTCCCAGTCGCTGACGGACGGCGCGGCGGGGTTTTCCCAGTACGCGCCCCAGCCGCCCTCGGGCGTCTTGGTGTTGAGGTAGCCGTGATAGACGCTCCTGATCTTCGGCAGCGCGTCCTGATTGATGTACAGCACGCCCGCGCCGAACGGCGAGTTGAGCCACTTGTGCCCGCCCGCGGTCAAGATGTCGACGTGGAACGATTTGGTGTCGAGCTTGTTGACGCCAAGCTCCTGTACGGCGTCCACGACGAGGTAGATGCCGCGCTTTTTGCACAGCTCGCCGATCTCGGCAAGATCCATGCGCCAGCCGTTGCACCACTCGACGGACGAGAGCACGATGATGCGCGTCCTCTCGTCGCATTTTTCTGCAAAGTCCGCGGCGGTGAAGCGCGAGTCCGCCGTCTTGACCACGCGGATTTCGATATTCTTCTCGCGGCGCATCACGCACCAAGGCAGCGCAACCTGGATAAACTCCAGATTTGTCGTAATAATATTGTCGCCGCCAAAAAGCTCGATGCCGCAGGCCGCGATGTTCAGGCCGTGCGTCGTGCTCTCGACGATCGCGATCTCCCCCGGGTCGGCGTTGAGCAGCTTTGCCGCCTCGCGGTACGCCTTGCCGCGCTTGTCGTCCATGGCGATGTGGTGCGCGCTGGAGTTGATCTCGTCCTGCCGTGCGGAAAAGTCCGCGAGCGCTTTCAGCGCGCGGACCGTGCGCTGCGGCGCAAAGCTGACGCAGGCCGCGTCCAAAAACGTCATCGTATCGAGTACCGGCCATTCTGTCCTTCGTACAGCCTGAAAACTATCGTTCATTTCGCGTATTGTTCTCCTCGCGTCTGATTGATGCTATCCTGTGGCGGGAACGCAAAGGTGCGGGTTATTGACATCGCACCGCATGTGAAATATGATAACTTATAATAGCCGGTTGTGTAGACCCCGTTCTATAAACTGCTTTACGTTTTCCGTAAATTTTGCTTGTCTGCGCTTATCTTAGGCACAGGCCGCGGAAAGGAGCGTGCTATGACGGTCAGCGAAACGTCGCCGTGGATCCGCCTCGACCCCAAGCTATGGGAGCCGTTCATCGTCAAAAAAACGCCCCTGTACGTGAAGAAAAACTCCGTTTTGTTCCACCAGGACGATTCGTCGGGGCAGTTCTTCATCGTCAAGTCCGGCCGCATCCGCATCACGACGTTCCAGCGCGACGGCTCCGAGAAACAGCTCTACATCGCCGAGACCGGCGCGCTGTTCGGCGAGCGGTCCTGCATCATGGGCTGCCGGCACTCCACGACCGCCGTGGCCATCGTGGACTCCTACGTCTACCTCGTGCCGTACTACGAGGCGCGCGAGACGCTCGCCGCAGACTTCGAGCTCAACATGCACCTGCTGCAGCTCGTCTGCCGCAAGAACGCCGTGCTCGCGCGGCAGGTCGTCGAGCTCTCGTTTTCGGACTCGCTGCAGCGCATCGCGCAGGTGCTCATCAACCTCTCCGAGATCTATGGCGCAACTGAGCCCGACGGCATCTGCATCCCCATCCGCTTTACCCACCAGGACGTGGCCAACCTCACCAATACGAGCCGCGTCACCGTCAGCAACGCGTTCAATTTGCTCGCGTCCAAGAAGATCATCACCAAGCGCAACGGCAAGACCGTGCTGCTCGACATGGCCGCTTTGCAAAGCATGGCGGACGGGCATTATGATTGAGGGCGACGGGGTACGGCGACATAACAGCGAAGCGCCCGTGGAGGGCGCTTTTTTGTTGGG
>CAZIRB010000092.1:3854-8586 GCA_964541695.1 uncultured Oscillospiraceae bacterium
CCAGTGAGCAAAGGAGCACGGGCCCAAAGGGGCGCATGCGACTATTGCGAACTGTGGAAGGGGCGGCGCCCCGCATCGTCCCCTTTTTTAATTGTGCTTACCCAAAATCTCGTCCATATACCGCTTCAAATTCGCGCCCGGATCGATCTTCGGCTCGAGCACCCGCGTCCTGGCCGCGAGCACGGTGGTCACGCCGGGGCCGTGCCCGGTTACGACGCAATCGCTGTGGATGACGACGCCGACGGCCGCGCTGCCGCGCAGAAAGCCGCGGCCGTACACGTTGTCGCAGTCCTCGAGCAGCACAAAATCCCCGAAGCGCAGCTTGTCCAGGCCGAGCCGCGCTATCTCGGCGCGGTCGGCGGTCATGATGTCGTAATCGCCGGAGTAGCAGTTGCCGCTGCCGGTGCCGCTGCCCATCAGATACGGCGGCACGACGGCCACGACGGGCACGAACAGCTTCCCGCCGCGCTCCTCGACGCCCATGCGCTCGAGAACGGCCGGGTCGAGGCTCTGCACGAATATATCGTCGCGCCCCTCGACGGCAAGCCCCTGCCCGTAGGCCTCGACGAGCACCTTGTCCTCGAGGTTCATCAGTTGGCGCGTCTCCCCGCCGAAATGCACGATCACGTGCTCGATGCCGCCGTGCTTGCCGGTCACATAGCCCGTCGCGCCCTTGGCGTCGCCGGTCATGACGCGCGCTTTGTTGCCGAGGCACGAGAAGACCATGAGCGCGTTGTTCGCCGGCTTGTCCGCGTGCTTGATCGACACGCCGGGCTCGACATGGTCGCCCGCAAGACCGAAGGCGCAGTCGCCCACGCTGACGTTGTACGTGATGCCGCCGATCGCGGGCACCACAAACTGCCGCCCATCGGCGTCGACACGCAGCTCCGCGCCGATCGGGTGGCTCACCTGCCCCTGCACCGAGAGCTTGACGAGGGTATCGCGGTTCGTTTTCATGGCACGTCCTCCGTTTTTTGCACAAAATCCAGGGTTTTGCCGCCAGTGTAGCGCTTTTGAACCGAAAAATCTGTAAACGGCGCTGCAAAACGAAAAATCTTGCAAAAAACGGACGCGGCCGCGTCAAAGAACCGCGCAAAAATCGACCGCCTTCGCGCGGTTTTGTAAACTGCGATACAGTTTCCGCCGCGGCGATCGGCTATACTGCGGTATGGGTACGCAATTTTCAGATTGAAATACGACAGCCGGAGGTGGAAGCCGCATGACGGACGCCATATACCGCAAATTCGCGCGCGTGCTGCTCGAGGTCGCCGTCAACCTGCAGGGCGACGATATCCTGATCGTGCGCGCGTCGCCACAGGACTACCTGCTCGTGCGCGAGGTCACGACGGCGGCCTACCGCATGGGCGCAAAATACGTGCACATCGAGTACGAGGACCCCGCCACGCAAGCGCTGCGCTGCCTGCACGCGGGCGCGGCGCACCTCTCGTTCTACCCGGACTGGCTGCTGCGCTGCCGGGCGGAGGCCATGTCGGACCGCGTGGCGGTGCTCGTGCTGGCCTCGCCGGACCCCGTGATCCACGCCGGGCTGGACGAAGCGCGCCTCGCCGCGCTGTCGGCGGCCGCGCGGCAGGTCCGGACGGCGGAGCGGAACGCGCGCGCGGACGGGCACGTCAGCATGGTCACGACGGTCGTCCCCTCCGCGCCTTGGGCGCGGCTGGTCTACCCCGACCTGGACGACGAGGAAGCGCTTACGGCGCTGTGGGCGGACCTTGTGCGGGTTATCTATCTGGACGCGCCCGATCCTGTGGAGGCTTGGCGCGCGCATAGGGAGGGCATCAAGCGCCGCCGCGACCGGCTGGACGCGCTCGATATCCGCGCGCTTGCATTCACCGGTCCCGGCACCGATCTGACCGTCGAGCTCGCGCCGAATATAGGCTGGACGGGCGGCTGTGACACAAATCCCTTCGCCCATACCGAGTACATTCCGAACGTGCCGACCGAGGAGGTATTCTGCGTCCCGCACCGGGAGCGTGTTAACGGCCGCGTGACGGCGACACTGCCGCTTAGCTACAACGGCACGCTGATCCGCGATTTTGCGTTTGCGGTCCGGGACGGCCTCGTGACCGAATTCCATGCCGCGGAGGGCGAGTCCGCGCTCGGCGCGCTGCTTCGTACCGACGAGGGCGCGCGCCGCTTCGGCGAGGTCGCGCTCGTGCCCGTCTCGTCGCCCATCTACCAAACCGGCCGCATCTTTTACAACACGATCCTCGACGAGAACGCCGTCTGCCACATCGCGCTCGGCAACGCGCCGTTCTCCCCCGCGGGCGGGCCGCCGCCGACGGACGCGGAGCGCGCGGCGCGCGGCCTCAACACGAGCGCCGTCCACGTCGATTTCATGGTCGGTTCGGAGCGGCTCGACGTGACCGCCACGACCGCCTCCGGCGCGCGGGTCGCGCTGATGCGCGGCGGGCAGTGGACGGAGGAATTGTTGTAGCGCGCGCGGCGGCGGGCAGCCCCTAACCCATTGATTCCGCATCGGCTTTGCCGGTGCAACGGATCGCCCACTAGAGGCGGTTTCCGCGTGCTTTTTGCCGCCCGGGAGTGCGAAGGACGAGAGGCAAAAGCGGTTGTCCCGTCAAAAACCGGTTTTTGACGGACAAAAGCGGCGGCGCCCCAAATCGGGCGCCGCCGCTTCATCGCTTGCTAAAAAATTCCGGGGTTGTCAGGGGCTGCAACCTCTGACCCATCGATTCCGGCTGCGTCGGCTCTGCCGATGCAACGGATCGCCCACTAGGGGCGGTTTCCGCGTGTTTTTTGCCGCCCGGGAGTCCGAAGGACGAGAGGAAAAAAGCGGTTATCCCGTCAAAAACCGGTTTTGGGGCGGACTGTCAGCATTGGCGCGTCAGCTTATAGCTGGTATCGTTCTTATAGGCGAAAATCCAGATCGTATCGTAATCGACGATGGAGATGTAAAACAGCGCTCTGGTGTCGTTGGAATTCTCCTCCGGGAAAAGCAGCACGAGCCCGTCCTCAATCCGGTAATAGTCGCCATAGTTGAACCACGGCAGATCATAGTGGGTGTGCCCGTCCTCCGACATGCGGAAGTAATGGCCGCCGCCCCTCCAGTCGCCGGTTAAAAACTCCTTGGCGGTGCTGTCGTACTTCATGATCAGCTCGTTGGCGTCCTCAAAGCCGATCAGGCACATCAGGTCGTACGAGATGCCGGACAGGTTATTCCCCTCGCGCGCGTCGAGAAGCACGAGATAGTCTTTGCAGCGCTCGTAGTCCCCGAGCTGCGTAAATATCGCCCTGGCCGCGTCGTTGTTCCAGCTCTCGTATTGCCCGACCGCCTCGGCGTACCGGTCGGCCCGGCTCTGCTCGATCTCGGCCAGCTTCGCGCCCGCCTCCGCGTAGCCGCCCTGGTACAGGACCGTCAGCACCTGCTCCGCGGCCTCGTATTCGCCCTGCTCGATTTGGTCGCAGGCCTTGAGGTACATCGTCTCGTTGATCTTCTTGGCGGAGTCCTTGTATGCCGCGATAAACCGGTAAGTCCCGATGGCGTCGTCGTATTTTTTGTGCATCACCAGGTAGTGGGCCTGCCGGTAATAGACCTCCTGCCGCGCGGTTTTGGCGTTCAAAAAATCGCCGAGCTCGCCGAACGTCTTGATCGCGGTCGCGTACTTTCTGTTCAGCGTGTCCGACGCGGCGTTAAAATAGTCGGTTAGCGGCATGTCGATACGCGAAGCAAACGGAATGCGCGCGTAGGTCTCGACGGCCTTCTCAAAGTTCAGCTCCTCCATCGCTTTAATCGCGGCGGAACCGTTGATATATACGTAGAGCGCGAACGCCACGATCAACCCGGCCGCCAGCGTCGAGACGGCAATGACGCCCCACCTTCTCTTTTTCCGCCCGGGGACGATCGTGGCCAGTTCCGTAGACACGCCGTCCGCTGTGCCCGGCGTATCGGCCGCCGCGCCCGCCGCACGCGGGCCGGGCGGCAGCAGCCGCTGCAACGGCGCAAAGCCGGGCCGCTTTTTACCGGCAAACGGCGCCTTCGCGGCCTCCGGCAAAGCGCCGTTGAGCGGCGAAAGCGCGTAGATCAGCTCCTGCATGGACGCGTAGCGGTCCTCCGGCAATTCGGCAAGCCCCTTCTTTGCCGCGCTCTCCAGCAGCGTCAGGCTCTCGCCCGCCGGGCTGCCCGCGGCGCGCGCCACATGGACAAGCAGCGCGCAAAACGCGTAGATGTCCGACTTGACGCCCGCAAACGCGCCGCCGCGCCGCTCCGGCGAGAGGAACTCCTCCGTCGGCACGCCCTCGCGCTTTTCAAGCCGGCAGCCGGCCGTCGTGACGGTCACGCAGGCCGGGCAGAGGTTCTGGAACACCAGGCCGGAGTTGTGCATGTCGCGCAGCTGCAGCGCCGCGGGCATGAGCAGCACTGCGACACTTGAAGCGTCGAGCGGCTGCGTCAAAAGGCCAAGATAGGTCGTCAGCGGAAGCGAAGCGCCCTTCCAAAACATGGATTGCAATTCCTCTCCATCCATAAAACAATCAGTCGGCGGCCGCGTGCAAACGCGCAAAAAACGGGCGGCGCGGCCGTTCCCGCCGCCGCGTCCGCGCGCGCACCGCACAGTATTGTATTGTAGCACTCCCGGTAAATTTCGACAAGAATCACATTGCCGCGTCCGCGGCGTGGATTTGCGTTTTTTACCCCCGTTCCCGCCCCGCGTGGCGGCAGATGGCGGTAAAGCTCTCCGCGCTGATGTAATGCTCC
>CAZIRB010000093.1:0-8555 GCA_964541695.1 uncultured Oscillospiraceae bacterium
ACGGGCAAAAGCGGCTATGTGAGCGGTAAATACATCACGATCGACGGCGCAAGCCTTGCGGCTTACGCGCTCGGCGTAACTTCCGGCAAGGTCAACTTGCGCAAACAGGCAACGAGCAAGAGCGAGAGCCTCGCGGTCGTAGCAGGCAACGCAGGACTGACCATCTACTCCGCCGATGCGAAGACCGGTTGGTACAAGGTCAAAGTGCATGCGACCGGCAAGGAGGGCTACATCTCATCGCTGTACGTCAAGATCGTCTCAAAGGTGGATAAATCGGGGACAAAGGGCGAGATCACTGCGTACAACGTCAACCTGCGCTCCGGCCCGGGGACTAGTTACAGCCGCATCGCTACGCTCCAAAAGTCCGACGCGCTGACCGTCCTCGAAAAGAGCGAGGACTGGTATAAGGTGACGCTTAAGGCGACAGGCAAGACCGGCTACGTCTTTGCCAGTTACGTTAAAATCGTGTCCATAAGCGGAATAAAGGGCACGATCAGCGGAAGCGGCGTCAACCTGCGCTCGGGTCCGGGGACGGGCTACAAAAGCCAAGGCACGCTCAAGAAGAATACGGCGGTGACCATCCTCGGCACGAGCGACAAATGGTATAAGATCACCGTGGACGCAACCGGCGCACAGGGATATGTGTTCACGACCTATGTGACGGTTTCCGGGGCCGCGACGCCGACGCCGCAGCCCACGGCAAGTCCTGCCGGAAGCCTTGCGGGCAGGATCAGCGCAAGCGGCGTGAACCTCCGCACAGGACCCTCGGCAAGCTATACGAGCCTCGGCCTGCTCGCAAAGGATACTGCGGTCACGGTGCTCGGCACCTCGGGCGACTGGTATCGGCTCACTGTGAACGCAACGGGCAAGACCGGCTACGTCTCCGCCCGATATGTGACCGTCACCGCCACCCCCACACCGACGCCAACGCCGAAACCGACCGCGACGCCAACGCCGACGCCTACTCCGACACCGACTCCAACGCCCGCGCCGACCCCGACGCCTACACCGACGACAAGCCCCTGATCTGCCGCTTTGCTTCCAAGGCCATGATTGCGCCACTGCCGCGCGAGAATAACCAAAGCCCCATCGGCAAAGACTGCCGGTGGGTTTTTAATGCCGCGCAGACGATGAAAGAAGGGCATATTCTGTCCCTGACAAACGACAGCATGCAATCCCGATAGCAGTGATATGGCCCTTGACACTCTTTTATCGCGATGCTATCATAATTTGCAAATGATTCGCAACTTTAGGCGGCAATAGGCGGCAATATGAAGCAATATAGCACGCGGCAGCGGCAGGCCCTGCTTTCCTACCTGACGGAGCACGCCGATTTTCCCTTGTCCGCCGAATCGATCTGTAAGGGAATCGGTGGACAGCGAAAGATCAGCGCGAGCGCGGTCTATCGGAATCTGGCAAGGCTCATTGCTGACGGGACCGTCCGGCGGCTGTCGGGCGGCGACGGCAAAACGGCGCTGTATCGATACGCGGGCGGCGGAAGGTGTGATTCCCATTTGCACCTGAAATGCGAACGATGCGGGCGGATTCTGCATATGAACGACGGAGTATCGGACGGCATGCTTCAGTCCGTACGAGAGGCCGTCGGTTTCAGCGTCGATACGCGAAATACCATCTTATATGGCGTGTGCGACTCCTGCCAATAGGGATAGCATATACGTTTCACGGAAGAGGAGGGCGGCCGAATGACTAGGAAGCGAACGCTTGCGGCGATCATCAGCGCATTGCTGGCGGTCGTATTCGCGCTTTCCCTCGCCTACCTCGCGGTTGAAGCGGAACATCACTGCACCGGCAAGGACTGCCCCGTCTGCCATAACATCCAGGTCTGCATCCGAGTTTTGACCGGGACGGCCGGGCTGTGCGTGCTTGGCGCGCTGGTTCTCCAATCCGCCGTTGCCCGCGCGACTCCGTTCGTTCCCCACCCCGCCGCGCTTCCGGCGCAGACGCTTGTTTCTCTCAAGGTAAAGCTCAACAACTAAAATACAACCGAATTCCAAAGCAGCATCTTTTTGCCGTTCCCGACAAATCTATTGCCGTACCGGGAACCGGCAGATGCCGCTTTGCGTTTTGGCGTGCATTTTCCCATGATCGAGCTTCTGAAGGAGGAATATCCATGAAAAAACGGATTCTCATATTGGCGGCGGCACTGCTACTGGTCTGCCTTGCCGCCTGTTCCAATCCTGCCGCAGATAAGAAAATCCCCGGCGCGGAGCCGCTAAGCAGTGCAGACGAGCTGGACATCGTCTGCACCATATTCCCGCAATATGACTGGGTCAGGCAAATCGTCGGCGGCGGCGATCGGGCCGAGCTTACATTGCTGCTGGACAGCGGTGTCGACCTGCACAACTACCAGCCCACGGCCGACGATATGATCAAGATCTCCGGCTGCGACCTGTTCATCTATGTCGGAGGCGAATCCGACGGCTGGGTGGACGACGCGCTCAAGGAAGCCGTCAACAAGGATATGGTCGTGATCAACCTGATGGACGTTCTGGCGAACAGCGTCAAGGAAGAGGAGGTCGTCGAAGGCATGCAGGCCGAGGAGGAGGAAGCGGAGGAAGCTGAAGCCGAAGCCGAGCCCGAATACGACGAGCACGTGTGGCTTTCCCTCAAAAACGCTTCGGTTGCCTGCGCCGCCATCGCCGACGCGTTCTGCCAGCTAGACCCCGCCAACGCCGACGCATACCGGGGTAACTGCGATGCGTATATCGCCGAGTTGAACGCCCTGGATGTCGAGTATCAGAACGCGGTGGACGGCGCGCCCAAGGATACGCTGCTCTTTGGAGACCGGTTCCCGTTCCGCTATCTGGCGGACGATTACGGCCTCAACTACTACGCGGCGTTTGTCGGCTGCTCGGCGGAGACGGAGGCCGCTTTCGAAACCGTCATATTCCTTGCGCAGAAGCTGGACGAACTGAACCTGCCCGTGGTCCTCGTGATCGAGAATTCCGATCGCAAGATCGCGCAGGCCGTAATTGACAATACCGAAAAGAAGGATCAGCCCATCCTCGTCATGGACTCCATGCAATCCGTCACCGCGCAGGACGTGGAAGCCGGCAAGACCTACCTTGCGATCATGCGGAGCAATCTGGATGTCCTGCGTAGCGCATTGGACTGAGGAAGGAACGGCGATGGCTCTTTTAACAATCGAGAACGTTTCGCTGGGCTACGAGGGAAAAACCGTCGTGAAAAACCTGAGCTTTTCCGTACGCCCCGGCGACTATCTCTGTATCGTCGGCGAAAACGGCTCCGGGAAGAGCACGCTCATACGCGCCATCCTGCGGCTGAAACCCGCGCTTTCCGGCGCGATCGAGACGGGCGACGGCTTGAAGGCAAACGAGATCGGCTACCTGCCCCAGCAGACGGTCGTGCAGAAGGACTTCCCCGCGTGCGTGTGGGAGATCGTACTGTCCGGCTGCCTGAACCGCCGCGGCCTGCGCCCGTTCTACGGCAAGGCCGAGCGCCGAATTGCCAAGGACAACATGGAGCGGCTGGGAATTTCCCATCTTGCCAGACAATGTTATCGGGAGCTGTCCGGGGGCCAGCAGCAGCGGGTGCTGCTGGCCCGCGCCCTCTGCGCGGCGCGCTCGATGCTGCTGCTCGACGAGCCGGCGGCTGGGCTCGATCCGATGGCGTCCGTGGATCTGTACGCGCTGATCGAGCGGCTGAACCGCGACGGCGGGATGACGATCGTAATGGTCTCGCACGATATCGCGGCCGCCGTCCGGTACGCCAGCCACATCCTGCATCTTGGCCATGAGCCGCTCTTCTTCGGCCGAACGGCGGATTACCTGCAAAGCGCCGCGGGCAGGGCGTTCCTGCCGGGCATGGGAGGCGCGGAACATGATTGACAAGCTGGTTTTCTATCTTCAGTACCCGTTTGTGCGGTACGCCCTGATCGTGGGCGTGCTGATCGCGCTGTGTTCGTCCCTTTTGGGCGTAACGCTCGTACTAAAACGGTATTCGTTTATCGGCGACGGGCTTTCCCACGTGGCCTTCGGGGCCATGGCAATCGCGTCGGTCTGCAAGCTTGCCACCGACACCTGGATCGTGCTGCCCGTCACCGTTGCGTCCGCCGTTCTGCTGCTGCGAACCGGCCAGAACGCGCGCATCAAGGGCGACGCGGCGACCGCCATGATCTCCGTCGCGTCGCTTGCGTTGGGCTACCTGATACTCAACCTGTTTTCGACCTCCGCGAACCTGACCGGCGACGTGTGCAGCACCCTGTTCGGCTCGACCTCCATCCTCACGCTCACGGTGCAGGAGGTCTGGCTCTGCGTGATCCTCTCCTGCCTGGTCATCGCGGTGTTTACGCTGTTCTACAACCAGATCTTCTCCGTGACGTTCGACGAGACGTTCACGGCGGCGACCGGCGTAAACGCGAACGCCTACAACCTGCTGATTGCGATCGTGACCGCCGTCATCATCGTCGTTGCGATGAACCTGGTCGGCTCGCTGCTGATCTCCGCGCTAGTGATCTTCCCCGCGCTCGCGGCGATGCGAACTTGGAAGAGCTTTTTTGCCGTCACCGTCTGCTCGGCCGCGATCTCCGTGGTGTGCGCGGCGCTGGGCATCCTGATCTCCATCCTCGGCGGGACGCCGGTCGGCTCGACGATCGTGGCGGTGGATATCGCGGCGTTTCTCCTGTTTGCCGCAATCGGGCGCTTGAAGGGAGGCATCAAAGCATGAGGAAGATCGTTTGGAAAGCCTTACTTGTACTTCTGGCCGCGGTTCTATATTTGCTGTCCGGTTGCGGCGATACGGGCGCGCGTCCGGCCCCATCGGCAAACGGCGGCGCCGTGGACGCCGTCCTGCAGGAGCAGATTGGGCAGGCAGAAAAAACGCCTGGGGCGACGACGGTTACACCGGAGCCTTCCCCGTCCCCGACGCCCGCCGCAAGCCCTGCCGCGGCGCAAGCCGCCGAAGCGGAGCGGGTGGCGGAAGAACCGGCGGCCGCAGACAAGGTCGATATCGATTTGACCGCGATGAGCGGCACCATGGTCTATGGCGAGGTCAACAACATGATCGCAGCGCCGGAGGACTATATCGGCAAGACCGTTAAAATCGCGGGAGAATACTGCGCCGCCTACTTTGAACCGACCAAGCAACACTATCATTTTGTGGTCATCTCCGACGCGACCGCCTGTTGCAGCCAGGATATGGAGTTTGTCTGGGCCGGCGAGCACGCCTACCCGGACGATTATCCGAAAAACGGAACGAAAATTGAGATCGCGGGCGTGTTCGAAACCTACAAGGAGCTCGGATATACCTATTGCCATTTGATCGCGGATGAGATCAAGGTCGTTCGATAGCAGTAGAGATGCCATCCGATGCAGCGCGCATAACGATGGACGCAACGCAAAAAAACCCGCGTTTGCGGGCTTTTTCCACGCCCTGCCTTCCAGCGTTTATATCTGCTCCGTGCGGATCTTTTGCGGGCTGCCCGACCGGGCCCGTATGCGCGGGTGGGGGCCCTAGAACATCGACAGCGGGGTCACAAGCGAATGCATGGTGATCTCCCGCCCGCCGTCCCCCGCGGTGTACGGCGATGCGTTGTCCAGAAGGCCTTCGCCCGCCGCCTGCCCGCCCGTCGCGACGGTATAGGACTCCCTCGTCCCGAACTCGGGCGCCGATACCAGCACGCTCGCGTACCCGCGCGGCAGCATGACGAGCAGCAGCGGTTCGTTTCCCGCCTCAATCGAAAGCAGCCCCTGCTTTGCGCCCGCTATGACGAGCGTTCCCTGCGTCGTGCCGCTCGACGGGCGTGCGTTGAATCCGCCGCAGGCGACGAACACGCCGCCCTCTATCACAAACGGGTTGTCGTTGCAGTCGGCGCCGTAGTTGGCGGCCGCGCCGAACGCGACGGTGGCTCCGCCGGTGATCAGCAGCCTGCCGTTGGAATCGAGCCCGTCGTCCCCGCCCCTTAAAAGGTGCCGGCCGCCCGCGATCTCGATTTCGGACTGGGCGTTTATGGGATCGTCCCCCGAGGTAATGTCCAGGCTTCCTCCCAAAAGACGGATTCTCGTGTCGCTCTGGATGCCTTCCTTGCCCGCGCCGGTGATCACGACGTTCCCGTCGTTCAGCACAAAGTCCTCCTTGCACTTGACGCCGCTTGTCTGCCCGAAGAGCGTGAGCGTTCCCGACTCGATGAAAACACCCGCGCCGCTCTGCAAGCCGTCGCCTCCGCCGGAATAATCAAGCGTTCCTCCCCGCACCGTAATATCCCCGTCGACGTGGACGCCGTCGGACTCGGCCCGGATGGTCAGCGCGCAGCCCGCTATGGTCAGCGCGCCCTCGCACGCGACGCCGTGCTTGGCGTTCCCCGTGACAACGAGCGCCCCGCCGCCCGAAATGTTCAGCGGCATCGCCGCGTGTATTGCGCCCTTCGGGTTCTTGCCGTCCTTGCCCTTTTTGCCGTCGTTTTTGTCGCTGCCGCCGTCGCCGTTGGTATCGTCGTTATTGTCCGCGTCCTTTTGCTTCTTTGCGTCGGAAAGCGTATTTTCGGTACCGTCCGCAGCCTCGATGGCGGCGTTCGCGCAGCTCACAAAATGGATCGCCGCGCCGGCGGGGTTGTCGATTTTCGCGCCGGACAGGACGAGCCGCACGGGACCCGCGCAATCCACCACGATGCCGCCGGACAGCATGCCGGAAAGCGTGTACACGCCCTCTTTCTCGATGCGGATGTCGGAGCCGTCCGTCGTAACGCCGTCGGCCCGGGGATTGGATAGGTCGAGATTTACATGACGCGACCCCCCGCCGTCGCCGCCGGACGGATCCGACGCCGGTTCAGATGCCTGCGCGGACGGCGGCTGCGCGGCGGCCGCGGCCGAAGGTGTTCCTTCGGTTTCCGGCGCGGTCGGGGCCGCTGCTCCCGCCGGGCCGGGGCTCGCAGCGCAGCCCGCGATCAAAAGCAGCGCCAGAACGGCTGATAAGAGGATGGAAGCTCCGCTTTTCATAAAACATGCACCTCGATTCAAAGCGATTCTATCCCCTATTCTGCCCGGCGAACATGAAAGCAGCATTAAGGAGCCCCCGCTTTCTTTTGGGGAAAACCGTTTCCCGTGCGGACGCGCCGGGACACAACCGCTAGTCCGCCATGGGGAACACGAACGTAAACTCGGTGCCTTCTCCGAGCCCGCTGCTGACCGCGATCCTGCCGCCATGCGCTTCCACGATCCATTTGACCATCGAAAGCCCGAGCCCTACGCCGCCCTCCCTGCCGGCTGTCCGCGACGGATCGACCTGGTAGAAGCGCTCCCATATCCGCGGAAGGTGCTCCTCCGGGATGCCGATCCCGTCGTCCGCTACGGAGCCGACGATCTCTTTGCCGTTTGCGGCAAGCCCGATTGTGACATGGCCGCCCGGTTTCCCGTATGTAATCGCGTTCGACACGAGGTTTATGAGCATGCGCAGCATCAGTGTCTCGTCCGCGTGCACACGCAGGCCCGGCGCGATGTTCGTCCGGATCTCGATGCTTTTGTCCGCCGCCGCCTCGCGCCGGTCGTCAGCGACCATCTCGGCAAGCTCGCTTAAATTGAGCAGCTCGAGGCTCAGCTTGCCGTGCCCCCGGTCGATTCTGGACAGCGTAAGAAGCCGGGCGATCAGCCCCGACATTTTCTGAGCCTGCGTCAATATGATAGAAAGCGCGCCCCTGGCCTCCTCCAGCGTATTCGCGCTCTCCAGCGCGTACTCGCCCTGCGATAAAATGACCGAGACCGGCGTGCGCAGCTCGTGGGAAGCGTCCGACGTAAACTGCCGTTCCCGCTCGAACGCGCGCTCCAGGCGGCCGAACATGTCGTTGAACGTGTTCGCGAGCGCGGATATCTCGTCTTTGCCCCGGCCGATCCGGATGCGCCGGGAAAGATCGCGGCCCTCGCCGATCTGTTCCGCCGCTTCGCTTATCTCCCGCACCGGCAGAAACGCCCGCCGCGTAATGAGGTACCCGCCCAGAGCGGCGACAACGACCAGAAACGGCAGCGCGATCCCCGCGATAGAGAGCATCGTATGCATCCTGTTTTCGGAGTCTGAGAGCGCCGCGACGCCGCGCACCCACACGTCGCCGTAGTTTTTGTCCGAAACGCGTCCGTCGTAGACGTACCATCTATCTCCGCCGCTGTCCACGGTCCGCACAGTCCCCGCCGCAAACGCCGGCGGATTAACAAACTGCTTCGGCATGCGCCCGTAGACCTGCCTCAGGTTCGCGTCGTATACGGACAAGTACACCCCATGGCTGAAAAAATCCAGATCGTCGTCGACGTCCAGCTTTCCGTCGTCGTACTCGACCTCGTCCAGGCTGTCCTCGACCGCCTGTATCAGACCGTTGCGCGCCGAGGTCTCTGCAACGCTTTCGCTGACGCCGAATATGAGCGCGAGCGTCAGCGCGACGAGGACCACCATCAGCGCGGCGTACCAAAGCGTCACCCGGACCTTGATGGAAAGCCCGTTCATCCGTCCGCCCTCAGCACGTAGCCCGCGCCCCGGACCGTGTGGATCAGCTTCTGCGGGAAGCCCTCGTCCATCTTTTTGCGCAGGTATCG
>CAZIRB010000094.1:0-8530 GCA_964541695.1 uncultured Oscillospiraceae bacterium
GGTGACTGCGTTGACCAATACGGCTGGCCGTTGCTTGGATTTCAATCCGCACCCTCCGCGGGGAGGGTGACGCCGGTTTCAACCTCGTCATCCTTTTGCAGATAACATTTCAATCCGCACCCTCCGCGGGGAGGGTGACTCCGGCCCCATGCGGCCATCCGTTACGCGTAACACATTTCAATCCGCACCCTCCGCGGGGAGGGTGACTCCCAAAGGTTGTAGGTGGTTGCCCGCGCGCACCCACATATTGTAATCATAACAAACGGAACCGCGCTTGGACAGCGGTTTTTCCGAAAAACCGGGCCATTTTCGGTGCGAAGCGCCCGGGAATTCTCCGTCAGCTTCGGGTTCGCACCGCGCCTGCCTACACGATCAGCGTGTCGTTCGGGTCGTATCCGGCCTTAACGCCGAAGTGCTGAATCTTCTTTTCGTAGTGATTGCCGAGCAGATAGAAGCGAAGGCTGTCTCTGCTCATGTCGATCAATCCGCAGAGCCGCGCTTGCAGCTGAACGAGCTCGGCCGCATCCAGCGAGCATTCGAACACGGAGTTTTGTACGCGCTGTCCGTAGTCTACGCATTGCTTTGCGACCTGACGCAGACGGCGCCTGCCTTCATGGGTTTCCGTATTGACGTCATAGGTAATCAGCACCAGCATTTTACGGCACCTACTTCCAGAAAAACGGCGGATAGGCATCGAGGTCCCCGCGCAGATACCGCGCCAGCAGCGCCGCCTGCATATGCGGCGCGAGGCCCCAGGGAATCTTTTCGCCAAGATAGGGATGGGCGATGGTTTCCTGCTTGCGCGTTTGCCAGGCGCTGATGACGGCTTTTCTGCCCGCGTCGTTGAGCAGCACCGCGCCGTTTTCCTTGCAGTCAAAGTCGTTTGCGGAGATGGCGCGCGTGTTGATCAAAGTCAGCGCGAGGCGGTCGCAGAACAGCCCGCGGAATTCCTCCATCAGATCCAGCGCGAGGGAGATTCGCCCGGGGCGGTCGCGATGCAAAAATCCCACATACGGGTCGAGCCCGGCCTGCTGCAGCGCGGCGGCGCAGGTGTTGGCGAGCAGGGCGTAGAGAAACGACAGCATCGCGTTGACGCGGTCCGTCGGCGGGCGGCGATTGCGGCTTTCAAAGCGAAACTGCTCGTTGTCCGTGAGGATCATGCCGTCAAAATGCGAGAAATATCGCTCGGACGCCGAACCCTCCAACCCGCGGAGCGTTTCTAGGTCTCCGCACGCGGAAACGGACTTCATCTGCTCCGCCAGAATACGGCAGGACTCCTTGACGGCGGGTACGTTGACGCGCTGCGGATGATCCCGCGTGGCGCGCTCCAGAATCCAGCGGCTGTTGTGTATTTTTGCGAGGACGAACGAGCGGGCGATGGCCGCGCTCGCGGCCGGGTCGTCCGAGACGCGGTACTGCTGTTTGCGCAGAAGCACATTCCCGTTCTCGTTTGCCGCGGCGGCGGCGAGAAAGCGTCCGTTCGGCGAAAAGTAACTCAGGCGGATTCCGCGCTCCGCGCAGGCGCCCATAAGGGCCGGGCTCGTTCCCTTGTAGCCGAAATAGGCGATGCCTTCGATGGTATGCAGCGGCAATCGCAGGCGTTCTTCCTCGCCGAGCAGGACGACGACGTTTTCGCCGTCGAGCGCGAGATAGGTCTCCGGTGTGGTCACGTAGAGCGTATTGAGCAGCTTTCTCATTTGGAGGGTTCCTCCGTTTCGCGCATGGAGTTGGCGATATAGGCGGCGGCGGAGCGCGTCCGCTCCAGCGCGGGCAGGCAGAGCTCGGCAAGCGAGCAGCTTCGGCAGCCAGAGCGCTTCCTCACCCTCGGGGTGTAGCCGCGCGCGTAGAGCCGATGCATTTCGGCAAGCGCGGCTTCCAGCTGCCCGCGCAGCTCCCCGGTAAACGGGACGCGGGTTCTACGCCGCGTTTCAGCATAATAGAGAAAGCCCGCCTCGATTTTGCAGCACAGCATGTCCTCAAGGCACATCGCCTGCGCTAAGAGCTGCAGCGAATCCGCTTCCTTTGCGTCCCCGTCGCCGTGCTTATACTCGACGGGGACGGGGAGCCACCTGCCCTCCCGCCCCGCGATGGGGACGCCATCGTCGCTGCGGAGAAATTCCACAACATCGCAGACGCCGCGCACGCCAAGGCGCGCGGAGAGGACGGGCATCGCGTGCGTGATGATGCGGTCCCCGCGCTTTTCGTCCGCGGAGGGATCGTGCGCGCGCCGATGCTGCACCTCGCCCTCGGCAGTGAGGCGGTTCTCGCCCCATTGCTGCTCGATGTGGATCAGCGCCCATTGCCGGGGACAGAAGCAAAAGTGCTGAATCCCCGATATAGCGAGGAAATCCTCCTCGCGGTATTCGCCTACCCCATAACCGTGCAGGAAACGCCCTGCGGAATCGCGGCCTCGTCAACGGCGAACGTATAGTCGGAGAAGCTGCGCGGCACAAGAACGCCCTCTTTGCGCACGGTTTTCACCGCGTCGAAGAGCCGATAGGCGGGCGCGTTCCCGAGTTCTGTGTCGTGCCTGAACACGACGAGCTTGCGGCAGGCCATGTTTCCGCGCGCGGCGGAGCGATCCAGCTCGAACATGTTGAGAATCGCTTGCCAGAGCAGCGTAAGATCGTCCTCCGAAAATCCGGTGACGCGGCGCGCGAGATTTGCGGAGATGTAGCCCTCCGCGCGATAGAGGCCGTAGGGCACGACGTGTTTTCGGCCCATCTCGGTTTTCTTCGTTTCGGCGTCCTTCTCGGTCGTAATCGCGACGCGCGTGATCGTCACCTCCTGCGAAACGATGGGATCGACGCTTTGCGCAAAGCTGAGCTGCACCGGTCCGCGAATCTGGCCGCAGTTCAGCGCGCCCTTTACGAAAGTCGTCATGACTGCGCCGAACGTGCGGATATCGAAAAAATGCGCGCACATGTAGTCCCGCAGCTTCAGGTCGATGTCCGGGTGGTCGGCCTTTAATTTGGCGCCCGTTTTCTGCGCCTCGTCCTTGCCCGCCTTTTGTATGGACGCAAGCGCTTCCGTCGAATTGTAAACTTCCCCCGCCAAAAGGTCGCTTCTGTTCAGCGGAACACCCTCTTTGATATAGATCCGATATCCCTCCGCGTCCTCCTTGACCGTCTCCACATAGTTGCGGACCTTGCGCTTTAAGCAAACGTCCGTCACGATGCCGTGGCCGGTCTCCGCGTCGATGCGGGGCATGTTGCCCGCGTCGGGGTCGCCGTTCGGATTGCCGTTGATTACGTCGAAGAGGATGACGAACTCATACCGGTTTTTGATTGCCTCGCTCATGTGATTGCCGCTCCTTTTCTTCTCGTTATTCTTCTTTTTTTGTGAAGCGCGACTGCTTCTGATGATAGTATCCGAGGATGAACAAGCCCTGCTCCTCCAGCGTCAGGCGGGACGGATAGGGGTCGTCCTCCGCTTCGAGTTTGTTGACAAGTTCGCCGACGAGCTTTTCATTTCGCCGGCCCCATTTTTCGTCCTTGGCCAGATGGTGGCGGTTGAGTTTCAGCAGGATCGGGAACGCCAGCTTCGGCGTTGCGCAGGCGGAGTCGAAATAGCGGTCCGTAATCGTCGCGTTGACGCCCGGGCTCGCGTCTTCCTGCGCCTGCTCCAGGAGGGCAAACAGCCTGCCGAGCACGTATGGCTTTAGATCGCTTTGTTCGTTGAGCGCCACTTGTAAAACCTCCTTGTATTCTGGGTGGTTTTGAAGCTTGTTCTTGATCAGGCACGCCTTGATCGCCGCCGCGCGCGCGCGGTTGACCTTGCGGTCCGCGCGGATGCGGATGAGGATGCTCTCGTACAGCATTTCGGGATACGGCGCTCCGCTGAGGATTGCGCGGAGCGTTGCGCCCGCAAGCAGCGGGGAAGCCGCGTCGTCGCTCGAACCCGGCGGAGCCGTTTCCTTGAGCATCCAGTAAGGGGAGAGATACGGCCATTCGGTCGGCGCCATCGCGATTTCGAGGTTGCGGTAGTGTTCGCCGAGGCGCTCCGCGATGTTGCCGAACGTGTCCCGCAAAAAGAAGCGGACGCTCACGCGCGCGGCGTTCGGCGAGAGGCAGAGCACATAGAACGGCGTTTCGGGATGAAAGCCGTCCAGATCGACAGGCGTACCGTTGACGATGCTGCGCAGGGTCTGCGAAACGTCGTTTTCCGTCTTTGCGCGTGGGTTGGAAAGCAGCGAGAACAGGTCCTGATACAGCGTTTCGCCGTTTTCCGCCCAGCAGACGACGGTGTCGCCGTCGAGCGTCATGCGGCGGTCAAAGTCGGCGAGCAGGTAGTTGAGGGCGGAGGTATAGGCAAATGCGGCGTATTCGGAGACGGGGGCGTTGCGGTTCGATTCCAGCCCGTAGGATTCGAACGCGCTTCCGTTGGCGCTGACGAGAGAGGTGCCCGACGTCTGGCCCCCTAAAACGCCCTTTACTTTCGGATGTTTGGCCTCAATCGGCTGATCGGGCAGCCCGGTGACCAGACATTGGGATCGAAACGTGTTTTCGTTTTCTGCGCGATACCGTTCCCACGCCGCCCGAATTTCGGCGTCTTCAAATGCGTAGCCAAGGCCGATTTTGAGGAAGACGACGTTGCCTCCGCCGAGCAGGCCTTCGAGGTACGGCTGCACGACCGGGTGATTGGACGCGTCTGCGGGCTGCCAATTCGAAAAAAACGCGCATATAGCCTTCGCGGTCGCGCTTTCGAGCGAGCCGAGGATGGCAAGATGAAGCTCCTTCGCGCTCTCAAAGCAGCGCGCGGCGCGCCGGGCGTCGCCCTTGGCGTCCAGCCCCAGCAGATACATCGCGTTGTCCCACAAAAAATTCGGGAGAATGCCCGAGGAGCGGACCACGGATTCCGGAAGATTCAGCGGCTGCTGCCGCTCCACCGTTTTATTGCCCGTCTTTACGGAGATTCTGAGCGGAACGATACCGATCGGTTCGCCCGCTTCGTTCAGTCGCAGCCCGTAGGAAACGCCCGCTTTTGCGTAATACCGCGGCGCAATCTCATCCTGCCCGAGCAGGGTTTTGTAGTATTTTGTCAACGCTTGCAGAATCAAGAAACCACCCCGCAATCCCTAAGGTCAAGCATTCCGTCCACCAGCGCGGCGTGAAAGAACATCGGCCGGGCGCCGCCGGGCTCGCTGTAATCCATGTCGTACAGCATGTACCCGAGCTCATGCCTGCCGGTCAGTTCCTCCGGCGGAGGCGGCAGTTCGCCCTCGAACAGACGGACGTTTGCGGGAAACTCCCGGCAGCCGAAGTACGGCTGCGAGAAGTGCTTGCCCGCCTTGAGCCGCTCGCTGGTTTTGGCATAGAATTTCCCCGGCGTGTCCTCGGCCGCGGCCTTCTTCGTCATCTCAAAGTGCGCGGAAATGATATAGCGCACATCGGTCAGTACGAGGGAGGCGCGCTGCTGAATGAGCTCCGAAGCGTTGAGATAGAGCAGCGCGTTCCTGCCGTTCATCGCCTCGCGGACATTGCTTGCGGAGATTTTCTGGCTGACCTCGTTGCGGCGGATGTTCGTGAAGCGAATGGGATTGCACACGTAAATCGAGTCGATCACCCATTTCATGCCCGGGTGCCAATATACGGCCTCAATCAGCCCCCGCGCCGCGCCGGGGGTGATCAGGTCGTAGCTCACGCGCTCGGTCTTCATCTCCGGGCGGGAAAAGAGCGCGTATTTTCCCCACGCTTCCAATTGGATCCCAAAAGCCAAGGATTTCACCTCTTTCCGAAGACATGCGATCTTCATAGCCGCAGCGTTTGCTGCCTTGAAAGGTTGTGCAATTCGTTTTGCCGGTTCGTTCCGTTTTCGTTTTAGGGTTCGCAGCCGCCGCCTACTTGCGTTTTGCTTTTTTGCGGGGATGCGTGTTCGATGTAAAGCAGGATCAAACAAAGCCCTGAGCGGGTAAAACCGCGCTGCATGAAAGGTTTCTTATGTTTCCTGGCGGAAAAGGCGGTCGACGACACGCCCCGTCCGCCTTGCGCATCCCCTCGCTTTCTTGAACAGAGAAAGTGAATAGTAGACCCACTCTTTTGCTTTATGCGATTATGCCGATACCGCCCTTTGGTATCTGCAACCCTACATCCTTTGAATAGGACGACATATCCCGGAGCGCGGATAGTTCGCTGTCCAGGACGACCAGCAGTCCCGCCCCGAGCAGCAGCTCATACTGCTGCGGATAGACCGAAACCGCGTGCAGACCCGCTTTGCGCAAAAGGCCGCGGGAATGCGCGCCGCTTTTCAGCGCCGCGATGATGCCGCGCGCTTCGTCGTTTTCGGGTATCAGCACCGTCCGCGTCGGCGCGTCGATCACGCGAAACTGCTCCGCAATGCTCGCAAAGGGGATGCTCAGGCCCGCGGAGACGCCGTTTGCAATCTGCCTGAGAATCTCCTTTTGATCGAGAGACGCGCCTCGGAAGTTGAAGTATTGTAAAAAATAATCCTGGATGGCCTGCTGAGAAGAGATGTCCGCGTGGCTTTCCATAATCAGCCGCGCGACCGCAATCGGCAGCTGCAGCGGACGCGGGCGCTTCTTTTGATAGACGTCGTCCGGACGAAAGACATAGACCGGCGCGTCGCTTGCCGAAAGCCGTCCCTCGCGGTTGCAGCGCCCCGCCGCTTGGATAACGGAGTCGAGCCCGGCTTCCTCGCGGTATACCACGGGAAAGTCCACGTCCACGCCCACCTCAATCAGGCTTGTGGAAACGACGCGGCACGGCAGGCCGTGTTTTAAGCGGACGCGGATTTTGTCCAGCACGCGCCGGCGGTGCGCCGGCGTCATGAGCGTCGAGAGGTGATAACACCCCCTTCCCGACAGGCCGGCGTAGAGCGCCTGCGCCTGCAGCTTCGTGTTGACCACGCAGAGCGCCTGCTCATGGGAATTGAGCCGCGCGAGCAGCGCGTCGTCGGAAACCTGACCGAGCTGCTCGTAATGCACGCGCGCAAGCGCCGCATACAGCGACTGCGGATCGGCACAGATTTCGCGCGGGCGTAGGGAGGGGGCAAGATACGGGCCGAGCGCGGGCTGGGTCGCGCTGCAGAGCACCGCGGTGCAGCGGTGGTTTTGAACGAGCTGCTCGATGGCGCGGATGCAGGGCAGCAGCAAATCGACGGGAAACATCTGCGCCTCGTCGAATATGATGACGCTGTTTGCGATGTTGTGCAGCTTTCGGCAGCGGGAGGGGCGGTTGGAGAAGAGCGACTCGAAGAACTGCACGTTTGTGGTGACGATGATGGGCGCGTCCCAGTTTTCGGCGGCCAGCGCGCGCGGATCGCCTTCGCCGCCGTCCGGCGTGTCGTAGTTGACGTTGTGATGGTGTTCGAGCACGTTCTGTTCGCCGAGCGCCTCGCGAAAGATTTTCGCGGTCTGGTCGATGATGGACGTATACGGAATCACATAGACGACGCGATCGAGCCCGTTTTTCAGCGCATGTAAGAGCGCGAAGGCGAGGGAGGAGAGCGTTTTTCCTCCGCCTGTCGGCACGGTGAGTGAAAACAGGCCGCGCGGCGATTCTGCGGCGAGCAGACAGTCGCGCTGCACCTCGGCCCGTTTTTCTCCGACGATGTCCTTCGGCGGGCCGAACGACGCGAGCCTATGCCGCAGCCGTTTAAACAGGAGGTCGAGGGGCTCGCCGATGCCTTCCCGCGGGGGCGTATTGTTCATAAACGCGGCGGTGTCGAGAAAATCCGCGTCGACCAGGCAGCTGTAGAGCATGCGCGTCCGAAAGGCGAGCGAAAACGCGGCGTCCTTTTGCGGAAGGGCCAGCGAGAACGATATGTCGGCGGGCGGCGGGGAGCCGAGCGCATCCGCATAGGCGGCATAATCCCGGTTGCGCGCCTTCTGCCGCTTGAGCTTGGCGACGAGGGTCGGACGGTCCTCCGTGTCGGTCGAAACACCGCCGTCCGGCAGGCCGGAGTGGTGCCCGGCGATGCAGTACGCGAGCAGGTACCCAAAAGGGTTGTTTCTCGGGTCGCCGCCAAGGATCTCCGCGCCCGCGGCGGAGTGCTCAACCGCTGCGCCGCCGCCCATCAGCCGGGCTTGTCCGGCGGGGGAGCATTTGCCCGCGTCGTGCAGCAGCCCGCCCGCATAAGCCGGGCGCTCGTCGCCGAATTTGGCGGCAAAGCGGGCCGCCAAATCGGCCACGGCGGTCGCATGTTCGGAAAACGATTGTGTCCGGCCGTCCTCGCTGCGATGTGCAATCAACATGACAGGCGCCCCCGGTGAGAAATGCGTATTCAATTATCATTATACGGCCGCCGAAAGTACGGAACAAGTAAGCGTGAGAACCAAACATGCCGGATTTCGGGTTTTTTCGCAAAAAAAGCACTTGCGAAAACGGTTTTATTCCGCAAGTACTTCGATGGTGCGCCGGGGCAATCCAAACCCGAACCATTCGTTTTCCCGGACGCGAGCCCCGGCGCGGCGGGCCGCGTCCGAAAAGGAGGGGCAAAGGGAGCGGGCGGATGGCGTTATTTTGTTCGTCGGAATAAAATAATGTCGGAGCAAAGCGGACTTTGCCCCGAC
>CAZIRB010000095.1:0-3044 GCA_964541695.1 uncultured Oscillospiraceae bacterium
TTTCCAAAGGGCCTTCGGCCCTTTGGCGGGTGTTTGAGGGCGGAGCCCTCAACGTTCCCCGTCCCCCCATCCGATTTATAACTCCAAGGAGATAAACACGCCCATGCACATCATCGTCGACACCGCGGAGCGCCTCGCAAAGCTAGCCGCGGCGCAGTTCATCGGCCTGATCCGGCAAAAGCCCGACGCCGTGCTCGGCCTTGCGACGGGCTCGACCCCGCTCGGCCTGTACGCGGAGCTGATCCGCGCTTACAAGGCGGGCGAGGTCTCGTTCGCGCGAGCCGCGAGCTTCAACCTCGACGAATACGTCGGCCTGCCGCCGGCACACGAGCAGAGCTACCACGCGTTTATGCGGAAGCACCTGTTCGACCACATCGACCTGCCCAGGGAGCGGATGCATATCCCGAGCGGCATCGACCACTCGGCGGAGCAGCTGTCCGGCTACGACCGCGCGATCGCGGAGTACAGCGGCATCGACCTGCAGCTATTGGGCCTCGGCCGCAACGGCCACATCGGCTTCAACGAGCCGGGCACGCCGTTTGAGACGACGACGCACCTCGTGCGCCTGTCCGAGGACACGCGGCGCGCCAACGCGCGCTTCTTTGCCGGCGAGGCCGGGGTGCCCGACCAGGCCGTAACGATGGGGATCAAGACGGTCATGAACGCCAAGAGTATCGTGCTCGTCGCGCTCGGCGCGGCGAAGGCGGAAGCCGTCAGGCGCGCGCTGCACGGGCCGGTCACGCCCGACATGCCCGCGTCGGTACTGCAACTGCACCCGTTTGTCAGCGTATATTTAGACCAGGAGGCCGCAAGCAAACTATGAAAAACGCAGACCTGTTTTCCGACTTCACCGCCACATTGGCCGAGCCGCTGCTGCGCGAGACCACGTACCCGTGGGAGCTTTTGCCGCGCCTGAAATCGTTCATCCTCGAGATCGGGCCGCTGCTCAGCCCCGACGAATACGAGCTGCGCGGCGAAAACGTCTGGGTCGCAAAATCCGCCAAGCTGTTCCCGAACATCTACATCGGCGGGCCCTCGATCATCGGTCCGGACACCGAGATCCGGCCCGGCGCGTTCATCCGCGGCAGCGCGCTCGTCGGCCGCGGCTGTATCGTAGGCAACTCGACGGAGCTCAAGAACTGCCTCCTGTTCGACAACGTGCAGGTGCCGCACTACAACTACGTCGGCGACTCCGTGCTGGGGTTCGGCTCGCACCTCGGCGCGGGCAGCATCTGCTCGAACGTCAAGTCGGACCGGACGAACGTCATCGTCCGCGGCCCCGGCGGCGCGTTCGAGACGGGGCTAAGAAAGCTCGGCGCGATACTCGGCAACCACGTCGACGTCGGCTGCAACAGCGTGCTCTGCCCCGGCTCCGTGCTGATGCCGCACGCGATCGTGTACCCGCTCTCGCGCGTGCGCGGCGTCGTGCCGGCAAACCATATCTACAAGGACGCGGACCACGTCGTCGAGCGCAGGTAACGGGCCGTGAGGGACAGGTCTTTGCCGCGCGCCGAACTGTCGGAGCTTGGCTCCGGCCAGAGCGGGATTGTATCCGCGCTCTTTGCCGCCGCGGCCGCCGCGGCGCTTGGTATGTCCGCGCTGATCCTGGCCGAGAACGGCCTCGCGATCGCGGCCTACGGCAAGCTCCCGCTGTTTATCGCGTGCTGCCTGGCGCTTCTCGCGCTTGCCGCGCTGTTCCTCTTCGTCCGCCTGCCCGGGCGCGCGCCGTTCTTTGTGATTCTCGCCGCGGGCGTTTTGTTGCGGCTCGCGCTGATTCTCTCCGTCCAGGCGCCGCCCGTGCTCGATTACGCGCTCTTTTACGACGCGGCGCAAAGGCTGCTCACGGGCGACACGAGCTGGACGTCGGAGTTCTATTTTGTCGTCTACCCGAACCTCATCCCGGTCGCGTATTTCTACGCCGGGTTGTTCTCGATCTGCAATTCGCTGCCGTTTGCCGGGCTCGTCAACCTCGCATTCATGGCGGGCATCCTTGCGCTCGTGTACGGGCTTGCAAAGCTTGTCGCGTCGCGCCGCGCGGCGCTAATTACCATGCTGCTGTACGCGCTCTACCCCGCGTCGGTTTTAACCGCGCCGCAGCTGACGAACCAGCACGC
Organism: uncultured Oscillospiraceae bacterium; assembly: GCA_964541695.1. Classification (GTDB taxonomy): domain Bacteria; phylum Bacillota; class Clostridia; order Christensenellales; family CAG-138; genus CAZKGE01. The sequence continues at coordinate 2,115 of CAZIRB010000095.1, forward strand.
GTCGCTGTTTTTCATGCTGCTCGGGCTGTACCTGCTGCTTAAGTACCAGACGCCCGCGGCCGCGGGCGCTGCCGGCGCGCTCATCGCGCTCGGGAACCTGTTGCGCAGCGAGGCCGTCGTATTGTACGCCGCGCTCGCGGTCTTTTTCGTGCTGCTGCTGATCGACGCGGCCCGGGCAAGGGACGCGCGGTTGATCCGCGCCCGCCTTGCGCGCGCGGTCTGCCTTGCGGCGGCTATCGCGCTCTCGACGGCGCTGCTTGCGGCGGCCTTTGCCGGCGTTTCGCCCCAGGCGGCGGATAACCGCTCCTCATACGTGTGGAAGCTGATCGTCGGCTTCAACGACGCCGAGAGCGGCACGTACTCGGACGCGGACCTGTACGAATACGTCGAAACCGGCGACGGCGCGGCAATCGTTTCCCGCCTCCTGCGCGAGCAGGACGACTGGCCGGACTTCTTTGCCCGCAAGACGCGGGCGATGTGGTCGAGCTTCGAGGATCCCGGGTTTACGTTCCAGGCCTTCGACACGACCAAACGCGTGGACATCGGCCCCCTGCACACGGACGTCGCGGGACTGATCCGCCGCGGCCAGGTGTTCGACAAAACGCTGTATACGCTGGTTTTCGCGCTGTTTCTCGGCTCGTGCTGCGCCGTGCTGCTGCGCAAAAACGCGCGAAAGCCGCTCGCGACGCTTTTGATACTGATCTTCTGCGCCAATTTCTGCGCGTATCTGTTGATCGAGGTCGGCGCACGCTACCGGTACTTCATCATGCCGTTCGTGTTCGCCCTCTCGGCCGTGGCAATCGAGCGGCTCGACGCGTTCTGTTACGCAAGGCTGCGGCCGCGCTTTGCAAAAGACGGCAAGGCCAAGGCGGCGCGGGCGGAATTGTGAAATGTTATCAACTTCTCCAGCAAAACACAGCTTGCGGCGCG
>CAZIRB010000095.1:3144-8506 GCA_964541695.1 uncultured Oscillospiraceae bacterium
AGCTGGCGGCGCGGCCTGTGCTACCAGATATTTCCGGACCGGTTCAAGCGCAGCAGCTGGGAAGATTTCCGCTCCCGCGCGGGGTACCACGCCTCGTTGGGCAGGCAGCTGCGCATCCACGACCGCTGGAACGAGGAACCGGCCACGACCGCGCCCGCGGGCCAGACCGAGTACGCGCCGAACGATTTCTTCGGCGGCGACATCAACGGCATCCGCGAGAAGCTCCCCTACCTAAAGTCGCTCGGCGTGTCGTACCTGTACCTCAACCCGGTCTTCGAGTCCGGCAGCAACCACCGCTACGACACCGCCGACTACCACCGGATCGACCCCATCCTCGGCACCGAGGACGACTTTGCCGACTTCATCCTGGAGGCGCGCGACCACGGCATCGGCGTTATCCTCGACGGCGTGTTCTCGCACACCGGCGCGGACAGCCGGTACTTCAACCGCGACGGGCGCTACCCGGACCGCGGCGCGTACCAGGGCAAGGACTCGCCGTACTACGAATGGTACACGTTCCACACGTTCCCGGACGTGTACGACTGCTGGTGGAACTTCCCGTCGCTGCCGAACGTCGCCGAGATGACGCCGTCGTACGTCGAGTTCGTCGCGGGCGAGAACGGCGTGCTCGCGCACTGGCTGCGGCTCGGCGTAATGGGCTTCCGGCTCGACGTGGCCGACGAGCTGCCCGACCCGTTCATCCGCATCCTGCGGCGGCGCGTCAAGGAGATCAATCCCGAGGCCGTGCTCATCGGCGAGGTCTGGGAGGACTGCAGCAACAAGTTTGAGGGCGCGCACCGGCGCGATTATGTCGACGGCGACGAGCTCGATTCCGCGATGAACTACCCGTTCGCGCGCGCGGTCGTCGCGTTCTTAACCGGCAGGACCGACGCGTACGCGCTCACCGACGCGCTCGGCACGCTGCGCGAGCACTACCCGAAGCCGTTTTTCGACGCGGCGATGAACCTTCTGACCTCGCATGACGACGTGCGGCTGCTGACGCAGCTTGCCGGCGCGCCCGACCGCAGGGCGCTGACCCGGGCCGAGCAGGCCGTCTATAAGCCGTCGTTTGAGGACCTGGCGCTCGCGCACTACCGCGCGCCGCTCGCGTTCGCGATCCAGGCCGCGCACCCCGGCGTGCCCAGCGTCTATTACGGCGACGAGGCCGGCATGCAGGGCATGGCCGATCCGTTCAACCGCGCGCCGTACCCGTGGGGCGCCGAGGAGCCCGACATCCTCGCCGCGGCGGGCAAGCTCTTTTCGGCGCGCGCGCGGCACACGGTGCTGCAGACGGGGCTGACCCGCATGGGCGCGCTGTCGGCGGACGTGTTCTCGATCGTGCGCTACCTGCCCGAAACCGAGGACTGCGCCGTCCTGCTCGTCAACCGCTCCGCGGCCGAACAGCCCGCGCGCCTTGCGTCCGATACGCTCCGCGAGGGGCCGGACGCCGAGACGGACGTGCCGCTTGCCGGCCGCTATACGGAGGTTTTGACCGGCGAGATGCTCGACATCGAAGGCGGGCTGAGCGTTGCGCTTATGCCGCTGACCGCAAAGCTATTCATCAAGGGGGAATTTGGATGTACCAGCAGCAGCAACAGAACCGGTTCGGCCTCGACGAACTGAACCGCTTTTTGTTCATCGCGGCCGTCGCCGCCTCCGTGCTCGCGATCTTCTTCCCGTACGGCAACGCGGTGCGCTACGCGCTCAACGCCGTCACCGCCGCCTGCGTGATATTCGGCGCGGTCCGGCTGCTCGCCGGCAAGCCCGAGCGGCGCTATCAGGAGAACTTAAAGTTTCTCACGATTGTCACCGCCGTACGCGATTTCTTTCGGCGCTTGTTCCGCCCCGCCGCCGGCGCGCACACGGCCGGCGCGACCCGACCGCGGACGCACCGCGCCCGCAAGGCAAAAAAGAACCCGACCTGGGCCGAGATCCGGCAGTACAAGTATCTCATCTGCCCGCAGTGCACGCAGCGCCTGCGCGTGCCGCGCGGCAAGGGCCGCCTGCGCGTGACCTGCACGCGCTGCGGCAACGTGTTCGAAACGAAGAGCTGAAGGGGACGGGAGGAACGAACGAAACGAGGGGCGCTTGCGGGGCGCTGCCCAGCAAACCGCCAAAGGAAACGTTGAGGACGTTGCTTCGGCAAAGTGGACGTTGAGGGCTCCGCCCTCAAACACCCGCCAAAGGGCCGGCGGCCCTTTGGAAACCCGTATTGCCGGGCACAGGGTACTGCGCCGCGCCGTATTTTGAGTTTTAAAGAGTTTTCTGGCGGGGCGCTGCCCCGCAAACCGCCGAAGAAAAACAGTCCGCAGTTCGCAATGGTCGCACATGCCCCTTTGGGCCTGCGCTCCCTAGCTCACTGGGCCTGCGCCTCGCTTCATCCGCCACAGGCGGCGCTCAGCTTCGGCCCCCTTTGGAAACCCAGTGACGGATATAAAACGAAACCTCACGTTCGGCAGAAAGGGTTTCCAAAGGGCCTCCGGCCCTTTGGCAGGAGTTTGAGGGCAGCGCCCTCAACGTACCTGACGTGCCTCCGACGTACCCCTACCGTGCCCCTATCGTACCCCTTTCAAAATCCCCAAAACAAACGCACGGCGCCTTTCCCGTTCCGGAAAAGCGCCGCTATTTCTTTTTCAGCACAAACACCCAGGGCAGCAGCCCGCCGGCCTCGGTACGGCGGCGGTCGGCGAGGGCGAGCGCGGGTTCGCGGTCGAGGCAGGCCGAGAGCAGGCGGTACTCCATGGTATAGAGCACGGCGACGCCGCCGGGAGCGAGCAGGCGCGGCAGCAGCGGCACGAACGCGCGGTAGAGCCGTTCGTTCTCGCGGTGCGTGCCGACGCGGTTGCCGAACGGCAGGTTGGCGAACAGCTCGTCGAAGGGCTCGCGCGCGGCGAACTTGAGGATATCCTTATGCACGAACGCGGCGCGGCTGCTGCCCGCCGCGGCGTTTTCGCGCGCGGCGCGGACGGCTGTTTCGGCAATGTCCACGCCGAGCAGCGCCCGGCACGGGGAGAACCGCCCGCGCTCGAACAGCAGCGTCCCGCTGCCGCAGAACGGATCGAGCACGGCGGGACTGCTGAGCGTTAAATACGGCGCGGCGTAGCGGACCAGCGCGGCCGCGGTCGCGGGATGCATCGACGCGGGGAGCGCGCGCACACGGTAGGCAAAGCGCTCATCCGGCAGGTAGCAGGGCTTGACGAACACGTCGGCGCGTTCTGCGCGCACGACGACGCGCAGCTCGAGCGCGTAGTGTGACGCGTTGTTGTCGCCGCCGAGCGAACGAACAAGCTGCCGGATGAACGCGGCGCGGTCGCCCGCGTAACCGCGCAGCTCGACGCGGTACGGCATCGTCAGTTCGCCGCTTGCCGCCTCCGCGATTGCCTCCGGCACGGCCGTGACGTTTTGCGCGAGCGGGTACAACAGCTCAAAGAAACAGCGCGCGCGGTACAGCGCGGCAGGGTCGTCCGTCTCGACGAGCACGCCGCCCTCCGCGGGCCGCGGCCGATAGCCGAGCGCCGTCAGCTCGTCCACGAGCACACCGGAAAAGCCCTCGGGCGGCGCGAGAAGCACGGCGCGCTTTTTATCCGGCTTGTCCGGCGGAGCGAACGCGCGCGGGCGCAGTGTGTTTACCGCCTTTTGATGCGCCAGCGCGATCTCGCCGCAATGCTTTTCCCGCGTCTCGTCGGCGGGCGCGGGCGGAACGTAGGCCTCGAGCGCGCGCACGGCGTCCGCGCCGCCGCAAGCGCCCAATGCAAGCAGCAGCGACGGCACGACAAACAGCGTCGTTTCGGCATTCAGCGCGCCGGCAAGCGCCGCGGAATCGCGCGGGCTCTCCAAAGCGCCGATCAGCCGCGCGGCGTTCTTGCGCGCCTTCGGCTCCGGCGAATGCAGCGCCGCATACAGCGGCGCGCGGTCAAAAAACGCGCGCGCAATCTCGTCGCGCTCCGCCTTTTTCTTTGCAAGCGCGACGAGCGCGGACAGCGCCTCGGCCGACGAGGGGTTGTCCCGAACCTGGGCAATAAGCGCGGCGATCACGCGTCCGCGCCCGCCGCGCGCTTGATAACGTCGAGCACCTCATCGGTGCCGTCGGAGCGCAGGTCCTTCTCCATGGTCTTGATCAGTTCCTCGCGCCTTCTGTACACCTCGTCGAGCGCGGCGATGAGCGTTTCCTTCGTCGCCGTGTCCTGATCGATCCACAGGGCGTAGCCCTTTTTCTCAAAATACTTGGCGTTGTGCAGCTGGTCGCCGCGCGTCGACGACAGCGTCAGCGGCACGAGCAAGGCGGGCTTATTCAGCGCCAACAGCTCGAACACCGCGTTCGCACCCGCGCGCGAGAGCACGATGTCGCACAGCGCGAACAGGTCCGGCAGCTCCTCGTGCACGTATTCATACTGCACATACCCCGGCTGATTCAACTCCGGACACTCCTTGCCGCGCCCGCACAGATGCACGATGTCGAACCTTGTCAAAAGCTCGTTAAGCGCCGCGTGCAGCAGGTCGTTGAGCTTCTTTGCGCCCAGGCTCCCGCCCATGACCAGCAGCACGGGCTTGATTCCCGCAAACCCCGTCATCGCCTTTGCGCGCGCCGCGTCGCCGCGGTACAGCTCGGAGCGGATCGGCGTGCCCGTGTACACGCCCTTGCCGCCCTTGACAAACGCGAGCGTGTCCTCAAACGACACGCAGACCGTGTCGGAAAACACCGCCGCGATGCGGTTGGCCAGGCCCGGCGTATAGTCGGACTCGTGCGACACGACCGGCACCCGGCCCGCGCCGATCACGACCGGTACCGACACGAAACCGCCCTTGCTGAATATCACGTCCGGCGCGACCTCGCGCACGATGCGCCGCGATTGGAACACGCCCTTGATCACGCGGAACGGGTCTATAAAGTTTTGCCAGGAGAAATACCGCCTCAGCTTCCCCGACGAGATCGTGTGGTACGTCACCTGCGGAAGTTTTTTGAGAAGCTCGTGCTCCATGCCCTCGCGCGTGCCGATGTAGTGGATCTCCCAGCCCTCGACCTCGAGCCGTTCGATCAGCGCGATGTTCGGCGTGACATGCCCGGCCGTGCCCCCGCCCGTAAAAATGATTCGCTTCATATTCCGGCTATCCTCACAAACCTCGCGCCCGGCCGAAGCTCCCGGCGCTCTTCCACTATAGTATGTCGGAATCGTTCGTTTGTCCACTTCCTTTTGCCGCGCACCGACGGCAGGAAAAAAGCGGAGAGCATGGTGGCTGCCCGCTTTTGGGGATTGGATTTATTTTATTTGCGGTGCTTCCGCTTCGCGGCTTTTGGTTTGCGGGGGCGCGGCCCCCTGCACCCCTGCTTCTTTTCTTAAAGAAAAGAAGCAAAAGATAGGAG
>CAZIRB010000096.1:0-8436 GCA_964541695.1 uncultured Oscillospiraceae bacterium
GAGACCGAGCCCGTGCTCGTGCTGCCCGTCGACCCGTGCGCGGAGGCCGGGTATTTTGCCGCGCTTTCCGACATGGAACGGCTGTGCGCGGCTAACGAGGCCGACATCGTGCTCATGGGCATCGAGCCGACCTACCCGTCCGAAAAATACGGTTACATCGTGCCCGACGGCGAGCCCGCGACCGCGCACGGCATCAAACTGCACCGCGTGAAGCGCTTTACCGAAAAGCCCTCGCTCGAGAAAGCCAAGGCGCTGCTTGCTGAACACGCGAAGTGGAACGGCGGCGTGTTCGCGCTGCAATTAGGCTACGTGCTCGACATCGTACGGAAAAGCTTCCCCGTCGCGTCGTACGAGGACGTGCTCGCGCACTTTTGCGAGCTGCCCAAGACGAGCTTCGACTATGCGGTCGTCGAGAAGGCGGAGCGCCTCGCCATGGTGCCCTACGCGGGCAAATGGAAGGACCTCGGCACCTGGAACACGCTCTCCGAGGAGATGGGCACCGAGGCCATCGGCACCGCCGTGTTCGGCGAGGGCTGCCAGAACACGACCGTGATCAACGAGCTCGGCATCCCCGTCGTCGCGCTGGGCCTGACCAACGTCATCGTCGCGGCCAGCCCGGACGGCATACTCGTGTCCGACAAGGGCGCGAGCAGCTACCTTAAGCCCTACGTCGACGCGATCGTCGAGCGGCCGATGTTCGAGGAGCGCCGCTGGGGCGAGTACCGCGTCGTCGATTACGTGCAGTACGCGGACAAGACGCGTTCCTTAACCAAGCACCTGACCATGCGCGCCGGGAAAACGCTGAGCTACCAGCTGCACCGCAGCCGCGACGAAATATGGACGATCGTCCACGGCACGGGCGAGCTTTTGCTCGACGGGCACAAGCTCAACATCCGCTCCGGCGACGTGATCCATATCAACCGCGGCATCAAGCACGCCGCCCGCGCGCTGACCGACCTGCACTTCATCGAGGTGCAGATCGGCGACACGCTTGAGGAGGAGGACATCGAGCGCTTCGAGTGCGAGTGGTGACGGATTTTTTTGCGTGATTTTTTGGAGATTGTGATATACTGTTTCAGTCGTCCGCCGCGGCGGACATCGGTTTGATCAAACCCATGCATTGCGGAGGGGACCCTATGACAAAGCTCAAATTCTGCGGCGCGGCGCGGACGGTCACCGGCTCGTGCCACCTGCTCGAGACGGCGGCGGGCAAAATCTTAATCGACTGCGGCATGCGCCAGGGCGAGGACGCCCGCGGCGAGTACGGCGAGGACAGCTTTCCGTTCGATCCCGCGGATATTGCCGTGCTGCTGCTTACGCACGCGCACATCGACCACACGGGCCTCGTGCCGCTGCTTGTCAAGCGCGGCTTTGCCGGTCCGATCCTGTGCACGGGCGCGACCGCGGAGCTGGCAACGATCATGCTGCCCGACAGCGCGCACATCCAGGAACAGGAGGCCGAGTGGCAGAACCGCAAGCTCGAGCGCGCCGGCAAGAAGCGCATCGAGCCGCTGTATACGATTAAGGACGCGGAGATCAGCCTCCGCCGGTTCCACGGCACGGCGTACAATCAGCGCGTCGAGATCCTTTCCGGCGTGACCGCGGTGTTTTCGGACGTGGGGCACCTGCTCGGCTCCGCCTCGATCGAAGTCTCGATCGCCGAGGGCGGCAAAACGACCAAGATCGTGTTCTCCGGCGACCTCGGGCGCAACGAACGGCCGATCCTGAACGACCCGCAGCCCATCCGCGAGGCGGACTACCTCGTGCTCGAGAGCACGTACGGCGACCGCGACCACGAGTTCTCGACCGGCGCGGACAAGGAGGCCGAGTTTGCGTCCGTCATCCGCGGCGCCCTCGCGCGCGGCGGCAATCTCGTGATCCCGTCGTTCGCCGTCGGCAGGACGCAGGAGCTTTTGTACTACATCAAGAGCATTCTGGCCAAAGGGCTCGTGCCGGGCCTTGAAAAGGTGCCGGTCTATATCGACAGCCCGCTCGCCATCGAAGCCACGAAGGTCTACGAGCACTCCGCGCGCGGCTATTACGACGACGACGCGCTTGCGCTCAGCCGCGACGGCTCGCCGTTCGAGTTCCCGACGCTGCGCATCGCCCAGACCACCGACGAGTCGCGCGCGATCAATGACACGAAAGGCCAGAAGATCATACTCTCCGCCTCCGGTATGTGCGAGGCGGGGCGCATCCGCCACCACCTTAAGCACAACCTCTACCGCGCCGACAGCACCGTCATGTTCGCCGGCTATCAGGCCGCCGGCACGCTCGGCCGCCTGCTCGTCGACGGCGCCAAGAAGGTACGGCTGTTCGGCGAGGACGTGCGCGTCAATGCCAACATCGTCCAGACCGACGGCTTCTCCGGCCACGCCGGCAAGAGCGAGCTGATTCAGTGGGCGTCGTCCGCCGACCCCAGGCCCGCCGAGGTCTTCCTCGTCCACGGCGAGGACGCCGCCCTGCAGTCGCTCGACGACGCGCTCACAAACCTGGGCTTTTCCGTCACCGTCCCGTCGCTCGGCGACGAGGTCGTGCTCGTGCCCGACGCCAACGCCGCCGGCGTGCGCCGCGTCAAAAAAGCCGCGCCCGCACCCAAGCGGCCCGCCGCTCCGGAAGCAACCGAAGCGCGGCCCGCGCAGGACGCATTGCGGGACGACGCGACGCCGCTCGCGTGCACCGCGCCCGAGTTCGCCGGCAACGAACAGCTCAAGCGCCTCTCCGCCGCGCTGATGCGCAGCCAGGACCGCCGCTCGCCCGATACCGAGCTCAAGCGTGCCATCTTCGAGGCGGATTTAAAGTCGCTCGCGGACAAGTGGGACACGCTGCTGCCGTAAAGGATACGGGGAATAGGATTTGGCGCGGGGCAGAGCCCCGCGCCGTTTTTGGTTTAGTTAGAGGTTCCGCCCTCGGGGAGACGGGAAACGGCGGGGCGCTGCCCCGCGCCCCGTTGGAGGCTCCGCCTCCAAACCACCGCCAAAGGGCCGAAGGCCCTTTGGAAACCCTGCGAAAAACACTAAACTATTTGGGTTTCCAAAGGAGGTTTCCCCCTTTGGCGGGGTGTGGGGCGGCGCCCCGCCGTATCCCGCTGAGGGCTCTGCCCTCAACGTGCCCCCCTTCCAAAATCAAGACCGGGGCCGCGAAGCGGCCCCGCACTTCTGTTCTATTCTTTTTTCCCTACGCGATCTTCCGGCCCATGAGCACGCCCATGACGGAGGCCATCATAAGCCCCCGCGTCCAGCCGGACGAATCGCCGAGGCAGAACAGGTTCTGAATGTTCGTATTGAGGTTCTCGTCCATCTTGACGCGGTTGGAGTAGAACTTCAGCTCGGGCGAATAGAGCAGCGTTTCGGGCGCGGCGAAGCCGGGCACGACGTGGTCGAGCGACTGGATGAAGTTGATGATATTGATCATCGACCGGTACGGCATGGCGGCGGTGATATCGCCGGCGACGGCGTCGACGAGCGTGGGCTTGAGGTTGCTGCGGTCGAGCTCCTTCTGCCAGGTGCGCTTGCCGTCGAGGATATCGCCGAAGCGCTGCACGAGGATATGCCCCGCGCCGAGCATATTGGTCAGCTCTCCGACCTTCTTGGCGTAGGCGATGGGCTGGTTGAACGGCTCGTTGAAGTTGTGCGAGCAGAGGATGGCGAGGTTCGTGTTCTCGGACTTATGGTCCTTGTACGCGTGGCCGTTGACGACGGCGAGGTCCTCGTCGTAATTCTCCTGGGACACGAAGCCGCCGGGGTTCTGGCAGAACGTGCGCACCTTGTTCTTGAACGGCTTGGGATAGCCGACGAGCTTGGACTCGTAGAGCACCTCGTTGACGGTCTCGAGCACCTCGTTGCGCACCTCGACGCGCACGCCGATGTCGACGGTGCCGGGCAGGTGCGAGATGTTGTGCTCCGTGCAGATCTTCTCGAACCAGTCCGCGCCGCGGCGGCCGGTGGCGACGACGGTAACGCCGGCGTAAATCTCAAACTCCTGCCCGCCGTGCTCGACGAGCACGCCGCGGCAGATATCGCCCTCGAGGATGAGATTCTTGCACTCGTGCGCGAACAGCATCTCGACGCCTTTTTCGAGCAGGTAGTGCTCGATGGACGCGTAGATATCCTGCGCGCGCTCGGTGCCGAGGTGCCGGATCGGGCAGTCGATCAGCTTCAGGCCCGCCTGGATCGCGCGCTTACGAATCTCCTTGACCTCGGCGGCGTTGCTCACGCCCTCGATCTTGCCGTCCGCGCCGAAATCGAGATAGATTTTGTCCGCGTAATCGATCGTGTCCTGCGCGCGGTCCGCGCCGACGAGCGCCGGCAGGTCGCCGCCGACCTCGCAGGAGAGCGACAGCTTGCCGTCGCTGAACGCGCCCGCGCCGGAAAAACCGGTCGTGATATGACAGTACGGGCGGCAGTTCATGCATTTTTTCGTCACGCTTTTCGGGCACCTGCGCTGCTCGATGGACAGGCCCTTCTCGACGAGCGTAATGTGCCTTTTCGTGCCGTTTTTGATCATCTCCAGCGCGGTGAATATGCCGGCGGGGCCGCTGCCCACGATGACGACGTCCGTTTTCATAAAATATGTGCCTCCATGCCGCAGTTGTTCCGGGCCGCAAAGCGCACTGCCCGGAACGGCCTCATTATACCACGGATGCCTAAGGTCGTGTCAATGCAGGATTCAGCCGCCGCGCCTGCAAATTAAGCCGCGCGGTTGACATGTCCGCCCCTTCGGCGGTATAGTCTGGAAAAGAAACATGGGGGGCGGCGTCAAAATATGAAGAAATTCCTGTCCGAATTCAAGACGTTTATCCAGAAGGGCAGCGTTATGGACATGGCGGTCGGCGTGATCATCGGCGCGGCGTTTAAGTCCATCGTCGACTCGCTCGTGGGCGACATCATCTCGCCGTTTCTGGGCATCTTCCTCAAGAACGACTTCTCGGGGCTCGCGGTTTCGGTCAACAATGTACCGATCCGCTACGGCGCGTTCATCACGAACGTCATCAACTTTTTGATCATCGCGCTCGTGCTGTTTCTGATCATCAAGGGCATCAACAGCTTAAAGTACCTGCGCAAGACCGGCGACGCCGCGCCGGCCGCGCCGACGACGAAAACCTGCCCGTTCTGCAAAAGCGAGGTGCCTATATTGGCCACACGCTGCCCGCACTGTACGTCTGGCCTTTCTGAGGATCCGTCGTAAACGGCGCCGTCGCGTTTTTCAGCGGATCGTAGCGCGCGCAGCAGTTGCGGCCCGCCTCTTTGGCACGGTACAGCGCGCGGTCGGCCAGCTCGTACGCGCGCTCCGGCTGCGCGGCCGGCGGCAGCTCGCCGAAAAACAGCCCCACGCTGACCGTCACGACGGGCGCGACCTGCGACGACTCGTGCTTCTCGCCGAGCTGCTCCACCGCGCGCCGAAGCGATTCGCAAAGCTCCTCGGCGCGCTGCTGCGACGGCTCCGCCCACAGCGCCATGAACTCCTCGCCGCCGATGCGGCCGATCGAGATGCCGTTCTCCTCGGCAAAGCCGCCCATCAACGCCCCGAGCCGCGCCATCAGCCAGTCCCCCTGCGGGTGGCCGTAGCGGTCGTTATAGCCTTTAAAGCCGTCCACGTCCAGCACCATCAGCGCGAGCGGCATGCCCTTTTTGCGGCACTCGCCCATCGTCTCGGCCAGCAGCTTCATCGTCAACCTGCGGTTCGGCAGGCCCGTGAGCATGTCCGTCGTGCTCGTGTGGTACAGGGCGTAGTTGGCCACGCGCAGCTGCCGGTCCGCGACGAGCGCCTGCACCTGCATATGCGCCTTGTTGTACGATATGATCAGTCCGACGAGCAGCGAGAGCAGGATGTGCAGCGCGTCGTAGGCGGTCTTGTCCGGGGGTTTGACCAGCGCGCTGCACGCGATGAACAGCGCGGCGCAGGGCGCGAATATCGCGGCGTTCTCGAGCGGCGGCCGGTCGAACACCACGAGCAGGAACAGCAGCAGCCACACGGCCGTCACGCCGAGATTCCCGCCCGCCCCGAACGTGCCGGTGTAGCACGCGCACGAAAAGGCCAGTATGCTGTACGCCGTGATCAGGCGGTTTGCCGCGGCGCGGTCGAGCGTCTTTTGCCTAAGCAGCCGCCCGCTCCAGAAGAACGCGGCGAGCGACAGGGCCAGCACGCCCCAGATGATCGCGATCCGCAGGGTGTTGCGCACGACGAACAGGAAGAACAGCGAGATCGCCGCCGTCAGCCCCAATACCACAACGCTCATCTTGCGCACCAGGTTGAGGTTCTCCCTGGTCATGGCCTCGAGACACGACTCCATGGTCTCCCGGTCGAAGCCGAGATACCGGAGCCGCCGGATTCCGTTCATGCCATTTTTTCCCTCTCTTTTTTTACCGTGACATCAGTGTAGCAAGGCGGCGGATAAAAAACAATGCGCGGTGCAGGAAATGCCGCGATTTTGCCGTATTTAGGCGGGTTTTTTGCGAAATACCGCGCTTTTGTGCGCCGCTTTGCCGCGTTCATGGTATAATGCAATCGACGAATTTTTGGAGGAGCCGAGCTATGCAGATCCTCTCCGCGGCCGTCGCCGGCACGCTGGAGTCCAACGACGCGTTCGTTGAGATCTCCCCCGGGCGGGGCTTAGTGCTGACCATCGAATCCCCCGTGCTGGACCGGTACGGGGCGGCGATCGAGCGCGCCGTGCGCGAGACGCTCGCAAGCTTTGCCGTGACCGACGCGGCCGTCCGCGTCACCGACCGCGGCGCGCTCGACTGCGTGCTGCGCGCGCGCACCGAAACCGCAATCCTGCGCGCTGCGAAGGGGGTGGGAACGTGCTGAGAAGCCTCCTGTTCATGCCCGGCAACAGCCCCGGCATGCTGATCCACGCCGACACGCTCGGCGCGGACGCGGTGATCCTCGACCTCGAGGACGCCGTGCCGCCCGCCGAGAAGGACGCCGCGCGCTGCCTCGTCCGGCACGCGCTGGACACGCCCGTGTTCGCCGGGCGCAATTCGATCGTGCGCGTCAACGCGATCTCGTCGCCGTACTTCGCCGACGACGCCGCCGCGATCGTGCCGCTCCGCCCCGCGTTTTTGCTGCTGCCCAAGGTCGATTCCGCGGCGGACGTGACCGTCGCCGACGAGGTAATCTCGGCCGCCGAGGCCGCCTGCGGATTGCCCATCGGCACTGTCGCGCTCATGCCGCTTATCGAGACGGCGCTCGGCGTAGAACACGCATTCCTGATATTGACCGCAGCAAAGCGCGTGCGCGGCGTGCTGCTCGGCGCGGAGGACCTCTGCGCGGACCTCGGCTGCGCGCGCACAAGGGCCGGGACCGAGATTCTGTACAGCCGCTCGCGCGTCGTGCTTGCCGCGCGCGCTGCTTCTGTTCCCTGCTTCGACACGCCGTTCACCGACGCAGCCGACGACGAAGGCGCAAAAAGCGACGCGCAGTTTGCGCGCGCGCTCGGCTTTACCGGCAAGGCCGCCGTCTCCCCGCGGCACGTGCCGCTGATCAACGAGGCGTTCAGCCCTTCCTCCGCCGAGATCGAATACGCCGCGGCGGTCGTGGCCGCGCTGAAAAAAGGCCGCGAACAGGGCGCGGGCGTCGTCTCGCTGAACGGGAAGATGATCGACGCGCCCGTCGAGGCGCGCGCAAAGCGCGTGCTCGAAACCGCGCGGCGATTGGGGGTGTACCGCGATGAGGACTAAGCTTGCCGCGTCCGCCCCCGAGGCGATGGAGCGCGTCGGCCTAACGTGCGGCATGACCGTCTCGTTTCACCACCACCTGAGAAACGGCGACCGCGTGGTCAATCTCGTAACGGCGATTGGGGGTGTGCCGCGATGAGGACTAAGCTTGCCGCCTCCCTGTCCGAGGCGATCGAACGCGTCGGCCTAACGGACGGCATGACCGTCTCGTTTCACCATCATTTAAGAAACGGCGACCGCGTGGTCAATCTCGTGCTCGACGCGATCGCGCGCGCAGGCATCGGGAACCTCACCGTCAACGCCAGCTCGCTGTTCGACGCGCACCTGACGCTGCTCGACCACGCGCGCGCGGGCGTCGTCGCCGCGCTCGAGACGGATTATGTCAGCCCCTTGGTCGGGAGCGCGATCTCCGCGGGCGCGCTTTGTTCGCCGGTGCTGTTCCGCACGCACGGCGGCCGCGCCGCCGACCTTCAGACCGGTCGCGCGCACATCGACGTGGCGTTCATCGCCGCGCCCTCGGCCGATCCCATGGGCAACTGCTCCGGCAAGTTCGGCCCGTCCGCTTGCGGCTCGCTCGGCTACGCGTTCGCCGACGCGCTCTATGCCGACCGCGTCGTCGTGCTCACCGACCACCTCGCACCGTATCCGCTTAATCAGTTTTCGATCGACGAAACGCGCGTCGACTGCGTCGTTGCCGTCGATTCCATCGGCGATCCGGCCGGCATCGTCTCCGGCACCACGCGCATCACGCGCGATC
>CAZIRB010000097.1:0-8280 GCA_964541695.1 uncultured Oscillospiraceae bacterium
GCAAAACCGCCGTTACGACGAGGCGTGTTCGTGCATCAGTTCCTGGCAGGTCTTTACGTTTGTTTCCAGGTCGCGGATGTAGCTTGAAAGATTGCTGACCTTGACGACGGAGTTCATCTTGAGAAACTCCGTGTTGACGCGCACGAGCTGCCGAAAATACGAGAGCAGCGTTAAGTACCGGTCGTGCTGTTCCGCGAGCTTAGAACGCAAAAGCGACGTCTCGAGCCGCAGCGTATCCTGCTCGCCGCCCTCGGGCCGACCTGTCCCCGCGCTCTCCTGCGCCGCCTTGAGCGCGCGCTGCGCCTTGGCGCCGTTGATGGCGGAGAGCGCGAGCGTGCCGAGCCCCTCCATCAGCGCGTTTACGTCGAGGCCCTCGACGAGCAGCAGCTCGCCGACGACGGCGCCGACGGTTTCGGTGAGGTTCTGCTGCTTCTTGGGCCTTCCCGCGCGGCGCTTGCCGGTGCGCGGCGCGTACGGGTCGACGTACGCCTCGCCCTTGTCGGAAAGCTCCCGCATGACGCTCTGCACGAGCTGCGGATTCGTGCGCAGAAGCGAGCGGTACTTGTTCTGGTATCGCAGCATCGCGCGGTCGTCGCCGTTGCCCAGCCGCAGCGTGCAGGCGCGGACGGATTCGCCGTGAGCCTGCGCGCGCAGCACCTCCTCGACGAGCTTTTTCGACTCGGCCTCGGAAAACGGCACAAACGCGGGCGTGTGCGAAAACTCCGCGCCGCCCTTCTTAATGCGTGCATAATAGTAGTTACGGACGCTGTTGGGCCGCCGGCCGGAAGAACCGGCAAAGTCGTCAAACACGCTCTTCAGCGGCCGCCCCTGTTCGGCAGCCTCGGCCGCCAGGGCGAAAAGCCGGTCGTTTTCCGCATCGCTCCAGCCTGCGCGCGAGCGGGTGTGATGTTGATTCACCTGCATGCACCTCTCATGATAAATTTGCCCTGATTATGTCCGGATAAACAAAAAACATACCAATCGCTTGGTATGTTGATATATATGTTTGTCGAGGCTTGGCTAATTCGCGCGCGGCGCGCGCAGCCTAGCCCAATGTCACGGAATTTTTGCCGTAATAGGCGGCGAGCGCCCGGTTTCGGTCGCCTGCCGGGTCGGACGAGATGTCGCGGTTGTGGAACAGCGCCGGCCGGGCCGTCACGCGCCCGACCACGGCGTCCGAAATTGCCGGGTTCTCGAGCATGGGCAGCCGCGCGTCGCGGTCGCGCGCGAACTCATACGCGTCGCGCAGCTTCAGCGATTTGTAGGCCACGACGCAGGTGGGGGCCTCCTGCCGGTCGTACGCGGGATACTTGGGCAAAAGCGTAACAAGCGCGGCCGCAAGGAGCGCGGGCACCGCAAAGCGCATGGCGCGCGAAAACGCGTGCGAAGCGTCCTCGCGCACGACGCGGCAGACCCAGCCGCAGCAGTAGAACAGCGAAAAATAGTAGAGCAGCACGCTCTCGTAAAACAGCACCGCGTAGACGCGCGGCACGTTGAGGTGGTTGCCGGCGTAGACGAGCGGCACAAGGCCCGCGGCGACGAGCAGCACGCTGCCGACCGGTGCGAGCGCGGGGAAGCGGAAGCGGAACCGCGCAATCAGGCGGTCCGCGTACGGCACGAACAGCGGCACGAGCACGAGGCCCGAGAGAATTACGGGCGCGGTCATCCAGTCCCGCAGCAGGAGCACGGCGTAGTAGATGCCGGTCAGAACGCTTTGTACGGCGCCCGGCCGCGCGCCCATCGTGAGCTGGCGCACGGCGTTGCCCGGCGCAAGCAGGTTTACGGCAAAGCCCAGCGTGAACGCCGCGAGCGCCGCGAGCGCGACGGGATCGCGTTTCTTTAATAAAATCCGCAGCGCGGCGTATCCGGCGAGCAGCAGCTGCGCGGTCAGCCCCACGACGAGGTTCCCGCCGCCGATAACGGCCCCGAGCAGCGCGGCCAGAACGATGCGCAGGGCCTTTGCGCGTTCCGAAAACGCGCTGTCGATCAGGAGCGCGAACAAAAGCAGCAGCAGCGCGTAGAAGAACGTGTAGTAGACGCCGCCGTTGTACCAGTAGAACGCCTCCGCCGCGTACGGCAGGTAGTTGACGCTGACGGCGGCACAGACGATCGCGACGATCGCGATGGACGCGCCGTCCATATTAAGAAGCCTGCGCAGCAGCACGAACAGGAACACGCCGATTGCCGCGGCGAGCGACAGGATCAAAAACACGGGCGCGACCGGATAGATCTTCTCCCCGAATATGCCCGGCTGCAGCGCCATGAGGAAGCAGCCCGCGTACGAGCCCTGCCAGGATTGATACGTATGAAGCGATGTCTCGGCCGCGGCGGCAAGCAGCTTTATTACGCTGTGCGTTTTGTCCCAGACGTGTTTTGTCAGCTGCGCGTAGACGTAGTCGTCGCTGCTCGGCCGATCGTACTTGGCGATCGTCAGCATCGACGCGAGCGAGAGCAAAAACAGCAGCGCGAGCGCGGCGGCGATCAGCTTTTTCGCGTTTTTAGCCCAAAACGCCAAAAAACGACCACCGCGCGACGCGCACCGGTCGTTTTGATCGAAATTTTCCCGCCGCGTCATAACAGCAGCGCCTCGTGCACGTCGCGCATGCCCTCGATCGTCTCGGCGATCACGTCGTCGAGCTCGAGGCCGAGCATCTCGCAGCCGCCTATGATCACGTCGCGGTTGACGCCCGCGGCAAAGCCCTTGTCCTTAAACTTCTTTTTGACGCTCTTGACCTCCATGTCCATCACGCTGCGCGACGGGCGCATGTAGGCGGCGGCCGTGACAAGGCCGGTCAGCTCGTCGATCGTGTAGAGCACCTTCTCCATAACCTTCTCCGGCTTGGCGTTCGAGCAAAGGCCGTAGCCGTGCGCGCACACCGCGTGCACGAAGTCCTCGTCGTACCCTGCCTCGAACAGAAGCCGCGGCGCGACCTGCAGGTGCTCCTCGGGCCACTTCTCGTAGTCGATGTCGTGCAGAAGGCCGACGACGCCCCAGTAGTTTTCGTCCTCGCCGAAGCGGCGCGCGAAGCGCCGCATGACCGCCTCCACGGCAAAAGCGTGGCGGATGAGCGAGTCGGATTCGTTGTATTGTTTGAGGAGGGCCAAAGCCTGTTCGCGGTCCGGCATGAAAAATCTGTCCCTTCAGAAAATTCGTACCAATCATCATAACTGATTTCCATGAAAAAAAGCAAGCCTTTTTGTCAAAATTCTGCTTGACAGCCCCTTTTTGCAATGGTATCATACAAAATTGACTTATGATGGAAAACTAGTGGGAATATGCCCTTAAACGTATCTTTCGTGCGCCGAAACCGCATGCGAAAGATAAAATATGGAAAAACTCACGGTTGACCATCCGGCCTTGAAAAACGGGATATTTTGGAAAATTCATCAGATGGACGCGGGACTGCCCGCATCCGGCAAGGGGTAAAACGTGATGATGCAAGACGTCAAGATGGGAAGACAGACGAGGAAGAGCTTTTCAAGAATCCGCGAAGTGCTGGATATGCCCGACCTCATCGAGGTGCAGAAAAACTCCTATTACCGTTTTTTGAAGGAGGACCTGAAGGATGTCCTCGACGACATCTCCCCGATCACCGACTATTCCGGCAAGCTCGTACTGGAGTTTGTCGACTACAAGATCGATCTCGACAACCCGAAATATTCCATGGAGGAGAGCAAGGAGCGCGACGTCAACTTCGCCGCGCCGCTGCGCGTTTCCGTCCGCCTGATCAACAAGGAGACCGGCGAGGTCAAGCAGCAGGAGGTGTTCATGGGCGATTTCCCGCTCATGACGCCGCAGGGCACGTTCATCATCAACGGCGCGGAGCGCGTGATCGTCTCCCAGCTCGTGCGCTCGCCCGGCGTGTATTTTTCCGACAGCTTCGACAAGCTCGGCAAGCAGCTGTTCGCCGCGCAGGTCATCCCGAACCGCGGCGCCTGGCTCGAATACGAGACCGACAGCAACGGCGTGCTCTACGTCAAGATCGACAGGCAGCGCAAGGTGCATATCACGGCGCTTCTGCGCGCGCTCGGCTACGGCACAAACCCGCAGATCGTCGAGCTGCTCGGCGAGGACGAGCGCCTCGCGGCGACGATCGCAAAGGACCCCACGCACACCGTGGCGGAGGGCCTGATCGAAATCTACAAGCGCCAGCGCCCCGGCGAGCCGCCGACGGAGGAGAGCGCCCGCTCGCTCCTCAACTCGCTGTTCTTCGACAAGCGCTACGATTTAGCGCGCGTCGGCCGCTATAAATTCAACAAGAAGCTCTCCGTCAAGAGCCGCATCGTCGGCCATATCGCCGACGAGAACGTTATCTCGCCGGAGACGGGCGAGATCCTCGCCGAGGCGGGGCAGAAGATCGACCGCTACATGGCCGTCGCGATCCAGAACGCCGGCGTCAACAGCGTGTTTTTGCGCGTGGGCGAAAGCAGGGTCAAGGTCGTGGGCAACAACTTCGTCAGCCCGAAGGGCTTTTTGCCGTTCGACCCGATGGAGGCCGGCCTCAACGAGGACGTCCATCTGCCGACGCTGCGCGCGCTGCTTGCCGAGATGGAGACGCTCGAGACGGACGAGGCGAAGAAGGAGTTTTTAAAGAAGCATTATTACGATTTAATCCCGCGGCATATCATCCCGGACGACATGGTCGCGTCGGTCTCGTACCTGATCGGCCTGCCGTACGGCCTCGGCCACACGGACGACATCGACCACCTCGGCAACCGCCGCATCCGCTCCGTGGGCGAGCTATTGCAAAACCAGATCCGCGTGGGATTGACGAGGCTCGAGCGCGTCGTGCGCGAGCGCATGGGTCTGCAGGACATGGACGTGGTCATGCCGAGCAACCTCATCAATATCCGCCCCGTGACCGCCGCGATCAAGGAGTTTTTCGGCTCGTCGCAGCTCTCGCAGTTTATGGACCAGACCAACCCCCTGGCGGAGCTGACGCATAAGCGCCGCCTCTCGGCGCTCGGCCCGGGCGGCTTAAACCGCGAGCGCGCGACGTTCGACGTGCGCGACGTGCACTTCTCGCACTACGGCCGCATGTGCCCGATCGAGACGCCCGAAGGTCCGAACATCGGCCTCATCAACTCGCTCTCGACCTACGCGCGCATCAACGAGTACGGCTTCATCGAGGCGCCGTACCGCCGCGTCGACGCCAAGGCGAAGATCATCACGGACGAGATCGAGTATCTGACCGCGGACGAGGAGGACAACTACATTGTCGCGCAGGCCAACGAGCTGATCGACGAATCGACGCGCTGGTTTAAGAAGGAGCGCGTCGTGGCGCGCCTGCTCGACCAGATCCTCGAGGTCAAGAGCACCGAGGTCGACTACATGGACGTTTCGCCCAAGCAGCTCGTCTCGGTCGCCACGGCGATGATCCCGTTCCTCGAAAACGACGACGCAAACCGCGCTTTGATGGGCTCGAACATGCAGCGCCAGGCCGTGCCGCTGCTGTTGCCCGAGGCGCCGATCGTCGGCACGGGCATGGAATATAAGGCCGCGGCCGACTCCGGCATCGTGATATTGGCTAGGCAGGACGGCGTGGTCTCGTACGTGTCCGCCAAGGGCATCACGATCACCGACGAGCGCGGCGTGAACCACCTGTATCACCTGACGAAATTCCAGCGCAGCAACCAGGGCACCTGCCTCAACCAGCGCCCGATCGTCAAGAAGGGCGAGCGCGTCAAAAAGGGCGACGTGATCGCCGACGGCGCGTCCACCGACGGCGGCGAGATCGCGCTGGGGCGAAACATTCTGATCGGCTTCATGCCCTGGGAGGGCTACAACTACGAGGACGCGGTGCTCATCTCCGAAAAGCTCGTCAAGGACGACGTGTTCACGTCGATCCACATCGAGGAGCACGAGGTCGAGGCGCGCGATACCAAGCTTGGGCCCGAGGAGATCACGCGCGACATCCCGAACATCGGCGAGGACGCGCTCTCCCAACTCGACGAGACCGGCGTGATCCGCCCCGGCGCGGAGGTGCGCAGCGGCGACATCCTCGTCGGCAAGGTGACGCCCAAGGGCGAGACCGAGCTGACCGCAGAGGAGCGGCTGCTCCGCGCGATATTCGGCGAGAAGGCGCGCGACGTGCGCGATACGTCTCTGCGCGTGCCGCACGGCGAGGGCGGCATCGTCGTGGACGTAAAGGTGTTCTCGCGCGAGAATAAGGACGAACTAAGCCCCGGCGTCAACCAGATGGTGCGCGTGTACATCGCGCAGAAACGCAAGATTTCGGTCGGAGACAAGATGGCCGGCCGCCACGGCAACAAGGGCGTCATCTCGCGCATCCTGCCGGAGGAGGATATGCCGTTTCTGCCGGACGGCACGCCGCTGCAGATCGTATTGAATCCGCTCGGCGTTCCGTCGCGCATGAACATCGGCCAGGTGCTGGAATTGCACCTGGGCCTTGCGTGCAAGGCGCTCGGCATCCGCATCGCCACGCCCGTGTTCGACGGCGCGACCGAGGACGACATCCAGGAGCTGCTCGTTAAGGCCGGCTTCGACGCGGACGGCAAGACGGTGCTCTACGACGGGCGCACGGGCGAGCCGTTCGAGAACCGCGTGTCGGTCGGCTACATGTACTATCTCAAGCTCGCGCACCTGGTCGACGACAAGATCCACGCGCGCTCCACGGGCCCGTACTCGCTGGTCACGCAGCAGCCGCTCGGCGGCAAGGCGCAGTTCGGCGGCCAGCGCTTCGGCGAGATGGAGGTCTGGGCGCTCGAGGCCTACGGCGCGGCAAACACGCTGCAGGAGATTCTGACCGTCAAGTCGGACGACGTCGTCGGCCGCGTCAAGACGTACGAATCGATCGTCAAGGGCGAGAACGTGCCGCCCGCCGGCGTGCCGGAGTCGTTCAAGGTGCTGATCAAGGAGCTGCAGTCGCTCGCGCTCGACGTCAAGGTGCTCTCCGACACGCGCGAGGAGATCCTGATCGGCGAGGACGACGACGACGACATCGTGCCGCTCGACGTCAACATCTCCGGCAGCGAGGACATCCCGTCGTTCGTGCCGGGCATGGACGAGGAGGACGACTTCGAGGACTTCGACGACTTCGAAGACTTCGGCGAGGAGGAGGACGAGGACCTGGACGGCGACCTGCCTAAGGACGCGGACCCGGTGCTGGACAGCCTGGACGAGGACCTCGAGGGCGATCTCGACCTCGACGACCTCGAGTTTGCCGAGCCCGAACTGCCGGACGAGCTGAAATAACGTGCTTTGGTGGCGAAAGCCCGAAGGGAGAATAAACAGTGTTTGAATTGACGAATTTTGACGCGCTCAAGATTGGACTGGCTTCACCCGAAAAGATACTGGAGTGGTCGCACGGCGAGGTCAAAAAGCCGGAGACGATCAACTACCGGACGCTCAAGCCCGAGAAGGACGGCCTGTTCTGCGAGCGGATTTTCGGGCCGACGAAGGATTGGGAGTGCCACTGCGGCCGGTATAAGCGCGGCAGGTACAAGGGCATCGTGTGCGACAAGTGCGGCGTCGAGGTCACGCGCGCCAAGGTGCGCCGGGAGCGCATGGGCCACATCGAGCTGGCCGTGCCGGTGTCGCACATCTGGTATTTTAAAGGCATCCCGTGCCGCATGAAGATGCTGCTCGACATGAGCCCGCGCGCGCTCGAGCAGGTGCTCTACTTCGCCGCGTACGTGGTCACCGACCCCGGCGCCACGGGCCTTGTCTATAAACAGGTCCTCACCGATAAAGAATATAAGGAAGCGCAGGAGCAGTACGGCCCGAAGGCGTTCAAGGCCGGCATGGGCGCGGAGGCCATCCGCGAGCTGCTCAAGGCGCTCGACCTGGTCAAGCTCGAGAAGGAGCTGCGCGACGAGATTTCCGGCAGCTCCGGCCAGAAGCGCGCCAACGCGATCAAAAGGCTTGAGGTCGTCGAGGCGTTCATCCAGAGCGGCAACAAGCCGGAGTGGATCATCCTGACGGTGATTCCGGTCATTCCGCCGGACATCCGCCCGATGGTGCAGCTCGACGGCGGCCGCTTCGCCACAAGCGACCTAAACGACCTCTACCGCCGCGTGATCAACCGCAACAACCGCCTAAAACGGCTGCTCGAGTTGCGCGCGCCGGACATCATCGTGCGGAACGAAAAGCGCATGCTGCAGGAGGCCGTCGATTCGCTCATTGACAACGGCCGCCGCAGCCGCCCGGTCACGGGGCCGGGCAACCGGCCGCTCAAATCGCTCTCGGACATGCTGCGCGGCAAGCAGGGGCGGTTCCGCCAGAACCTGCTCGGCAAGCGCGTGGACTACTCCGGCCGC
>CAZIRB010000098.1:0-8266 GCA_964541695.1 uncultured Oscillospiraceae bacterium
ATAACGGCTACGTCACCGGAGATGCCGCCCTCGCAGCGGAAGCCGCAAAGCGCGACATTGCGAAAGGGAAGCTGGACGCCGCGCAGAGCGCGTACAACGCCGCGCTTGCCGCAGCAACCGCCGATCCGGCCGACACCGTCCTTGCCGCGGCGCTGATCGCCGCCAAGGCGGCCCTCGATCAGATGCGGAAAGAGTACGACGCTCAGTACGCCGTCTGGAACGGCTACGAGACGCTGCGCAAGAACCTGGCCGACCTGCAGGCCGCGCTGAAAGATGCGGAGGATCGGCTCGCGGCTGCCAACTTGAAGCTGCCCGACGCCGAGAAGGCCGCCGCAAACGCGAAGCAGGCGGTGAAGCTGGCGCAGGACGCGCTGGCGGCGCAGATGCTGGTCAACGCCGCGCAGGACGATATCGACGCGTATCAGGCCAAGGCGGCCGAGGCCAAGAGCCAGAGGGATAGCGCCGTTGTGGGCAGTGCGGCGTACCTGGCCGCCGAGAAGGCGCTGAATGACGCGCTGCGCCGTGCGGAGCAGGCGCTGCATACCAGGGACGCGGCCGCGTACCTGGCCTCCGCCACAAAGGCCGCGGCGGACGCGTTCGAAGCGTATCTGGCCGCGCTGGTCTCGGGGACCGACGTTGCCGACAACGAGGCCAAGTACAACAAAGCCCGCGCCGCCGTGACGGAAGCGCAGTCCATACTGAATAAGATCAATGAAACCAACGCCGCGCAGGACGCGCTGGACGAATTTAATCGTGAAAACGGCTTCGACGCGCACACGAGCGCGGAGATTGACGCCGCCATCGTTGCCGTCAACAGCGACCTCGCCGATGCCAAAGACGCGGTTGATTTGGCGCAGGATAAACTGAACGCATCAAAAGCCGCTTATGACCTGGAGAAAGCGCGCCTGGTGGGCCTCGGGTTTACGGAGCATCAACAGCTCGTGGCGCTCGCCAGCTTCCTGGCCGATGTCCGGCAAAAGGAGCAGCTCCTCACGGCGGCGCAGGCGGAGGCTACGCGGCTCGAAACGCTGCGCGACAAGCTGATCACGCAGCGCGCGTTGACGGCTGACCTGGAGCTCAAGCAAAGCGGCGAGCGCAAGCAGGGCACGCAGCAGCTGGCCATCGACGTGCTGGCCGCGCTGAACCTTGCCAAGGAGCTGGCAAGCGCGGCGAAGCCGTACAGCGAAGAGGCAGACGACTTGCTCCGGTGCACGAAGTACGCATTCCGGCAGCAGCTGATTCTGGACGATGCCAAGGGCACGGCGGACGACGCGGCAAAGGCCCTGCTCGACGCAATCGACGAGCTTGCCCGCGCTAAAACCGCCTACCACGACGCCTATGCCGCGTTCGAAAAAGCCGAGACGGCGCTGGCGCAGGCGCAGGCCGATTACGACGCGCTTGTGCTCGGCGGCAAGGCGACGGCCGCGCAGCTTATGCAGGCGCGGGCCAAGATCACGCTCGCCCAGACGGCGCTGGATGCGGCCGACGCGGCGCGCGCGGCGGCGGCGCTGGCGCTTGCCGGGGCGAGGACGGTCAAGGCGGATGCGGAAGCCGCGAAGCTGGCGGCCGCGACAATCCTCGGCATCGACGATAATCCCGCGACGACCGGCGCTGACGAATCGACGGAGCTTTACAGGAACTTCTACGACGCGCTGCGCCTGCTCGTGCTGGCGGAGAAGGCCGACAGGGCCGCAAGGACCGCGGATGCGGCGGAGGCGGCCGACGCGAAACTCAAGGCGAAGGCGGATAAAATCACCGACCTGCTGGCGTATCTGGATAACGCAATCTACGCCGTGTACGGGAAGGACGGGTTGCAGAGCATCGTGGAGCTCGCGCTCGCGCAGTATCTCGGCTCGGCCGCCGACGCGGATTCCGCAACCGCCGCTTACCTAAAGGCGCTCTACACGCTCGCGTATCTCGAGCGTAACGGGGCCTCCGCAGACGAGATTGCGGCCGCGAAGGACGCGCTTGCGGCCAAAACCGCGGAGTTCTATCAAAAGAGCAATCCGGACATCGCGGCGATCGCGGAGCGCGAAATCGAAAAGAACCTCGCCGCGCTGGCGGACGCGCTCAGCGCCAGGGACCGCGCGCTGGATGTGGTCCGCGACATCGAGACGCAGATCGACCGGCTCATCGAGGAAGCCGCGGCGCTGAACGACAGCGTTGCGTACCAGAATAAGCAGCAGGCCGCCGCCGACGCGTTGACGCAGTACTACGAGAAGCAGGAGGCGTTTACCAAGGCCGCGGAGGCGCAGCGGTCTGCGCAGGAAGCCGCTAATGCGGCGCAGAAGGCCTATAACGACGCGACGACAGCCGCCGTCCCCAACGCCGCGACCATCGCGAACACGGCGGCCGCGCTTGCGGAAGCGCAAGGAAAGCTCAAAACGGCGAACACGGAGTTGACCGCGGCGGCGACGGCAAGGGGCGATGCGCTGAACGCCTATCAAAGCGCGATGAAGGACGGAACCGGCGGCATGCAGGATATCACCGAGGCTGCCGCAAACGCCGCGCGCAGCGCCGCCGGCGCCGCCACAAACGCGTTGTGGACCGCCGCGCTCTATCCTGCGACGATCGACACGGTCGGCCACGGTTACGCGCCCGGCAACGCCGGAGCCAAGGATCCCACCGTGCAGGTCGGCGGCAACGCGACCATCGTCAGCGGCGGCGGCGTGTCGGGCAAAGACGACTGGACCCTGTCGATCAATGTGGGCGGCGTGCTGACGATCGACGCGGGAGGCGACGTGCGCATCGCGAGCACGGGCCCGCTCCATATCGGCACGATCGACGCGGGCGCCGGAACGGCCGCCGATATCGTGGCGGTGGGCGGCATTACGAGCGGCAGCAATCCCGCGGTGACCGCGGAGAATGTCGGGCTCGTCGCGCTGGACGTTGCCGGCAGTGGCGCGGTGATCGGCGGCGCAAACGGCGCGCCCCTCCAGGTGAATACGGATCGCCTGTCGATCATCGCGGGCAGCGCGTCCGTGCAGGACCGGGGCAATACGGAGCTTGGCGACGTGATCGTAACCGGCGCAATGGTGCTCAGAAGCGGCGGCAGCGTTACGCAGCAGAGCGGCACAAGCGTGCGGGCGTCGGCCCTGACCATCCTGGCGGCGGGCGACATCACGGGCGGCGGCGTATACGACGTGTATAAGGACGCCCAAGGCAACACCTATTATGTGGATCGCGACGGGCAGGTGTACACCCGGAACAACGACGGGTCGCTCTCAAAAATAGTGGGCGGGACGCCCCAGGGACTGACAAAAACCAATAAGCAGTACAAGGACGCGCTGATCACCTATATCGACTCGCTGAGCGCCGACGGAAGGGATATCCATATCGCCAACCGCAAAAAAGCGCTGCTTGTCGACCTGGTCCGGGGCGCCAACGTGATCCTCTCCGGCAGCGGCAGCATACAGACCAATCCGCGCGGCGGCCTCATCCATGGGAGCAGCGGCGTAACGGTGACGGCCGACGGCAACATCGGCTCACCCGACAACTATCTGAGGGTGAAGTCGGGCGGCGCGATCCATATTACGAGCGGCAGCTCCACCTATGGATTGGTCTTTTTGATGGTGCTCAGCGACGCCGGTCCGTCCCCCGCCGACACGCTGCGCACGCTGTATGACGACCCGAACGAGACGGGCTACTACATGCTCGACGCGAACGGGAATCCGCAACGGTTCGACCGGCCGGGCACGGGGCTTTATGTGACCGGGTATTTCTCGCCGGATGCGTATCTCTGGGTCGGCACCCGCGAGCAGACGGCGCAGATCGAGGGCGCGAACAAGCGCACGATCCATGTCCGGATCGCCGACGGCAGCACCGTGCTGTTCGATTATGATATCCGCATCGATATCATCATCGGGCACATCATGGATCCTGCGACCGGCAGAAAGCTTCCGCTCATCGCGCTCGATAACACGGGCAGGAACGCCGGATTGCGCATGCTGCTGCGCCTGTTTGTCGGCGAAGCGTACAACGGCAGAACGTTCCTGGTCAGCTACACGATAAACGGCCGCACGTATGAACGGCAGTACACAGTTACGGACGGATACCTGTCCTTTTACGTGCAGAACACCGCCTGCGAGGTTACAGTAACGTTCGATCCGGCCGCGTAGGCTGCGCGCAGGGGGCGCACAGGAGGCTGACTCGGTCAGGCTTTGCAGACAGAGGAACAAACACAGGGGGGCCATCCGCAGGATGGCCCCCCTGTGTTATCCGGCGCGAGAAAACGATACGTGTTTTGCGGGCATCCTGACAAGGAAAAACCCAGAACGTCTCAGAAATCCGCAGCTTAATTATGCCAAAGCGGTTTTTCATATCTGCACCAAAGCTCTCCAAGCGGGGGCTGTCTAAAATCTGTAAAATAGTTGACAGTCAGAAATAAAGTTGATATAATTCACTCAGACAAAAAGTTTTAAACATTATAATTATTCATATCTGGGCCGGACGGGTAGCTTGGAATCGGTCCCCCTGGCAAAGCGGAAGGAGTACTTATCATGTTGGCCTTGCATCGGTTTACGGACTGCCATGCACCTTTCGATATGGTCCGCGGCCCAAACGTTCATGCGTTGCAGCGTGGCTTCTTTTAAAATGCGGCGACCCCCAAATTGGAATAACCTCCCGGTTCGTTACAAATGGTATGCCGCCTGCGATGCGGCGGAATGGAGCCCCGAATGATTGCGACAAAACTAAAAAAAGGCGATGAAATACGTGTGATCGCGCCTTCCCGCAGTTTGGCCGCGGCCGAGAAGACCAAATTCGAGAATTCGTTGAAATTCCTCCAAAACCATGGGTTTGCCGTATCCTTTTCAAAAAACTGCTTCGAACTCGACGAAACCGGATCGTCCGGCATTGCGCCGCGGCTGGAGGACCTGTATGAGGCTTTTCTCGATCAGCGTGTTCGGGCGGTTTTAGCCTGTGACGGCGGGTTTAACGTCAACCAACTGCTGGAGCACATCGATTATTCGCTGATTCGGAATCATCCGAAGATTCTGTGCGGTTTTTCCGATATTACGGCGCTGACGCACGCCATATACACAAAAACCGGCCTGGTTACCTACAGCGGTCCCTTTTTCACTTCCTTTTGGTCCGATTACCAGGTCGGCTATACGCTCGGTTATTTTGAAAAGTGCCTGCTGAGCGAGGATGCGTACACGATTGAGCCTTTTCCCGAATCGACCGGGTATTCGGTTATTCAGGAAGGGGAATGCGAAGGGGAAATCGTCGGCGGGAACCTTTGCACACTGAACCTGCTGCAGGGCACGCAGTTTATGCCTTGCCTGAAAGATAAGATCCTTTTCCTGGAGGACGACAACATTATGGGAGACCATTTTGTGAACGAGTTCAATCGGAATCTGGAATCCCTGACCCAGGTGGATGGATTTGAGGGCGTAAAGGGCATTGTGTTCGGACGCTTCCACGCAACCTGCAAAATGACGGATACGGTCATTCGAAGGATTGTTTCAACCAAAGCGAAGCTGAAAAACATGCCGGTCGTGTTTAACGTTGATTTCGGCCATGAGCTGCCGATGATTACGTTCCCGATCGGCGGGGTCATGCAGTTGGAGGCGCGAGGGGCGTCCGTATCCTTGCGGGTTGTCAGCCACTAGCGGCGATAGCAATCGGCCCATGATGCCTTTGTGTTCCGCCAAGCCCCATCGCTATTAATGTTTTAGCTCTAAACAAGCTTGTTCGATCCCCGCGGCCGCCTGTGCGGATGGATTCGATTTAGTGGAAAGGTTGTGTTGATATGCTGAAATATGTGCTCGGACGGCTTTTGATGCTGATCCCGGTCGTACTTGGCATCACGTTTATCATTTTTTTGATCATGAGCCTGTCCCCTGGCGATCCCGCCACACTTATTTTGGGCGCAGACGCTTCGACGGAGCAGCTCGCCCTCAAACGCGTGGAAATGGGGCTGGATCAGCCGGTACTGGTTCAGTATTACAAGTATATCATCGGGGTTTGCCGCGGCGACTTCGGTGTTTCCTGGGTCAGCGGGAACGACGTGCTCGCCGAGTTTGTGCACAGGATGCCCTACACGCTCGTTTTAGGCGTATTATCCACGCTTTTTGCGGTGAGCATCGGGATACCGATGGGGATCGTTTCGGCGATCCGGCAATACCACCTGTTCGATTATACGAGCTCGGCGTTTGCGATGCTGCTGTTCTCGCTGCCGGCTTTTTGGCTCGGTATCATGTGCCAGGTGCTGTTCTGCCTGGTTCTGGGCTGGCTGCCGGCAGCCGGCGTCGGCACGTGGGAGCACTATCTTTTGCCCACGCTTGTTCTGGGGGCCAATACCCTGGCGTCCATGATCCGTATGAGCCGCACTAGCATGCTGGATGTGGTCCGGCAAGACTACGTGCGCACCGCCAGGGCAAAAGGCGCGCCCGAGCGGATCGTAATTATGCGGCACGCGGTGCGCAACAGCCTGCTGCCCGTGGTCACGCAGATCGGCGTATCGTTTGCGGCCTGCATGGGCGGCGCCGTGCTCACGGAAATTGTCTTCGCGATTCCCGGCATCGGTTCGCTGCTGATCAACGCCGTCAAATCGCGGGACACACCCATCGTGATGGGGATGCTCATATTCGTGTCTATCATCGTCGGCTTTATCAATCTTCTGGTGGATATATTGTGCGCTTCCATCGATCCCCGCATCGATCTTGCTTCGTAGGGAGGACAGTCGGAACATGAAACGTTCAAAAGCAAAGATGTCTGCCAGGGGCCTGAGCTCATTTGGGCTGGTGCTATTCCGCTTCCGAAAAAACAAGCTGGCGATGACGGGGATACTGATCCTTGGGCTGATGATTGTCGTTATACTGGCGACTCCGCTGCTCATTCCGTACAGCTCCGTGGTGAAGCAGAATTTTGCGGAGCGCTTCCTAACGCCCAACAGCCGCCATTGGTTCGGCACCGACGAATACGGCCGCGACCTGTTCGCCCGTATCCTGTACGGCGGACAGATTTCGCTGTTCGGCGGTCTGGCGGCCGTCGCCCTGTCCTTTGTTGCCGGCTGTATCATGGGCGGTTCGGCGGGGTATTTCGGCGGCCGGACGGATACGATCATCATGCGAATTGTCGATGTATTCATGGCGATCCCGCACGCCCTTCTGGCCATGGCGGTGATTACGGCCCTGGGCAATGGGGTCGGCAAGCTGATCGTATCCATCGCCATTGCGCAAACCCCGAGGTTTGCCCGCGTGGTGCGCGCGTCGATTTTAAACCTGCGCAATCAGGAGTTTATAGAGGCGGCCAGATGCTGCGGCACCAGCTCGGCGCGGATCATTATGAAACACATCCTGCCCAACGGCATGGGCCCGATCATCGTGTCCGCCACGCTCGCCTTGGGTCAGGCGATTCTGGATATATCCGCCATGGGTTTTTTGGGCCTTGGCGTCGCGTCCCCTACGCCGGAATGGGGAACGATCCTTTCCGAAAACAAAATCCACATCCGGTACTACCCGCATCTGGGGGTAATTCCCGGCATCTGCATCGGGCTCGCCGTCATGACGGCGAACTTTATCGGCGACGGTTTGCGGGATGCGTTTGATCCCAGAACGAAGAACTGAGAGGCTTGATATGGATAACGAGAAAAATACGGGCGGCAATACGGCGCTGTTGGAAATAAAGGATCTCCATGTGCAATACAACACGGACGAAGCGGTCGTGCACGCCCTCAACGGCTTCTCCCTTTCGCTGGAGTCGGGCGAGAAGCTGGGCCTGGTGGGGGAGACCGGGGCCGGCAAGTCCACCATGGCGCTGTCCATTCTTAGGCTGCTGCCGGCCAATGTGGGTCAAATCACCAAGGGGAGCATTCTGTACAACGGGGAAAACCTGCTGACGGCCAAGGAAGCCGAGATGCTGGCCCTGCGGGGCAAGCGGATATCCATGATCTTTCAGGACCCCATGACCAGCCTGAATCCGGTTCTTACGGTGGGCGAGCAAATCATGGAGGTGCTCAGCCTGCACTTCCCGAACATGACCCGGACCGAGAAAAACGAGAGGCTCGACGAAATGATGAGCATGGTGGGGATTCCGCCGTGCCGTAAAAACGAATATCCGCATCAGTTTTCCGGCGGGATGAAGCAGCGCATCGTCATCGCGATGGCGCTGGTTGCGGAGCCGGACCTGCTGTTGGCCGACGAACCCACCACCGCGCTGGATGTGACCATTCAGGCCCAAATATTGGAGCTAATCAAGCGGCTGAAGGATAAATTCAATTCCGCGGTCATCCTGATCACGCACAACCTCGGCGTCGTCGCGG
>CAZIRB010000099.1:0-1127 GCA_964541695.1 uncultured Oscillospiraceae bacterium
CAGGCGGCGCTCGGCTTCGGCCCTCTCAAACACCCGCCAAAGGGCCGAAGGCCCTTTGGAAACCCGGCGAACCGTAAGCGGATTTTTCGATCTTTAACGTTGAGGGCAAAGCTCTCAACGTGTTTTTTGCAGGGGCGTTGCCCCCGCACCCCACCAAAGGGGGAAACCCCCTTTGGAAACCCAATATGGCAAGCAAACAAATTATATACTTAGCGGAAAGGGATTCCAAAGGGACGTGTCCCTTTGGTGGGTGCTCGAGGGCGAAGCCCTCGAACGTTCCCCTTTGGCAGAGCCTCCAACGTACCCCCCGGCGTCCCCCCGTTTTCCCGTTCCCACCCGTGCCACCCGCCGCTTACGCGGCTTTTTTCTTTTCCCGCGCGCTTGCCGCGCCTAAATTGATATGATACAATACATATAATTGAGCCAACGGAGTGATTGAACATGCGCATTACACTGCGTCCCGAGGACGGCGTGCCGGTATACCGGCAGATCGCGGACGAAATCATCCGGAGCGTGCGCAGCGGCGCGCTGCGCGACGGCGAGAAGCTGCCGACGGTGCGCGAGCTGGCGGACGCTTTGGGCGTGTCGTGCGGCACGGTCAAGCACGCGTACGGGCACTTAGAGAGCGCGGGCGTGCTGGACATGTCGCGCGGGCGTGGGACGTTCGTGCGCGCGCCGCTGCCGGCGGGGGGCGCAAGCAAGAAGGAGCGCGTGCTGGCGGCGATCGACGCGCTGCTGTCGGAGATGGAGGCGCTCTCGTTCTCGCCGCAGGAGATGCGGATTTATTTTGACCTAAAGCTGCGCGAGCGGATGGAGGAAGCGCACCTCGTGCGCGTTACAGTGGTAGCGGCGGGCGTTTCGGAACTGCTCGCGCTCTCGCAGGCGCTGGAAGCGTGCGACGGCGTGCGCGTTTCAAGGCTGCTGCTGGATGAGGCGCTTCGCTCGCCGCAGCGCGCGGACGACGGTGCGGACGCGGTCGTGTGCACGGACGCCGCCGAGGGTGCGTTGGTGCGCTGCGTGCGGGAGCGCAAAAAGCTCGTCGCGCTGTCGCTCGAAACGCGCGCGGAGACCGTGGCGGAGCTTGCGCGGCTCGGGGCCGACGCGCCCGCGCTGGCGCTGTACGCCGA
>CAZIRB010000099.1:1227-8044 GCA_964541695.1 uncultured Oscillospiraceae bacterium
TGGTGCTCGGCGTCATCGGCGCGGACGTGCACGCGGTGGGGAACAAAATCCTCGACCGCGCGTTTACGGACGCGGGCTTTGACGTGACGAACCTCGGCGTGATGGTGTCGCAGGAGGAGTTCATCGCGGCGGCGCTGGAGGTGGCGGCGGACTGCATCGTGGTCTCGTCGCTGTACGGCCACGGCGAGCTGGACTGCCGCGGGTTCCGGGAAAAGTGCGACGAGGCGGGGCTTGTCGGCATCCTTTTGTACGTCGGCGGCAACCTCGTCGTCGGCAAGCAGCCGTTTGCCGAGGTGCAGAAGCGGTTTTTGGACATGGGCTTTGACCGCGTGTTCGGCCCGGGCACCGCGCCGGAGGAGGCGATCGGCCTTTTGCGGCAGGACCTGGGCGTGGAGGCGTAGGCGGTCATGCGCCGCGCGCTGATGGTCGACTTCGGCAGCACGTTCACCAAGCTCGTTGCCGTGGACGTGGACAACGCCGTCCTTCTCGGCACGGCGCAGTCGCGCACGACCGTGGAGACGGACATACTGGACGGTTTCTCGGCCGCGCTGGCGCGCCTCCCCGCGGCTGCGGACGGGCCTGAGTTTGACGAAACCTACGCGTGCTCGAGCGCGGCGGGGGGCCTGCGGATGGTCGCGTGCGGCTTCGTGCCGGAACTGACGAGCGAGGCGGCGCGGCTCTCGGCGCTCGGCGCGGGCGCGAAGGTGGTCAAGACCTATTCGTTTGAACTGACCCGCGACGATGCGGACGAGATCGCCCGGCTCGCGCCGGACATTCTATTATTGACCGGCGGCACGGACGGCGGCAACGGCGCGTGCATGCTGCACAACGCGGCGGTATTGGCGGAGGTACCCGCGGACTTTCCGGTCGTGATCGCGGGGAACCGTTCGGTCGCGGCGGAGTGCGAACGGCTGCTGATGGGCCGCGAGACCGTACGCGTCGAGAACGTCATGCCGCGCTTCGGCGCGCTGAACGTGCGTCCCGCGCAGGAGGCGATCCGCAGCATATTCTTAAAGCGTATCGTGCGCGCCAAGGGGCTTTCGAAGGCCGAAGGCCTGCTCTCGGGCATCCTGATGCCGACGCCCGCGGCCGTGCTTGATGCGCTCACGCTGCTCTCCGCCGGCACAAAGCACGAGCCGGGGCTTGGCGAGCTCGTCGCGGTCGACCTCGGCGGCGCGACGACGGACGTGTACTCGATCGCTTCCGGCGCGCCGTCGCGGCCGGACACGGTCGTGCGCGGGCTCGTCGAACCGCGCGAGAAGCGCACGGTCGAGGGAGACATGGGCATGCGGTACAGCGTGCGCGGCATCGTTGAGGCGGCGGGCGCGGAGCGGATCGCGGAGCTTGCCGATATGCCGGAATCGCGCGTACGCGAGCGCGTCGAATATCTTTCGCAGCACACGGCGTTTCTGCCCGACGACGACGAGAGCCGGCGGCTCGACTTTGCGCTTGCCTCTCTCGCGGTCGAGGCGGCGGTGCGCCGCCACGCGGGCAGCGTCGAGGAGGTCTACATGCCCGCGGGGCGCATGTACGCGCAGACGGGCAAGGATTTGACAAACGTGCGCCTCGTGATCGGCACGGGCGGCGCGCTGCTACAAGCGGCGGAGCCGGAGCGCGTGGCTAAGAGCGCGCTGTATTCCGACCGCGACCCATTCTCGCTGCGGCCGCGGGCGGCAAAAGTTTTGATCGACAAACGGTACATCCTCGCGGCGATGGGGCTGCTCTCGCAAAAATACCCGGACGCCGCGCTGACCATCATGAAAAGGGAGCTGACGGGCAATGGAACTGAGCAATAAGAGGCTTGCCGAAGACGCGTTTTTTGCCGAGCGGCGGGAGGTGCTGACGCAGTGGCCGACCGGCCGCGAAGCAGACCTCGACGAGGCGGTCGCCTACCACCGCGCGCTGCCCGCGGGCAAGGTATTTTCGAATAAGCTGCGGCAGGCAAAGGCGCGCTTTGAGACGCTGATCCAGCCGCGCGCGGGCGTGGCGCTCGTCGACGAGCATATCAAGCTCCTCTCGTACCTCGAGACGAACGGCGAGGCGGATCTTTTGCCGACCACGATCGACAGCTACACGCGCCAGAACCGCTACAAGGAGGCCGAAGCGGGCGTCGAGGAGTCGGCAAAGGCCGGCAAGTCCATGCTCAACGGCTTCCCGGCGGTCAACCACGGCGTCAAAAACTGCCGCCGGATCATCGACGCGCTCAGCGCCCCGGTGCAGGTGCGCCACGGCACGCCGGACGCGCGGCTGCTGGCCGAGATCACGTGCGCGGGCGGCTTTACGAGCTTCGAGGGCGGCGGCATCTCGTACAACATCCCGTACGCCAAGAATGTCTCGCTCGAGCGCTCGATCCGGGACTGGCAGTACGTCGACCGCCTCGTCGGGCTGTATGAGGAGAAGGGCGCGCCGATCAACCGCGAGCCGTTCGGGCCGCTGACCGGCACGCTCGTGCCGCCTTGCGTGTCGCATTCCGTCGCGGTGCTCGAGAGCCTCTTGGCCGCGGAGCAGGGTGTGAAGAACATCACCGTCGGCTACGGCCAGTGCGGAAACCTCGTGCAGGACGTCGCGGCCGTCGGGAGCCTGATGGAGCTCGTCGAGGAGTACCTGTCTCGCTTCGGCTACGGCAACGTCGTGGTCACGACCGTGCTGCATCAGTGGATGGGCGGCTTTCCGGCGGACGAGGCCAAGGCGTTCTCGGTCATCTCGTGGGGCAGCGCCGCGGCGGCGCTTGCGCACGCGACGAAGGTGATCGTCAAGTCCCCGCACGAGGCGCTCGGCATCCCGACGATGGAGGCCAACGCGCAGGGCCTGCGCTGCACCAAGCAGATGATCCACATGCTCGGCGAGCAGCGGCTGCCCGAGACCGTGCTGCGCGAGGAAAAGGACCGGATCGCGGCCGAGACGCGCTGTATCGTCGATCAATGCCTTGAGCTCGGCGACGGCGACGCGGCAAAGGGCGCCGTGCGCGCGTTCGCGGCGGGCGTGCTGGACGTGCCGTTCGCGCCGAGCCGGTATAACGCGGGCAAGATGCTGCCCGCGCGCGACGACGACGGCGCGGTGCGGATATTCGAGCCGGGCGCGCTGCCGCTGACGCGTGAATTGCTCGAGTTTCACCGCGAGAAGATCGCAAGGCGCGGCGAGACCGAACGGCGCAAGCCCTCGTTCCAGATGGTGATCGACGACGTGTACGCCATCAGCAAGGGGCGGCTCGTCGGCCGCCCGAAGCCGTGACGGCGGATAGTTTTCAGTAAAAAGGAGCGGTGCCCGATATGAAGATTCTGGATGTTGTTTGCGCGCCCGCGCGCACGGGGTTCTTCTTCGACGACCAGCGCGCGATCAAACTCGGTGCAAAAGCCGACGGCGCGGCGTACGCCGGGGAGCCGGTCACGCCCGGCTTTGCCGCGGTGCGGCAGCCCGGCGAGGCGATCTCCGTGCTGCTTGTGCTCTCGGACGGGCAGATCGCGCACGGCGACTGCGCGGCCGTGCAGTACAGCGGCGCGGGCGGCCGCGATCCGCTGTTTTTGGCGGCGGATTTCATCCCGGTGATCGAGGCGCGGGTTAAGCCCCTGCTGATCGGCCGCGAAGCGGACGATTTTCGCGCGCTCGCCGCGCTGGTCGAGGGAATCGAGCACGACGGCAAGAAGCTGCACACCGCGCTGCGGTACGGCGTCTCCCAAGCGCTGCTCGACGCGGTCGCAAAGAGCAAAAAGCGGCTCATGTGCGAGGTCGTGGCCGACGCGTACGGCACGGCCGTGTCGGAGCGGCTGATTCCGGTGTTCGCGCAGTCCGGCGACGAGCGGTACACGAATGCGGACAAGATGATATTAAAGAAGGCCGACGTGCTGCCGCACGCGCTGATCAACAACGTCGAGAAAAAACTCGGCTACCGCGGCGAGCTGCTCGAGGAATACGTATCCTGGCTGCGCGGCCGCATCCTTGCGCTGCGCGCGGACGAAACTTACAGCCCCGTGCTGCACATCGACGTGTACGGCACGATTGGCGCGGCGTTCGGCGCGGACAACTACGAGGCGATGGCGGACTACCTATCGAGGCTTGCGCGCGCGGCGCATCCGTTCCGCCTGCGCGTCGAGGGGCCGATGGACGCTGAGGAGCGCGGCCGCCAGATCGACGCGCTCGCGGAATTGACGCGGCTCGTCGACGCGCGCGGCATTGCGGTCGAGCTCGTCGCCGACGAGTGGTGCAACACGCTCGAGGACGTGATCGAGTTTGCCGACCGCCGCGCGGGCCACATGCTGCAGATCAAGACGCCGGACCTCGGCGGCGTGGGCAACACCGCCGAAGCGGTGCTGTACTGCCGCAAAAAGGGAATCGGCGCGTACCAGGGCGGCACCTGCAACGAGACAGACCGCTCGTGCCAGGTCTGCGTGCACGTCGCCATGGCCACACAGCCCGACCAGATCCTGGCTAAGCCCGGCATGGGCGTGGACGAGGGCTTCATGCTCGTCTACAACGAGATGCAGCGCATCATCGCATTGCGCCGCGCGCTGCGGCCGCGCTAGAAGGGGGACTAAACCATGCCAAGCCCGTTCCGGATGCAGAAAAGCCATCTGTACAGCGTGTATTTCGCGCCGCGCGGCAGCGCGCGCATGGTCGAGCTCGGCATGCAGATCGCGCAGCTTTACCTCAGCCCGTTCGACAACCTGATCGGGCTTGTCGGCGAGGCCGGTTCCGGCAAGAGCATGCTGATCAAGGGCATGTTCCCGGGCCTCGAGCTGACCAACGACGACGGCGGCGTCAACATCCGGCCGCTGCCGATTTTAAACGATGACACGCCCACGTTCTATAACGCGCACACCTACCACATCGACGCGCACTTCGAGATCGCGTTTACGCAGCCGTTCGAGATCGCCGAGGCGGTGCAGCGCGCCGTTGCCGGCGGCAAGCGCGTCGTGATCGAGCACTACGACCTGCTCTACCCGTTCCTGCCCACGAACGCGCACCTGCTCATAGGCATCGGCGAGGAGGTCATCATCACTAGGCCCACGCTCTTTGGACCCGAGCCGGAGGACATCAAAAAGCTCGTGTTCCGCTCCTTCTATCACCGGCGGCAGGCGCACACCGCCGAGGATATCTGTGAGTTCTGCCTCGAGGAGCAGGGCATCACGGAGCGCGATTTTGAGCACTCCGACGTGCGCCACGGCTTCATTCTCAGCTTTGAGCGCGAGGTGCGCATCGATTTCGACGCGCTCGAAAAGCGCATCGATTGGCACATCAAGAACGGCACGCCCGTCTCCTATTGCGACGATTCGCACGTCTATATCGGCGAGACGCGTCACCACTGCACCGGCCCGCGCGTGCACGTGTCCTCCGCCGCCGAGCTTGCCGGTTTCCGGCTCATGAAGCAGCTCTTTCCCGATCCCACGACCGGCCGCTACCTGCTCGTCGGCCTGCTCGGCGAAAACGCCGGCGCGCGTATCTCCGAGCTGAACCGGTTCACGTACGAGGGGCTGTAAGGGGGAACGGGGACGGGGAGACGGAGGACGGGGAGACGGAGGACGGGGAGACGGAGGACGGGGAGACGGAGGACGGGGAACGTTGAGGGCTCCGCCCTCAAAGACGGGCAGGGGCGCCGCCCCTGCACCCCGCCAAAGGGGGAAACCCCCTTTGGAAACCCGAATAGCTATAGGCAGAGATTCTTTTACCCAAACAAGAGCGGCCGATTTTGGCCGCTTTTGTTTTTGCTGGGATTCCAAAGGGGTCGGAGCCGAGCGCCGCCTGTGGCGGGTGAAGCGAGGCGCAGGCCCCGTGAGCAAGGGAGCACAGGCCCATAGGGGCGTGTGCGACCATTGCGAACTGTGGAGCGTCGGCCCTTTGGCGGGGCGCGGGGGCGGAGCCCTGCATTTCAATCAACTGAACAAACGATCGATCTCTTTTGCCGGCTATTGGGGTTTCCAAAGGGACGTGTCCCTTTGGCGGGGCGCGGGGCGGAGCCCCGCATTTCAATCTTCTTTAATTTCTAAACCTTCCCATATATCGTATCCAGCTTCTCCCCGTCGCGGTCGAGCACCGTACCGACAACGCGTTCGCCCATCACAAGCGGCGCGGGCGCGCCGGTGACGCGCTCGGTGGCGTCCTTGATTTCGCGGATGTCGACGACGGGCAATCGCGCGTCGCGGAGCCGTTCGGCAAGCTCGGGCCGGGCGGGGTTGACGGCGACGCCGCGCTCGGTGACGAGCAGGTCGACGTGTTTGCCGGGCGTGGAGACACACTGGACGCGCTCGGTCACGAGGGGGAGGCGCGCGCGCATCGTCGGCGCGACGATGATGGCGAGCTTCGCGCCGGCGGCGGCGTCGCCGTGGCCGCCGCTGCCGCCCATGATCGCGCCGTCGTGGCCGGTGTGCACGTTGACGTTGAAGCTTGTGTCGATCTCGGTCGCGCCGAGGATGACGACGTCGAGGCTGTCGACGGCGGCGCTTTTTGAGGCGCTGCTTGCGTACTGCATGGCGGAGATCTCGCGGTGGTTTGGGTTTACCCGGATGGACTCGACGGCGGCGAGGTCGAAGCACTGCACGTCGAGGAGCGCGGAAAAGCAGCCCGCGTTCAGCATGTCGACGAGATACCCCGTGATGCCGCCGAGGCCGAAGCTGCCATGCACCTTCTTTTCAAGCATGCGGTCCATGAGCAGCCTGGCTACAGCGAGCGACGTGCCGCCCGCGCCGGTCTGGAAGCTCATGCCGTCGGCGAACAGGCCGGACGCCTCGATTGCGCGCGCGGCGAGCGACGCGATCATAAGCCCCACGGGATCGCGCGTGATGCGCGTGGTGCCGGAGACGATGCCGGCCGGATCGCCGATGGA
>CAZIRB010000100.1:0-8040 GCA_964541695.1 uncultured Oscillospiraceae bacterium
CCCCGCGAGAGGGAACGTTGGAGGCTCTGCCTCCAAGCCATCGCCAAAGGGCCGAGCCTTGCGGCCCGCAATTCGCAAAGGTCGCGGAGCGTTGCGGCTAAAACCGCGGCCTTCCGCTTCCTTGCTCACGGGGTCCGCGCCTCGCTTGATCCGTCACAGGCGGCGCTCGGCTTCGGCCCCCTTGGAAACCCGTTCTGCTGGACACAGGACTATGTTTATTTATCCTATTTGGGTTTCCAAAGGGGGTTTCCCCCTTTGGCGGGGGTTCGGAGGCGGAGCCCTCGCGAAGAAAAATCGTTCGGGGACAAAGCCCTCGGACGGCCCTCCGCATCAAATAAAGAGAACGGACCGATTCCGGTTCGTTCTCTTTTCAACCAAAAATCTCAATCGCGCCCCGCGCCCCTCACCCGCACTTGGAGAAGCCGCAGCTGCGGCAGACGACGCAGCCGCCCTCGTGCTCGACGCGTCCGCCGCACTCCGGACAGGCGGGCTCGCCGGCGGCCGCAGCGTCCGCAGCCGCCGCAACGGGTGCCGACACCGGCGCCGAAGTCACCGTACCCCCATTTACCGTCACCATTGGATTCGTCACCGCCGCCGCAGCCGGATTTGCCGCCGTTGCCGCCGCAGCCGGACTTGGCGCCGCCGCTCCCGAAGCCGTCGTCCCGTTCACGGCGTCGGAGGCGGGGGGCATGCCGTTCCTGGCGGCGGCGTTGCGCAGGTTCTCGTTCTCGACGAACTTGGTGACCTTGAGCAGCACGCGCGCGATGGCGTCGGGGCAGGAGGTGCAGTCCATGCCCTGCTGGCGGATGGTGGAGGGGCAGCGGATGCCCTTGAGCTGGTCGTAGATCTCGGAGACGGAGAGGCCGCTGCGTAAAGCGACCGACACGAGCCGCGCGGTGGCCTCGCTCTGGCTCGGGCAGCCGCCGGCCTTGCCGGTGCTGGTGAAGATCTCGCACACGCCGTTCTCATCGTAATTGGTCGTGATGTAGAGCGAGCCGCAGCCGATGCGCATGCGCTCGGTGAAGCCGCGCGTGACGGCCGGGCGCGGGCGCGGCTCGATGTGCCCGTAGGCGGTGGGCGGCGCGGGCGGGGCGGA
Source organism: uncultured Oscillospiraceae bacterium (assembly GCA_964541695.1). GTDB lineage: Bacteria > Bacillota > Clostridia > Christensenellales > CAG-138 > CAZKGE01. The sequence goes on from CAZIRB010000100.1 coordinate 1,097, forward strand.
CGGCTTGCCGGAGACGGCGCCGATATTGAGCACCTGCCCGTCGCGGCTGCCGTCGCGGTAGATCGTCACGCCCTTGAGCCCCTCGCGGTAGGCGAGCAGGTAGACCTCGGCGACGTCGCGGCGCGTGGCGGCGGACGGGAAATTGACGGTCTTGCTGACGGCGTTGTCGGTGTGCCGCTGGAAGGCCGCCTGCATGCGCGTGTGGAATACGGGCGAGATATCGTGCGCGCAGACGAATACGCGGCGCAGCTCCTCCGGCAGCTCGGATATATGCGCGATCGTACCCGAGGAAGCGATCTTTGCGGCCAGCGCCGCGGACGCAAGATTCAGCTCCGCGAGGCGGTTGTTCAGCACGGGGTTGACCTCGACGAGCTCCGTGCCGTCCATGATGTTGCGGATGTAGGCGTAAGCAAACACCGGCTCGATGCCGCTCGAGCAGCCCGCGATCATCGAGAGCGTGCCCGTGGGCGCGATCGTCGTCACGGTCGCGTTGCGCCGCGGCACGGTCAACGTGCTCTCGGAATAGAGCGGGAACGCGCCGCGCGTCTTGGCGAGCTCCTCGCTCTCGGCGTGCGCGGCGTCGTTGACAAAGCGCATCAGGCTCTCGCCGAAGGCCACGCCCTCCTCGGAGTTGTAGGGGATGCCGAGCAAAAGCAAAAGGTCCGCAAAACCCATCACGCCGAGGCCGATCTTGCGTGTCTTTTTCGTGGTCTCGCCGATGATCTCGAGCGGGTAGTTGTTTACGTCGATCACGTTGTCGAGGAAATGCACCGCGTCCCGGATCGTCTCGCGCAGCAGGCCGAAATCGACTTCGGCCCTGCCGTCCGAAACGCGCACCATCTTGACGAGGTTGATCGAGCCGAGGTTGCAGCTCTCGTAAGGGAGCAGCGGCTGCTCACCGCAGGGGTTCGTGCTCTCGATCTCGCCAAGCGACGGCGTGACGTTGTCGCGGTTCATGCGGTCGAGGAACACGATGCCGGGCTCGCCGTTCGTCCAGGCCGCGTCGACGATCTTGTTGAACACCTCGGGCGCGGACAGTTCGCCTGCGGGCTGCTTCGATTTGGGGTCGATCAGCGCATAGTTTTCGCGCTTCTCGACGGCCTGCATGAACGCCTCGGTCAGGCCGACGGAAATGTTGAAGTTGTTGATGACCGAGCCGTCCTTCTTGCAGTCGATAAACTCCAAAATATCGGGGTGGTCGATGCGCAGGATGCCCATGTTCGCGCCGCGGCGCGTGCCGCCCTGCTTGACGGCCTCGGTGGCGACGTTGAACACGCGCATGAAGCTGACCGGCCCGCTGGCCACGCCGCCCGTCGAGCGCACGGTCGCGCCCTTCTGCCTCAGCCGCGAGAACGAGAAGCCCGTGCCGCCGCCGGACTTGTGGATGAGCGCGGCGTTCTTGACCGCCTCGAAAATATCCTCCATGCTGTCCGCCACGGGCAGCACGAAGCAGGCCGAAAGCTGCCCGAGCGGCCTGCCCGCGTTCATCAGCGTCGGCGAGTTGGGCAAAAAGCGCAGGCTGGTCATCAGCTCATAGAACGTCCGCCGCGCCGAAGCGACGGCTTCCTCCCCGCCGTAGGCCGCGTCCGCGGCGGCGACGGCGGCGGCGACCCGCTCGAACAGCTGCTCGACCGTCTCCCGTACGGTTCCGTCCTCGTCCTTTGCCAGATAGCGCTTCTCCAGCACCTTACGCGCGTTTTGCGATATCTCCGATATGGCCATGCTGCCGCGTCCCTCCCTTTTGTTGCGTTGCCTCAGCATTGTACCACTATATATTGTGGAGTGCAATGCTATTAGCATCAAAATATTGTATTTTACAGTTTTTTCATAAACCGGTATAATGAAATGACAGGGCCGGGCGGCCAAAGCGGCTTTTCGCGCCGCCGTACCGCCGGAATTTTATAAAAAAAAGAGCGGAGGAACGGACCATGCGCGCTCCGGGCAAGGGACTCATCAAGGTTTCGTCGATACTGCTGTTCATCGTCGCGCTCGTGTCGGCGGTCGTGCTGCTGACGGGGGATTTGCTCCCGCGGGCGTCCGTGGCCGCGCGCGGCATCGGCCGCTTCTCGGCGGTCACGTCGGTCGTCGTGCAAGCGCTGCCGATCGCGGCGGCGCTGGCGGCGGGCCTTGCCGGGCTGCTGCTTTCCGGGCGGCCGAAGGCGGGCGCGGCGCTCGTCGTGCTCGGGCTCGCGGCACTCGTCGCGGCGGCCGTGCCGTTCCTCGTGTCGCTCGTGCGCCTGGGGTTTGCATGGAACCGAAACTGGTACCACGTGGCGAGCTTCGTGCCGCCGCTTCTCTACCTTGCCGGCGCGCTGCTGAACCAGGCCGCCGCAAACCGGCCGGAGCCGGAGCCGGAGTTTGACAACTAGCAGCACACGAAAGGAAACGCGACCGTGGAACATCAAAAAAGCGGCGGCCCCGCCGCGCGCAGCACAAACCCGATCCTGACGTTCGTCAGCGTCATCTATCTCATCTACGGCGGGCTGTCCGCCGGCGTGGCGCTGTTCTCCGTGTACGCGCTGATTCAGCAGGGGGCCGGTTTTATGTTGGAAGCGGCGCTGCTGCTTGCGGCCATGCTGACCGGCGGCGCGGTGATGCTGATCGTCGGCGCGCTCGGCACGCGCGGCCGCGGGAGCTGGGCGCTGGCGTTTCTGCTCGCCGCGGTGTGCGCGGCGGGGCTGGTCCTGTCGCTGCGCACCGGGGACTTCTCGTTCATCGACGCCGCGCCGCTTGCGCTCTCGGCGCTGTACGTGCTCGGCGTGTGGTTGTCCAAGCGGAAGCGGGCCTAGCGCGGCGCGCCGCGGGAAGCCGCGACCGTGACGCGCGCGCGGATTGTAGAATCCAGCGCCCCGCGGTCCACGGCGCGCACGAGCGCGTGCGCGATGCCGAGGTCCGACAGCGTCTCGAGTATCACGCGCCGCACATAGGGCTTCAGCGGCTCCGCCGCCGCGCTCGTCAGTTCCAATCGGACGCCGCCCTGCGCGGCCCCGACGAGCTCGATGTAGATGTCGCCGGACCGCGTCGTCCCGGCGGCGCCCTTGCAGATCCGCTCCATGCGTTCAGCCTCCGCCCGTTCCGGTTTTCTGCATAAGTATACCAAACATGCGCCGCATGATCAAGCGTTTTTCGCAGCCCGTATGCATGACCGGCATACCTGTACGCATGTATACTTGCGCACAAAAATACCAAGATACCTGGATAAACGTTGCGCGGGCCGCAGAAGCGGCGGCGGGCGGGAGACGGTGATAGAGATGAATATTTATACAGGACGCGGCCGCGCCATGCATGCGCGCGGCGCGGGGGAAGGGGCGGCATGAGCGAGCGCGCCGTGACGCTGGAGGAGCTGCTGACCGCGCGCGAGGAACGCGCGGCGCGGCAGAAGGAGATACTGGAGGAGACCGGCGCGACGGCGCTGATCTCGCTGACGATCGTGCGGCCGGGGCCGATCAAGCGCACGGAGCGGACGCGGGAGCTGTTTTTTATGGCGCAGAACGTGGTCATGTCGGCGCTGTTCGGCATGTCGGCGGCGCCGCTGTACGCCGAAACGCGCGAGCGCAACACGGGCGACGAGTGGCTCGCCGCGCTGTACTTCCCCGCGCTTTTGATTAAGCGCCGCATGTGCGAGCTGGAGGAACAATTGCCGTACGGGCGGCTATTGGACATCGACGTGCTCGACGGCGCGGGCGCGCATATTTCGCGCGCGGAGCTGGGGCTAATGGAGCGGGGCTGCCTGGTCTGCGGCGCGCCGGGCCGGGCGTGCGCGGCGTCGCGCGCGCATACGCTGGAGGAGCTCGAGCAGGCGCAGGACCGGATATTTGCCGCGATGGAGGAGGGGGTTTGAATGGAGCTGACCGCGCTTCCGACCGAAAAAGAGCGCGAGGCGCTCCGGCCGCTGCTGACCGCGGCGGGGCTGCGGCTGCCGGACGGCCTCGACTACATGGCCGCGATCCAAACGGAGGACGGCTTTGTCGCCTGCGGCGGCACGCGCGGCGGCGTGATCGAGGGCGTGGCGGTGGACGAGCGCTGTCGCGGCGAGGGCCTGCTCGGCACGCTGATGACGCACCTGGTCGGGCGGCTGCTTGGGCTGGGGCACGACAATATTTTTTTATTTACAAAGCCGGCCAACCGTTCCGTGTTCGAGCCGTTCGGCTTCCGCGCGGTCGCCGGGACCGCGGACGCGCTATTGATGGAGCGGCGGCGCGACGGGGCCGCGGCGTACATCGCGTCGATTCCGCGCGTGCTGCCCGGCGAAAAGGACCGCATCGGCGCGGTCGTGCTCAACGGCAACCCGTTTACAAACGGCCACCGGCACCTGCTATCTCACGCCGCCGCGCGCTGCGCGGCCGTGTACGCGTTCGTCGTGGAGAGCGAGCGGACGTGGACGCCGTTTGCGGAGCGGATGCGGCTGGCCAAGGCCGGCTGCGCGGGGCTGACCAACGTGCTCGTCGTGCCCGGCGGGCCGTACGTCATCTCGCAGGCGACGTTCCCGACCTATTTTTTGAAGGAGGACTCCGACGCCGCCTCGATCCACGCTTGTCTGGACGCGGCGGTGTTTGCCGAGCGCATCGCGCCCGCGCTTTCGATCTCGGCGCGTTTCGTCGGCGAGGAGCCGCTCGACCCCATGACGCGTTCGTACAACCGCGCGCTGCATAAAACCCTGCCCGCGCGCGGGATCGCGGTCGAGGAGATTCCGCGGCTGCTGCACGGCGGCGAGCCGGTGTCCGCGTCGCGCGTGCGCGCGCTCGCCGGGCGCGGCGCGTTCGACCAGATCGGGCCGCTCGTGCCGCAGGCGACGCTCGATTACCTGCGGAGCCGCAGGTGACGGAGATAGACCGGATTGCGCGCCTTGCGCACGCGGCGCTCTTGCGCGAGGCGGAGGCGACGCCCAAGCCGGGCCTCGTCGACCGCGGGAACAGCGGCGCGCACGCGGACATGACGATCGACACGTTTTACCGCGCAATTTCGGCGCTCGAGCCGTACTGGCAAACATTTGCCGCGTCCGGCGCAGCCGCGCCGTACCTTTCTCCCGCGGGAGCGTTAAGGCAAATCCGGCCGATCGGCCTCGACGCCGAGCGCGCGATGTGCGGGGCCACAAACGGCGTCAACACGCACAAGGGCGCGATCTTCTCGCTGGGCCTGCTCTGCTGCGCGTGCGGGAGGCTTGCGGCGCGCGGCGAGGCGCTTGGGGCGGAGCCCGTGTGCGCCGAGGCCGCGGGCATCGCAAGGGAGACGCTGTCCGAGCTTGCCACAGAGCGGTCGACCAAGGGCGGCCGCGCGTACGCCGCCTACGGCGTTAAAGGCGCGCGCGGCGAGGCGGCGGGCGGGTTTTTATCCGCAAGGACGCTCGGCCTGCCGGAATTTTCCCGCGCGCGGGCCATGGGCGCGGGCGAAAACGACGCGCTGCTGTTTGCGCTGCTTCGCCTGATCAACTCCGTCGAGGACACGAACGTGCTGCTGCGCGCGGGGCCGGAAGCGGCCCGTTGGGCGCGGGCGGAAGCGCGGGCGTTCCTTGGCCGGTATTCGCCCGGCGACCCGGAGGCTATTCCCGCGCTTTTGTGCCTGGACGCGGCGTTTTCTAAAAAAAATATCAGCCCCGGCGGCTGCGCGGACCTGCTTGCCGTAACGTGGTTTCTTGCCGCGCTGGAGGTGCCGGACGGCGGGGTGTAAGGCGCGTTTCGTCGCTTGACGCAATGTAAGCGCGGATGGTATGGTAGATGTAAGCCGCGGCCGGGCAGGGTTGTCCGGAGCGCGGCGCGGAAATGAAGATGGAGGGACAGGGCATGATCATCGTCGCCGGGGCAACGGGGTATATCGGCCGGTATCTTTGCGTCACGCTGAAAAATCAGGGGCGGGACGTGCTGGCGCTGGGGCGCAGCGAGAAGGTGGAGGCGTTTTTTAAAGAGCAGGGCGTGCCGTTTCTTCGGTTCGACGTGCTCGACGACGCAGACTACGAAAAGCTGCCGGCGGAGGGCGTCGAGGCGATCATCAACCTTGCCGTCTGCCTGCCGGAGCACGAGGCGCCGATCGAGCGCTTCTTCGAGGTGAACGTGCGCGGCAACTACAAGCTGCTCGAGTTTGCGCGAAAGAACGGCATAGCCCGCTTCGTGATGGCGAGCAGTCACAAGGTGTATTACGATATCTATAAGGACGTGATCACGGAGGAGGATGGGCCGTGGTTTTGCGGGCCGCATTCGCCGTACATCATCAGCAAGATTACGGCGGAGTGCTTTCTGCAGCATTACTGGAAGGACTACGGCATGGACTGCATCGTGCTGCGCCTGACCGGCGTGCACGGTTACGGCGCGCTGATGGGCTTTTTGGCCAAGGACGGCAGCTACGCGCGCACGGCGACGGAGCTGTTTATGGAGAAGGCGGCGCGCGGCGAGCCGATCGAGGTCTGGGGCGACATGAACATCAAGCGCGACCACGTGTACGTCAAGGACGCCGTGTCGGCGTTCATCGCGGCGGCCGGCGCGCCGAAAGGCACAAAGGGGATATTCAACGTGGCCAGCGGCGTGGCGCACAACCAGTACGAGGACGCCGTGGCGATCGCCAAGGCGTTTGCCACGGACGGCCGCGTCAGCGAGGTCGTGCTGCGGCCGGACAAGCCGGGCCTGACGCGCGGTTACCGCTACAGTATCGACAAGATCCGTAGTGTGATCGGCTGGGAACCGGCCTACGCCGACCTCGACAAGCTGTACGCGGATTACCGCTCGGAATGGGAGCGCAAGGTGTTTCACAACTACCACTACATCAAGCCCGAGGACAAACCGCTTTGTTTCGACTGATAGCGCCGGATTTTTTCTTGACAAGGCGCAAGGAATTCCTCTATAATACGTTCTGTGTCCGCGGTTTGCGGACAGCCTGGCGGCGTAGCTCAGTTGGCTAGAGCATTCGGTTCATACCCGGAGTGTCGTAGGTTCGAATCCCACCGCCGCTACCAA
>CAZIRB010000101.1:0-7812 GCA_964541695.1 uncultured Oscillospiraceae bacterium
CTCGAGATCAAAATCGTTGCGCAGGCCATCCAGGCCGACGGCTTTGTCGGCGATGATACGACCACTGCCGAAGATGCCGCGTGGGCCGCGTTTGGGACCCCGTAACCCTCTTTCCTTAAGTAATGCTGCCGGGCCGGGACGCGGGGCGCGTCCCGGCTGCGGGCTCTCGATCAAAGCACCCATTGCGCAGGAAAGGAGGTAAACCCGCATGACAAAGCAACAACGAGCGCGGCGCAGAAGAACGACGCTGCTGTTGATTCTGTCCATGGCCCTCCTTGCGGGCGGCGCCGTGGGCGGAACCGTGGCCTGGCTGACGGCCAGAACCGATCCGGTCGTCAACACGTTTACGGTCGGCGACATCGATATTACGCTGACCGAGACCAAGAAGGACTTTAAGATGGTTCCCGGGAACACAATCGACAAAGACCCGAAGGTGACCGTAAAGGCAAACAGCGAGGCTTGCTGGCTGTTCGTAAAGGTCGAGGAGTCGGAGAATCTTGGGACCTATATCAGCTGGACCATAGACGGCAACTGGACCATTTTGGACGCCACAACCTATCCGGGCGTTTTCTACCGTTCGGTAGACGCGAGCGATAAGGATCAAGTGTTCCCTGTGCTGTCGAACAATCAGGTGAAGGTTAAGGATTCCGTCACCAAGGCGCATATGGCCGCGCTCGAGGGCGCCGAGCTCCCCAAGCTCACGTTTACCGCGTACGCCGTACAGACGGACGGCTTCGCGAACGCGACCCTCGCGTGGGCGGAGGCGCAACCGGCTCCGCCGCCGACCCCGTGACGTTCCGCTGCGCAAAAAAGCAGCCGGTTCACCCGCCCGGCCGGGCGCGCTGAACAGGGACTCCCCCGGCACTGCCGGCAGAGATAACCAAATGCAGAACAAAAAAGAAAAAGGAGAAGCGGAAATGAAGAAAAAGATTGTAACCCTCGCCCTCGTGGCGGCGCTCGTCGCCGTAGTAGCTGTTGGCGCGACGCTGGCGTACTTTACGGATACGGCCGATGCGGAGAATGTATTCACCGTCGGCAAAGTGAAGATCGAGCTGACCGAACCTGCTTGGACCACAGGCGGTGGTGCCACGGAAGCCGACACGGTCTATCCCGGCGAACCGCTGGGAAAGGATCCGACCGTAAAGAATATCGGAGCGAACCCCTGCTTTGTCCGCATAAAGGTGGATGGGCTGGAGCAGTTTGTACCTACGGGCGCTACCGAGGAAGCAGATAAAGCGCCTTGGAGGATCATATACCGTACGAATTGGGTTGACAATGCTCTCGGTGCAGGCTGGGTTCTTCATACCGATGGCTGGTTCTACTATAAGCCGACTAATAATGTTCTTCCGGCCGGATTTGCAACCACCCCTCTGTTTCATCAGATCGTGATACCCGAGGCTCTTAAAAATGGCTCTGGTTTATCACTCACTGCTGCAGCTGACACAGCAGACCTCAAGGAAATCGTGGTAACGGCGCAGGCCGTACAGGCGCAGGGCGCAAAGTCTTCGTTTGAGAATGTTAAGACGATGACGTTACAAGAGATTGCGGATTGGTTTACCACGTGCGGAATGCCGACCATTATTACCCCGTAACACGTACCTTCGGCCTGCCCCATCCGGGGCAGGCCATACGAGAGTGCCCGCGGCGGCCGGGCACTCTCATATGGCCTGACGAAGGCCTGTGACAAAAGCGTATGCGCGCGGTACCGGACGGCGCTTTAAATACTGCCGGGAGGAGAAATGGCGCTATGAAAAAGAAACTGCTGGTCATAGCCGCGGTGGCGGTCTGCCTGGCGATTGCCGCTGCGGGCACGGCCGCGTACTTTACAGCCGAGGAAAAGGCGCATAACGTAATCACCACGGGCGGCGTGGCCATCGAGGTCGCCGAATGGACGATGCAGGAGGGCGAGCTGCGCGTCCCCTTCCCCGAGGAGGGGATCGGCGGCGTGATGCCGGGCACGTCCGTCTCCAAGATCGTCACGGTGGAAAACACCGGGGAGAGCGAGGCCTGGGTCCGCGTCAAGGTGGAGATCGCGATCGTGGACGCCGAGGGCGGCGCGCTGCCCTCGGCCTTCGGAGGAAGCAGTACCCCGGTGGTGGCCTTTACCGTGCTGACCGGCTGGCAGGAGCACGAGGGCTATTACTATTATGATACGCCGGTCGTTGCGGGCGGCTTCACCAGCGCGCTGTTCGAGGAGGTCACGTTCGACGGACTGATCGGCAACGAATACCAGAGCTGCACGGCGACGATCACCGTCACGGCGCAGGCCGTCCAGTCCAAGAACAACGGCGCCACGGTCCTGGCGGCCACGGGCTGGCCGATTTCGTAAGGGAGGAGGGTGGATATGAAAAAGAAGCTGTTCGCATTGCTGCTCTGCTTTGCGATGATCGTGTCGGTGAGCATCCCCATCGCCCTGGCGAATACGGGAGACGAACCCGCAGACCCGCCTTCCGACGCCCAGGCGCCGACCGGTACGCCGGCGTCTTCCGCCACGCCGGAGTCCTCCGTCACGCCGGAATCCTCCGCGACCCCGTCAACCGACCCGGCCGCGCCGGCAACGCCCACGCCGGAAACGACGCTCACGCCGGAGGCTACGCTTACGCCCACGCTTACGCCCATACCCACGCCGGACCTTGCTGCGATGGCGGCTGCCCTGTATGAGCAGCTTATGGCCTGCCAAACGCTTGCCGGGCTCGAGTCCGTCCTTGCCGGCTTTGCCGAGGACGGGGCGGATGTGGACGCTCTGCTGGCCGCGTTTACCGACGCGCAGCGGGCGGCTTATGAAGAGCACAGGGCCAAGCTGGAAACGCTGGCGGCCTTTATCCCGCCGGTGGATTTCACCAAGGCGGCGGCCTTCATGCCCCCCGTCAAGGGCGCGGCCCTCAGGCGCGGCTTTGCGCTTACCGGCGAGCCGGATCCCGCCGAAGCCCTGAAACTGAGCAAGACCGCATCGGCGAATACCGACGACAGCTATACCCTCTCCCTGGAGGCCTATACCACCGGCACCGTCACCAACACGGAGACCAATGTCCCCACGGACATCATACTCGTCCTCGACGAATCGGGAAGTATGGACTATTCCTTCGGGGGGACCTACGACCCGGTATGGGGGGGGGAGTATGAGCTTTCTGGGCACACATACTATGGCTTTAACAACGACTCCAGTTATTTTGTATTAGTGAATGGAAGCTATTACGAGGCATATAGACGGCCACAACCGGATAGTAATGGTTTCTATTATTATCGCTATAGGCCCGGAAATGATTGGATACATGTTTACCCAAAACTGGATCAAAATCCCACAGGAGTGTCCCGCCAGAATGATGACTGGGCTGTCGTCCAGTTTTATGCCCCGCGGACTAGAAATACAGCTCTTAAAATAGCTGCGCTTGCCTTCAGCGAGGCGGTAGAGGCAAAGGCACAGGCCCCGGGGAACAACGTGAACCACCGTATCGCCGTTGTGGGGTTCAGCTCGGAATCGCGGCTGTATTTGGGTAGCACGGGGATTCAAAGTCCTACAGATGCTGAGTATAGGGCGGCCCTCCAGGATATGAGCACGTCTGTCGGCGCCGCGAATGTTGAGGCTTCGATTAATAATCTGCTGACCAACGGCAGTACGTACATAAATCTTGGTATAAATAAGGCGAATTCGATTTTCGCTTACAATCCTATCCCGGCCAACACGCAGCGCAATCGTGTCGTTATCGTATTCACGGACGGCGAACCATCGGCGGGCTACGACGACCCCATTGCGGCCGCTCGGACCGCGAAGCAAACATATGGCGCAACGGTCTACACCATCGGCATCTTTTCCGGCGCGAATGTCGGCGTGTTGGGGTCTCTCCCTCCCAGCGGAGCAAACCGCTTCATGCACCTGATGTCCTCCAATTACCCCGATGCCAGCAGCATGAGCAGCACGGGCAGCATCAACCCGAACCTGAACGGCAAGAGCTATTATCTGGCGGCCAGCGATACCGGCGCGCTGAACGATATATTTGAGAACATCAGCGGCCAAATCACCAACCCGGCGATCAAATTGGGCACGGGGACGGTGATCAAGGACGTCATTCCCGCCTGCTTCAAGCTGCAGGCGGGCGCGGGGCAGATCAAGATCTATACGGCCGCCGCGAATGCGGGAGGAACCACCTTCCAAGATAAGGTGCAGGTGTATCCGGCCGCATCTCCAAGTATAACGCCGGTTATCACCGGCGAGGGAAAAACGGTTTCCGTCTCGGGCTTTAATTTCGATGAAAACTTCGTATCGGCCAACCCCAGGACCGGGAACTTTTACGGCAAAAAGCTCATCATCGAGATCATTGTCGAGCCCGAGGCGGGATTCTTAGGCGGCAACGGCGTGCGCACCAACGGGGCGGAGTCCGGCGTATACTCGCCGGGAACCCCGCCGACCCTGGTCAAGGCCTTCCCGCAGCCGACGGTCAACGTGCCGATAAAAAGCCCCGTGCAGGTTACGGTGCAGGACAAAAACGTATACCTGCTGAGCAGCCTGACGGAGGCGCAGCTCAAAGCGGGTACCACGGCCGCCGCGGGCACGGGCGCCGGCCAGGTCACCCTCAACTGGGATCTGGGAAACTTCGGTCTGCAGACCTGGCAGAACGAGTATGTGGACATCAATACGGCGTTTACCCCGGCGATCGGCTCCGGCGATTTAACGAACCTGACGGCGGATAAAACCTATGCGCTCACGGTGACGATCGCGCCGAAAGCCGGTTCCGTCCCGTCGGCCGTCAACCTTGCCGCGACGGCGCAGTCGTCGAGTCCCGCCAACATCCACGTCAACGTCTTCAAGCCCAAGCTGAAGTTCCGGGACAGCGAGGTTTTCTACGGTGCCGACGCGCCCGCATCGCCGGACGACTACGGCTACAACTTCATGGGCCCGGCTGCTTGGAAGCACGGGGACGACCAGGATACCGGCGTGACCATGACCGGTACAAAGCCCACCCTGACGCTGACCTACACGCCGGAGGCGGGAACCATCCTGGGCTCGAACCCCGGCACGATCAACACCAAACACGACATCAAGGTGGCCGTCACGGTGAGCATAGGCGAAACGGGCGTGACGGACAAAACGGCCTTTGTGCATGAGGCTTGTACATCCGCCTGTGCCTGGGACTCTTTGAGCTCGTCGACGAATCCCAGTTCGCCCGCCTTCCTGCTCCACGTGAAGACTTGCCAGCTCACCATACAAAAGAACGGCGGCGCGGCGGGCGAGCCCTATGTGTTCAACATCAAGCGGAACGGCGACGATTACATGACGGTATCTATTACGGGCAGCGGCTCCAAGACCATCTATGAGCTGCCCGTGGGCGAGTATACCGTTGAGGAGGAGGGCAAGTGGTCCTGGCGGTACGAAGGGAGCGCGACCGGCAGCGCAAGCTTGGGAAGCACCAAACAGAACGACACTCTTACCTGCACCAATGAGCAGAAAACGGATAAAACTAAGTGGCTGAACGGGTATGACTTGGAGATCAACAGCCATTCGCTGCCGGCCGGATCAGGCAACTGAGGGAGGTGACGAGCAATGCGCCAAACGAACGGCGAAGAAAAGCGACCGGATGAGCGGACATCCGCATGCGCGGAAAAGACCGCCCGCGCAAAGCGTAACCAAAAGCGCAAAGACCTGCTCCTGGCGGTCAGCATCATGCTCATCATCGGGTTTGCCGTGGGCGGCACCGTAGCGTGGCTGACGACCAGTACGCTGCCTGTCGAAAACCAGTTTACGCCGAGCAGCGTAACGTGCAAGGTGGAGGAAAGCTTTTCAAACAATATCAAGAGCGACGTGAAGGTTGAAAACACCGGCGACACGGAAGCGTACATCCGCGTGCGGCTCATCAGCTACCGGCAGAACGGAGAGGGGGACACCATCGGCGGGGAGGCGTCCATAGAGGGCCTCGAGCTTAAGCTGGCGCCCGTAACCAAATGGGTATCGGATGGGGACTACTACTATTACACCGACCCCGTTGCGCCGTACGGCTTCACCGACGTGCTGATAGAAAGCTATACGCTCGGGACATATGCCGACGGCGAGTCGCAGGTGCTGGAGGTGCTCGCGGAGGCGATCCAGAGCTCTCCGGCTTCGGCGGCGAACGAGGCTTGGGGCGTGACGATCTATCCGGCAGCGGGTTAAGGGGGTGCGGAAATGAGAAACAAGGTTTTGAAACACGTCGCCGCGCTCGCGCTGGCCGCGACCCTAATACTCGGCATGAGCGCCGCGGCCCTGGCGGCGGATTCGTCCGTCGGCTATGAGGGCGGCGCGGAGAAGTTTGTGTTCCTGCCCGGCAGCGACTGGACGGCCTCCGACCTCTTCGACAATTTTAAGGGCGCCGTGCCCGGCGACACGCTCACCCAGAATATCAAGATCAAAAACGACTTTTCCGGCTGCGATTACGTCAGCATCTATCTGCGCGCCGAGGTCCACGACGCGCAGGCCAATCCGCCGAGCGACGCCGTTGCGGCGGGCATCAACGGCCGCGGGCCGGAGACGGCCGCGAGCATGGCGGACTTCTTGAGCCAACTCACGATGAAGGTGTGGAACGGCTCGACGCTGATCTACTCGGACTCGCCGGACAAAGCGGGGGGGCTGTTGAGCAACGTGCTGCTCGGCAACTTTGCCTACGGCGCGTCCGTCACGCTCACGGTGGAGCTGTCCGTGCCGTCCGACCTCGGCAATCAATACGCCAACCGCACCGGCGAGGTGGACTGGATATTCGTCGCCGAGGAGCGCAACTTCGAGCAGTATACCGGCAGCCTCATCATAAAGAAGACGGTGACGGGCGACCTTGGCGACAAGACGAAGGACTTTGCGTTCACCGTCGTGGTCGGCGGCCAGGGCGATTACCCCTACACCGGCTCCAAGAGCGGCACGATTCGGAGCGGGGACACGGTGCTGCTCCGGCACGGCGAATCGATTACGATCACGGGCTTGCCGTCGGGCACGGCCTACTCGGTCACGGAGAGCGGGAACAGCGGCTACCGCACCTACGTCAGCGGCGACACGGGCCTCATCCCCGCCAACGCGGCGGCGACCGCAGCCTTTACCAACAGCAGGAGCAAGGTGCCGCCCACGGGCGACGACAACCAAAGGCTCATAGGCCTGATCGTCATGGGCGTCGCCGGCGCGGGCATACTGGCCCTGCTGCTTGCCGACAGGGCGGCCCGCAAAAAGCGGGACCGGCTCGGTTAGCGGAGCGCAAGCGGAGCGGAACGAAACGGGGGGATAGGGGCTGCATCCCCCATCCCCCTTTACAGCGACAGACAGGAAAACGCATGAGGAAACGAAAGCCCGGACAAAAGATGGCGCCCGCGATCAGGATCGGCATGCTGCTCTTTGCGGCGGCGTTTTGCGCGGGGGCGGCGATATACGGCTCGGCGGCGCTGGAGGACCTGCGCGGGGACAAGGCCTACGAGCAGCTGCAGACGCAGGTGCGCGAGAACGCGTACCGCCAGAGCGTCCTCCCCGAAACGCCGGCCGAGGGCGAGGTGGTGCAGGTGAGCGCGGCGCGCCGGTCCGCGATGGATTTTGCGCCGCTGACCGCGGTCAGCAGCGACATCGTGGCGTGGCTGTACGCGGAGGGGACGGTCATCGACTATCCCGTGCTGCATACAACCGACAACGAGTATTATCTGACCCATCTGTACACGGGGGAGAGCAACCGCCGCGGCTCGCTGTTTGCGGATTTTCGCAACACCGGCCTGTTTACGGAGAAAAACACGGTGATCTACGGCCACAACATGCGCAGCGGCGCGATGTTCCACTCGTTTGAGGAATACAAGGCCCAGGACTACTACGACGCG
>CAZIRB010000102.1:0-7770 GCA_964541695.1 uncultured Oscillospiraceae bacterium
GGGAACTCCGCAGGACATTTTGGGTTTCCAAAGGGGAAGGGGGTCCTCCTTTGACGCTCGATTTCGGCCCCGCTTCTTTTTTTAAAAGAAAAGAAGCAAAAGAATTTTAGGGAAAACGCTTTGGCAACATCCCTTCCGGAATGGGTTTTCAATGGGAACTCCGCGGGGCATTTTGGGTTTCCAATGGGAACTCCGCAGGACATTTTGGGTTTCCAAAGGGGGTTCCCCCCTTTGGTGGGGTCGCAGGGGCAAAGCCCTGCAAAAGAAAAAGGCCCGTTCTGCGTCCCCTCCGCCCAACATTCCTACTCTTGCGGCGAAACGGCGGACAGAGCAACCGTCGTCTCCTCCCTGACCACGCGATACAGCGTGTTCTCCCGTATATTCTGTGCGCCGCCGAACACATCGCCGAACGCCTCAAGCAAATATGCGTCGACGTGTCCGACGTACACGTGCGTATACCCTGCGTGCAGCAGCCGGTTCGAAAACTCCGCGCCGGACAGATCCTTTGTCCAGCAGTCGCCCGCAAACTTCGGTTCCGGGCCATAGCTCCAGGATTCGATGCGGTCGACCGCAATGGGCGTCAGATCATACCGGGCCATGTAGTAGGAATATCCCGAGTACTCCACCCCTTCGACTTTGCGCTCCTGGGAAACATAACAGACCGAATCCGTGTCCGCGTTCAAAGCGCGGACAACATCGCCGGAAAGCTGATAGGCGGAGCGCTTTTCCCGGGAGAGACGGTTCGTGCGCATCGATAAAACGGTTGCGTCCACGGCGTCCTGATAGGAAAACCCGAAGGACAGCACGCACAGCAGAATAGCCAAGGCGGCGGTCGAGAAGCGCCGCTTGTCCTGAAAAAGCGTTTTTATCAACATGGCCGCGATAAAGCAGAGGGCGCCGAGCTGAAAGGTGGAGACGTACCGATTGAAGCTTGCAAGCTGCTGCGCCTCAACGGGATGGAACAGAAACAGGTACATCACAAGCAGGCCGCCCAGCCAGACAAAATAGAACGCGACCAAGCCGGCAATGCAGACGGTAAAACTTTTTTGCGCCGGCGCGTCGTCGCGCATAAGATGCCGGCAGCCGATTGCGGGCGGCAGAATCGCAAACACCCAAAGCAGCGGGGAGAGCTTGATCGCATAGTAGTGATCGCCCGGCTCGAACAGGCGGTTGTAGAAATTGAATACCGTTTGTTTCTGGTATGGCTGCACGTTATGGGCAAGCTGCGACAGTCCGGACCAGGAGATCGACGCCGTCTGCCAGTATTCCGCGGCGTCCGCAAGGCGACAATGCAGCGTCCAGGAGAACTTGCCGAACAAAACCGCGGCCAAAAGCAGCGCCAAGCCCGCAAACGGCCTCCACTTCGGGCCGGACGGTACCGGCAAAGCCGTTTTGCACGCGCGCCCGATAAGATCGGCGCATATGATGCAAACCGAGATTATGGCAAGGCCGAACCCGGACGGCTTTGCGGCAGTCAGAACAAACAGGGCGAGCGCGAGCGTTGCAAACAGGAAGGCGTCCTTTTGTCCGGACATGCAATATGCTGTCAAAACGAAGGCAAACAGCAGCCCGAGCACGCCGTCGACGATCACGGTCGTATAATAATAGGGGTATTCCACCAACGGCAGACAGAAGGCGACGACGCACAGAAGAAGAAGCCGCACGGGGTTCTTCCACCGGCAGAACCGGAACAGCGGCATCAATAGCGTGATCGTAAGGACGTCCTTCGAAAAAAACAGCGCCGGCTCGGAAAACTGATTGACGGATCGGGTAAAATAATACTCGATCAGCGCGATGGACGGCGGATAGGAGCGGAAAACGACGGAAGAACCCGCCGCGGTTCCGAACGCATTGAGATAAAACATGTTTTTCACGACGAGCGCCCAATGGGAGAACTCATCCCAGACGACGAGCGCTCTGTTATGCGTAAATAACGCGCTGAAAACAATGAAGCAAATAAATACGGCAAACGCGGGCGTGACGGCGAGCGGCGGACGGTTCTTGCCAAGCGTCCATTCGCGGAAAAAGAGGAAGGCGCACAGGACCGCCGCGACTAAGCCGATTGCCCAAACGCCGAACACGCCGGCGCGCAAGGCGTTGAACAGCCCGCACACGTATAGAAACAGAATCGTTCCGAAAACCGATACGGGCAGGCTTTCGGCAAAGCTGCGCCGGAATACGCGGCCGATCAGCGCGGCCTGGGCGACAAGAGGCAAACATGCGACGAGCAGCATCAAACCCACATTCCTCCAAATAATCGTTATATTTCAAATTTTGTTCAGGCTGATTGAAAGCTTGTTCCTGCGTGTAAGAAGGGTGAAATGATATTCGGATGGGTTCGGCAAGTTAAGAAAGGCCGCGGGGGATCCCTCCCCCTCAATACTTCATCAGCGCCTCGACGGTCCGTTCAAACCCCATGCCGCGCGACGCCTTGACGAGCACGGTGTCGCCGGGCTCGAGCAGTTCCGGCAGGATCATGAGCATCGACTCCTGCGTGCTGAAGTAGCGTGTGCGCCGCGGGGCGAGCGAGAGCGCGCCCACAAACGTCTGCTCGGAGCTGGGGCCGACGCACACGATCAGGTCGATGCCGTGCATCGCCGCGTACATGCCGCAGATCTCGTGCAGCTCGGCGGACTCCTGCCCGAGCTCGCGCATGTCCCCGAGCACGGCGACGCGGCGGCCCTGCGCTTTTTCGAGCACGTCGATGGCGGACATGACGGAGACGGGGTTGGAGGAGTTGTAGCTGTCGTCGATGACGGTCAGCTTCCCGGTGCGCAGCACGTCCAGGCGGCCGTGCGGCGTGGAGAACGACTCGAGGCCGCGCTTGAGCTCCGCAAGCGACATGCCGAAATGCAGCCCGACCGCGATCGCGCTGAGCGCGTTGTAGACCGTGTGCTTGCCGGGCGCGCGCACGTGCAGCGCGAACTCCTCGCCGCCGCAGTGCGCGGTGAACGCCACGCCGTCGAGGCCGAGGTCGCTTATATCGGTCGCGCGCACGTCGCAGCCCTCGTCGAGGCCGAAGCGCACGGCGCCGGGGATGGCAAGGAGCAGGTCGTCGTCGCCGTTGACGATGGTCGCGCCGCCGGGCTTTTGATACAGCAGCATCGCGGTCTTCTCGCGGAATATGCCCTCGCGCGAGCCGAAAAACTCGATGTGCGACACGCCGATGTTCGTAAACACGCACACGTCGGGGGAAACAATCCGGGCAATCGGCTCGATCTCGCCGAAATGGTTCGTGCCGAGCTCGACGACCGAGACCTCGTGCTCGCGCCCGAGCTGGAATACCGTCAGCGGCAGGCCGGTCTGGTTGTTGAGATTGCCCTGGTTCTTGTGCACGCAAAACCGCTCGGAAAGCACCGAGGCGATCATCTCCTTGGTGGAGGTCTTGCCCATGCTGCCCGTGATGGCGACGACAGGGATGGGGAACAGCTGCCGATAGGCCGCCGCGATGCGCTGGAGCGCCATCAGCGCGTCCGGCACGAGGATATAGGGTTCGCTCTCGAGCGGGACCTCGGTCAGCACGAGCAGCGCGCCCTGCCTGCGGGCGTCGCCGATGAACGCGTGGCCGTCGAAATTCCCGCCGCGCACCGGCACGAACAGGCAGCCGTCCGCCGCGGCGCGGCTGTCGATCACAACGTCCGAAACGCTGTCAAACAGCAGCGCCGGGGAGCCGAAATATTGGCCGCCGGTCCAGTCGAGGATATCTTTGACGGGTACGGGGATCATCTGTATTTCTCCAGCGAGAGCGTCACGATGCGGTCGCAGAGCGCGGGATAGTCGATGCCGACGGCCGCGGCCTCCTGCGGCAGAAGGCTCGTCGGCGTCATGCCCGGCAGCGTATTGGCCTCGAGGCAGTAGAACGCGCCGTCGGGAGCCAGCATGAAGTCGATGCGCGCGTACACCTCGAGCCTAAGCGCGCGGAACACCGCAAGGCTCGCGGCCTGGATCGCGGCCGAAAGCTCCGTCGGGATCGGAGCGGGCGTGATCTCCTCGGTCAGGCCCGGCTGGTATTTGTGCGCGTAGTCGTAGAAGCCGCCGCGCGGGCGGATCTCGATGACGGGCAAAGCCGTGTTGCCGAGCACGCCGCACGAGAGCTCGCGTCCCGCGATATAGGTCTCGATCAGCACCTCCGGCTCATACCGGAACGCCTCGCACAAAGCGTTGGCCAGCCCCTTCTCGTCGCGCACGATCGATATGCCGATCGACGAACCGCCCGAGCAGGGCTTGACGACGAGCGGGAGGACGAGGTCCCCGAGGTCCTTTAATTCGCTCTCCTTGAGCAGCACGCCGAACGGCGTTTTTACGCCCGCGGCGAGCAGAAGCTGCTTGGTGACGAACTTATTCATCGCCACGGCGCAGCCGAAGTACGAGCTGCCCGTGTAGCGGATGCCGAGCATGTCGAAGAACGCCTGCACGCGGCCGTTCTCGCCGTTGTCGCCGTGCAGGGCCAGAAACGTGATGTCCGCGGCGCGGCACAGCTCGACGACGTTCTTGCCGATGAAGGGCGAGAGCCCCTCGGGCCTGGTCTTGACAATCTGGGCAAGGTCGGGCGCGCTGCGCTTGACGCTCAGCTCGGCCGGCGTGCTCTCCGCCGTAAACGCCGCCGTAACGGGCGAGGGCAGGGCCGAAAGGCCATAGTACAGGTCGACCAGCACGGCGTTGTGGCCGGCCTTGCGCAGCGCCGCGCAGATCCGCGTGCCCGAGGACAGGGACACGTCGCGCTCGGGCGAAAGTCCGCCCGCCAATACCACGATGTTCATGCCGCCTCCCCCAATGCGTTTAACGTTCCGTATCCTAAAACATATATCACGAAATGCGGGGCATGACAAATGTTTTTTCGAAAATCATACAAAATTTGCGGCGGCCATAGTATACTGGTAACATGAGAATGACCGTCAAACGCTTTCTTGCCGTCCTGCTGCTTACCGCGCTTTTGGCAAGTGGAACGGGCTGCGCCTGCACGTACCTTTTGTACCGGCTCGGCTCGGACGCGCTCACCGGTACGCCCGCCCCGGCCGCGTCTCCGACCGCGCCGCGGCTCGAGCTCGGCAGCGCTTCGCAGGCGCGCCCGGACGTCGCGTTTTCCGACATGCGGTACGAGCGGCCGGACCTCGACGCGCTCGAAAAAGAGCTGGACGCGCTGCTTGCCGACGCCAAGAAGGGCAAAAAGCCCGTCGACGAACTGCTCGGGCGGTACCAGAGCATACAGGCCGCGTACAACAACGCGGACTCGCAGATGTCGCTTTCGTACCTGCTCTACGCGATGAACGTCAAGACGTCCGAGTACAAGGACGAGTACGCGGACCTGTACGCGCGGCTCAACGAGCTGGACCTTACCATGACCGACGCGTCGATCGCGCTGCTCGAGTCCGAAAAATACGGCGCCGCGGCGCGCGCGGCGTGGGGCGACGAGTATTCCGACACGGTGTTTGAGAACGAGACGCTCAACAGCATCGAGATCCAGCCGCTGCTTGAGCGGGAGCAGGACCTGACGTTTCAATACGACGAGCTGCTCAGCTCGTTCGAACTTCTTGACGGCGGCAGGCGCTGGACGGTCGAGGCGCTCGCGCCCGCGTACTACGCCGGCGAGATCGATTACGACGAGTACGTGCGGCTCTACGACCGCTACTACCTCGAGCTCAACCGCGAGGCGGGCAAACTCTTTCTCGACCTGCTGGCCGTGCGCGACAATATCGCAAAGACCCTGGGCTTTGGCAGCTACGCCGCGTACATGTACGAGTGCTACGACCGCGACTACACGGTCGTCGATTCCCGGAACCTGCAGGAAGCGGTCAAGCGGTACATCGTGCCCGTCTATATCCGGGCGTCGACGGAAAGCTACGCCGATCTCTCCGACATAAGCTTCGACCTGGACATCTATTTCGTCAAGCTGCAGCGCGCGGCCAAGGACTTCTCGCCGCTCTTGCTCGAGTCGCTCAACTACATGCTGCGCAACGACCTCTACGATTTCGACGTCAGCACGGATAAGATGGAGGGGAGCTTCACCACTTACCTGAGCAACTACAACGCGCCGTTTATATTCAGCCAATGGGAGGGCTCGAGCGGCAACGTGCGCACGGTCATCCACGAGCTCGGGCACTTTACGAACTATTACCTCAACGCGCTCGTCGGCTGGAGCGTCAGCGACCCGCTCGATTTAGCCGAGGTGGACTCCCAGGGGCTGGAGCTTTTGTTCCTCCGGTACTACGACACGTTCTTCGGCAAGAACGCGAAGACCGCCGCCGCCGAGACGCTGCTCGACGCGATGTACGCGATCGTGACCGGCTGCATGGAGGACGAATTCCAGCAGGAGGTCTATCAAAACCCAAGTATGACGCTCGACGAGATGAACGAGCTGTACCTGCGCCTTGCCGGCGAGTACGGCATGCAGGAGCTGTACGGCTTCACCGGCACCGAGTGGGTCGGCATCCCGCATACGTTCCAGTCGCCGATGTACTACATCAGCTATGCCACGAGCATGATCCTCTCGATGGAGCTCTGGGATAAATCGCAGGTCGATTACGACGCCGCAAGGAACGCGTATTTTGCCGTCCTGCAGCGCGAGCCCTACGCCAAGCTGCGCTCGACCGCGGCGCTAAACGGTCTGTCCGACCCGCTCGGCGAGGGCACGATCGAGCACCTTGCGGATACGCTCGCGGGCTATTTCAACTTGGGATGACCGTGTATACGCCGCAGGACGCGCAAAGAAAACGGTTTTTCCGGCAGGACGACACGCTGCCCGAGGGTACGGCGCTGCGCGGCCGGTACACCGTGCTGCGCGCGCTCGGCGGCGGCGCGCTCGGCCTGACCTATGCGTGCTACGACAGGCAGTCGCGCGAGAACGTCGCCGTGCGCGAGTTCTTTCCCGAGAAGCTCTGCGAGCGCGCCGAGCACGGCCTGAACGTTTCGCCGCGCGGCATGGCCGCAGGACAGGCGTTCATCGCCGGTGCGGACGAGTTCTACGCCGAGTACGGCAAGCTCATGTCCGTGCGCGGCAGCACGAACGTCGTCGACGTGCGCGACTGCTTCTTTGAAAACTGCACCGCCTACGCCGTGACGGAGCTGTACGACGGCATGGACCTTTTGACGTACCTGCGCCTGCGCGGGACCTTCCTCTCCGCGGGCGAGGCGGTGTTTTTATTGCAGCAGCTCACCGACGGGCTGATCGTCGTGCACTCGCTCTCGATGCTGCACGGCGATATCTCGGCCCGCAACGTCTTCCTCGTCAAGAACGGCCCCGCCAAGCTGATCGATTTCGGCGCCGCGCGGCCGTACCTGGCGGACGAGCCCGTCCACGCCGACGGCACCACCGACGAGCCGTGGACGGACATCCGCGCGCTCGGCGAGACCGTGTATTACGCCTGCACCGGCTACCGCGCGCCCGAGCCGAACATTGCCGCCGCCGGCACGCTGTCGCCGCTGCCCGCGCCGCTGCGCGGGACGCTCTTGCCCATGCTCACGGACGACCCGCGCGTCCGCTTCTCCTCCGTGTTCGAGCTGTTCCACGCCGTCAACGGCATCGACGTGCCCGCCGTACGCCCCGAGCTGCCCGAGGGCAGCGTCGAGCAGTACGCGCTGACCCTGCGCGCCGAGCGCGATAAGCTCTTGCAGAACCGCCGCATCGCGTTCGTCTACGGCGCTCTTGCGCTGCTGCTCGTCGGCGTGCTTTTGTATCTGCTGGTGACGCATTGAAGGGGGACGGGGGGAACGGGAGGAACGTGCGAGGGCTCTCCACAGTTCGCAATGGTCGCGGTGCGTCGCGGCAGGAGC
>CAZIRB010000103.1:0-7599 GCA_964541695.1 uncultured Oscillospiraceae bacterium
TCGGCGATGCCGGCGGCGGCGAACGCGGCGGACGCCACGGGCGGCGTCATGGTGGCCATGGCGGCGAAGAACAGGATGAACATGTGCGCGGCCATGGCGGGGATGCCGAGGCTCTGCAGCACCGGCCCGGCCACGACGGCGGTGAGCAGGTACGCGGGCGTGATGTTCATGGCAAGGCCCAGTATCAGCGCGAGCAGCATGGTCATGATCAGCGTGATGATCATGGACTGGCCGGAAAGCGCGATCAAAAAGCTGCTGAACTTGGTGCCGATGCCGGTCAGGTTGATGATGCCGATCATGATGCCCGACGCGGCCATCGTCGCAATCACGAGTATGCCGCCCGTCGCGCCCTCCATTAAGGACTTCAGGATTTTGTCAAAGTTCATGCGCGTGTCCTTGCGCAAAAAGCTGACCGCCAGTATGATCAGCGCCGTTTCAAACCCGACGCGCGAGGGGCTCTTGCCCATCATCAGGCGGACGACCAGGAAGATCAGGGGGATAAAGAATATGCTGCCCTTGATCAGCGTCTTGCCCAGCGGCGGGATCTGGTCCCGCGGCAGGCCCTGCATGCCCAGCTTTCCGGCCCGGTAATCGATCGCAAAGTACAGCGCGGCGTAGTACAGCACGGCCGGCAGCGCCGCGGCGGCCGCGACCTTGATATAGGGTACGCCGATGACCTCCGCCATGATGAACGCGACCGAGCCCATCACCGGCGGCATGATCGTCCCGCCCGTGGAGGCGGTGCATTCGACCGCCGCGGCGAAGTCCTTGGGGTAGCCGATCTTCTTCATCATGGGGATCGTAATCACGCCCATGCTGGAGACGTTCGCCACGGGGCTGCCGTTGATCATTCCGAACAATCCCGACGCGATGACGGCCACCTTGGCCAGGCCCCCGCGCGTAAAGCCCGCCACGGCCGAGGCAAAGTCAAACAGGAAGTCGCCGGCGCCGGAGTTGGTCAGAAACGCCCCGAATATGATGAACATGATGATGTACGTCGAGGCGATGCCCAGCGCGGAGCCGAATATGCCGTCGGTGGTCAAAAACAGCTCGTCGACGATCGCCTTGACCGAAAACCCGCTGTGGCCGAACATGCCGGGGATATACTGCCCGAGCAGCGCGTACAGGATCGACAGGATGGAGAGGATGGACAGCCACGGCCCGATGACGCGCCGCACGCCCTCGAGCAGCAGCACGATCGTCACAATGCCGAAGAACAGGTCCGGTCCCGTGACGGCGTCCGCGAACGGGTACCGGGTCACCAGGCGGTTCAGGTTAAAGGCGATGTACACGGCGACCGCGGCGGAGAGCCCGACGAGGACCCAGTCGTACCACGGGACGCGCGTTTTTGTGTTTGTGCCGGGCATCGTGTAGAACAAAAATACCAGCCCGTAGAATATGCCGAGGCTGATGCCGCGGTGCAATATGGGCTCGGGGTAGCCGAATACGGCCCACATGTTGTAGAGCGTGGTCAAAATGGCGACCCACTTGACCACCAGGGCGAGGTTTTTCGGGAGCTTGCGCTTCTCGCCGTCGCCCATGACGTACCGGGAAAACCAGGACTTCTTGTCCGACTCGTTTTTATGGGCTATTTCCATTGGCGTTCTCCTTTTTTTGTAAAGGATAGGCTCGCCGGCAGCCGGCCGGCGAAATGCGCGGGCAAGGACGCCTAAGGCTTACTCGACGATCTCCTTGGCCTCCTCGTCCGTGAACCGGTGCTGGCAGAAGGGACACATCATCTTGCGGCCCTTGTGCCGGAAATCGATGACGGCGGCGTAGAACTTTTTGCCGCATTTCGGGCAGACAACCCAGAAGATTTTAGACATAACGACTCCTCCCTGCTCTGATTTGGATTGCTCGGACCGCTCTACTTGATATAGTCGTCAAGGTTGATGCGGTCCATCACGCCCTGGGGCACATCGATCTTCTCCGCAAACGGCGTGCCGAACGGCTTTGTCGCGTCGATGATCATCTTCGCGCCGACGCCCTCGATCACGCCCGACGGGTCGAGCAGGCCGTTGCGCATGTTCGTCAGGATCGTGACGTCGCGGTCCGCCTGCACCCGGGTTGCGATCGACCAGAGGACCTGCTTTTCATCGAACGGGTCGATGTCGTCGTCGACCACGACGATATGCTTGACGATGTCGTGGTGCGGGATCACCGCGATGCCCGCGCCCTTGGCTTCCCCGGCAAACCGCTGCTTGACGGACACGTAGGCGTGGAAGCGACAGGTGCCGGTCGCCGGCAGGTGGACGGCCTGCACGCCGGGCACGGTGCGCTTCAATTCCTCGTAGAGGCAGGCTTCCTTGGCGATGCCGCCCAGGTTCCAGGTGTCCGGATGGCCGCACAGGATGTTGAGCCAGATGGGATTCTTGCGATAGGTGATGGCCGTGATGCGCACGACGGGCGACCAGCGCTGCGGGCCGTAATAGCCGGTGAACTCGCCGAACGGGCCTTCCGGCTCGCGGAGGTTCGGCAGGATCTCGCCCTCGATGATCACCTCCGCGTCGGCGGGGACCATCAGCTTCTCCCCGAAGGTTTCGGACGGCACCATCCGCAGCGGCTCCTGCAGCAGGCCGCCGATCACCTCGAGCTCGTCGGTTTTCATCGGCAGGATGCACTCCGACCCCAGGAAGAACGCAGGATGATGCCCCATCACGTGCGCGATGGGCAGCGGCTCGCCGCGCTCCTGCGCGCGCATGAAATAGTTCCACAGGTGCCGCGGGCTCATCCAGATGCGCGACTCGTTCTTGCCGGCGATGATCATGCGGTGGTGCGAGGAGTTGTACACGCCCGTGTCGGGGTCGACGGCGATCACGGCGTCCGGCAGGTACGGCATGCCGTCCATCTCGTGGTGCGTCAATACCGGCAGCTTATACAGGTCCACGTCGGCGCCGGTCAGCACGACCTCCTTGCACGGCGCCTCCGACCGGTCCACGACGACGGGCTTGATCAGGTCGCCGGACCTGTGCGCGTACCTTAGGCTGGTCTCCGCGCGCCACTTGTCCTTGGGCAGGTCCAGCGCCAGCGCGCAGCTCTGCCGCGTGGCGAACACGTTCGTGACCACGTTAAACCCGCTGGGTTCGCCGTAAAGGTTCTTCACGTTCTCAAAGAGTAGTATGGGCCACCGGTTTTCATCCTCGAGCTTCTGCTGAATGGCTGTGATTTCAAACTTCGGGTCCACTTCTTTTCGAATGGTGATGAGTTCCTCGGGCATCTCCTTCTGCACTTTTTCCAAAAAACTTCTTAGATCCTTGGCCATGGGACGTCCTCCTTATTGAGAATTTGCCGCCAGTTTTATTGATGTGGGTGAGACTGAAGATATGACAGGAAAAAATTCACCTCCCGGCCGAATATTTCCTTTATAGAAACATTCTAGAGCATCGGGAGGTAAAAAAACATTTACATCGGACGGACTTTCGCCGCCCTGAAAAAAATTACCGAACAATGTAAGGGAAAAATACGAAATTAGCGCTCACCGGCGTTAAACGCTGATCTTTACGCCTCCGGTTTTCGGCTTAAAGCTGCGCAGCAGCACATAGCTGTTAACCGAATTGATGCCCGGCAGCGAATAAACGGACTGCACGAGGAACGTCTGCAGATGCTGGTTGTCGCGCAGCGCGGCGTGCGCGTGCAGCGTGCTGGGGCCGGTCATCTGGTTGACGCTGAGCACGTGCGGATTCTCGGCCAGGGCCTTGGCGACCTCCTGCAGCTTATACGGATGGACGTCGATCTCAAAAAACACGGACAGGTTCAGGCCGACCTTCGTGGGGTTAATGATGATGCTGAAGCGGTCGATCACGCCGCTCTCGACCAGCCTGTTTACGCGGTCCCGCACCGAGACGCGCGAGAGGTTCAGGATGCGCCCGATCTCCGCGAACGTCTGCCGGCCGTCCTTGGTCAGAATGTCGAGGATTTTGTTGTCGATGGCGTCGAGATTGAATTCCATTTCCGATTCCCCCTAAAAACCAAAGGTCGCGCGGTGCGACGCCGCGGGGATTCCGAGTAGATTTGCCGATGCGGACGATGCGCTTGTCCCGCCGGGCGCGCCCGCGCCGCCGGCGCGCGGGAATCTCCTTTAATTGTACGATGGATCCGGCCGAATGTCCAGACCGGGAGCGGCCTTGGGGCCTATGCCGCGGATAGCGGCAAAAAGCGGGGGAAGCGCGCGGGGGTGTTTGGGGGGCTGCGAGCGGGACGGCGCGGGGACGGAACGTTTTGGGGGTCTAGGTCCGCGGATGGCGGCAAAAGCGAGAGGAGCGCGCGGGGGTGTTTGGGGGGCTGCGAGCCGGGCCGAATCGCGACGGTGCGGCCGCGACCCGCAGCGCGGACCGGGGCCGCTACGCCCGCTTCTCCCGCAGCACGGCCAGCTCGCGCATCAGGCTCGGGATGTCGATGTTCTGCGGACAGTGCTCGGCGCAGACCCCGCAGGCAATGCAGTCCGCGGGCTTCCCTTCGGACGCCACATCGTCCAGGTCGTCGAGCGCCCAGACGCCGTCGGTCTTGTAGCGGTTGTAGACCGCAAGAAACTCCGGTATGTTGATATTTGCGGGGCAGCCGTCGACGCAGTAGCGGCACGCGGTGCACGGGACGGACACCTCCTTGCGGAAGATTTCGCACGCCTCCATCAAAAGCGCTTCCTCCGCGTCGGTGAGCGCGCGCTCGTCCGCAAACGTGGCCACGTTGTCGCGGATCTGCTCCATCGCGGACATGCCGCTCAAGATCACGCGCACCTCGGGCAGCCTTTTCACCCAGCGCAGCGCCCAGGACGCGACGCTCCAGTCCGGATGCGCGTCCCGCAGCGGCTTTTCCGCCGCGGGGGACAGCGCGGCCAGCCGCCCGCCGCGGACCGGCTCCATCGCCATGACGGGGATGCCGCGTTTTGTAAGCGCCTCGTACTCCAGCTTCGCCGTTCCGTACCGCCAGTCGAAACAGTTGAGCTGGATCTGCCCAAAATCCCACGCGTGGTGGTCGGCGAACGTCTCGAGCGTCTCCACGCTCGCGTGGGACGAGAAGCCGAGGTGCCGGATGCGGCCCGCGCGCTTCTGCTCGAGGAAATACTCGATGCAGCCGCTGTCGAAATACTGCCGGCACGTGTGGTCGAACACGGCGTGGATTAAGTAGAAGTCGATGCGGTCGGTTTTAAGCCGCGCAAGCTGCTTTTCAAACACCGCTTTGTAGTCCGCGTCGGCCAGTATGAAGAACTTGGTCGCGAGGTGATAGCTGCCGCGCGGATACCGGCTCAGCGCCTCGCCTAAAAACGGCTCCGACTCGCCGTTGTGATAGGTATAGGCGGTGTCGAAATAGTTGATGCCGCTTGCGATCGCGTAGTCGACGATTTCCTGTGCCCGCGCGTAGTCGATCGGCGCGCCGTGGCGGCCGCCCTGCTCCGGCAGCCGCATGTTGCCCATCCCGAGCCGGGACAGCGGGGCCTGCCCGAATGTTTGATAAATCATTGAATTTCCCCCTTATCGACGCTGCCGCGCCGGCGGTCAGCGTTTGCGTGCATTGCGGCTACGCGCCGCGCTTTGTGTACGACAGCGCCATCTGCGGACAGCCGTCGACGCACTCGCCGCAGAGGATGCAGTCCGTCGAGCGCACCTGCCCGCGCCGCGCTTCGGCGCACACATCGATGCTCATCGGGCACCGGCGGCTGCACGCGCCGCAGCTGTTGCAGCGGTCCTGCCTGGCGTAGACGCGCAGCTGCGGCAGACGGAGCGCGCGGCCCAGCATCGTGCCCGCGGTCAGAAACGGCGACATCCAGCAAACCGCGTGGCAGGCGCCGCGCCGGCCGATCAATAGCGTCAGCGTGAGGATGATGAACAGCACGAAATAATACGTGATGTACTTGAACGGCTCGTCGACGGAGACGACGCGCTCGGTCAGGTGCAGCGGATCGACGCCACGGATGCCGCCCGCGAGCACGAAGCCCGCGGCCAGCACGGCAAACCACACGCCGAATATCGAGTACCGCACGGCGCGCAGCTTCCGCGCGGGAACGGGGCGGCGGTTGACGGTCAGGCACAGCTCGGAAAGCCCCGCGACCGGGCACAGCCAGCCGCAGAACGCGCGGCCGAGAAACAGGCCCGAGAGCAGCAGCAGCCCGAACACGAGCACGCTGCCGGACACGATGCCGATAAACGCCGCGTCGATGCTGACGTACGGCGAGAGATAGTTCATCGTCACCGGAAACAGCAGCAGCGAGACATACACGATAATTCTGCGGATATTTTGCCTCATAAAAACGTATTGCCCCCCCATGTTTGACTGAGCCGGACCGCGGCGCGCACGCCCGGACCGTAAAATAACCGGCGCGGCCGTTTTTGCTAATTGCTATGCGGCCCGCTTCTAAAAAACCTGCCGCGGACGCTCCGCCGCGTTACGCGCGGCGTTCCCAGCGCTCGAGCACGGCAAGCAGCGGCGCGTCAAGATAGCCGAGCGCGCGCGCCTTGATCTCCTCCGGCACGCCGAACGCCGCCTCCGCGATGCCGCCCGCAATGCAGGAGAGCGTATCCGCGTCGCCGCCGAGCGAGATCGCGTTCCGCACGGCGTCCTCAAAATCCGCCGCCTCGAGGAACGCGACGATCGCCTCCGGCACGGTGCGCCGGCAGCTCTCGTCGAAGCGGTACCCCGGCCGGATGCCGTCGACCGTGCGGCCGAGGTCGTAGCCGTACCGATCCGTGATGTAGGTCCGTATCTCCGCTTTTGACGCACCCGTCCGCGCCAGGTAGATTGCGGCGGCCGTAGCCTCGGCGCCCTTGATGCCCTCGGGGTGGTTGTGGGTAACTTGCGCGCTGACGGCGGCGAAGCGCTCCGTCTCCCCGAGCGATGGAAACGCCCAGCCGACGCTCGACACGCGCATGGCCGAGCCGTTGCCAAAGCTGTTGTACGGCTGCGGATCGTCGGATTCCAGCCAGCCGGCAAAGCGCCCGCCGTAGCCCCTGTCCGGATACGCGCGCCCAAACCGCTGCATGGAGCGCACCACCAAGCGCTCGAACTCGTCCGGGTCGCCCGCCCCGTCCAGGATCGCCTCCGCGACGGCGAGCGTCATGACCGTGTCGTCCGTAAAAAAGCAGCGCGCCGAAAACAGCGGGAAGTCCTTCGATTTCATGCTCGCAAACTCGTAGACCGAGCCGATGATGTCGCCCGCGATCGCCCCCAGCATGGCGCGCCCCCCTTATGCTTGATTTGTACGGCGTTCTTCCGGCCGGCCGCGCGGCCTTGCCCCGTTGTCAACAGTATAGCGGAAACAGCCCTGCGTTCCAAGCGAAAAGTGGGACCGGGAAAAGACGTTCGGCTGCCGGACGCCAGCTCCGGCGACGCCGCGCTTTTACGCCGGGGCAGGTTGAGCTTGGCGTTCCGTCTTGGTATACTGTGCGTGGAGAGCCGGCGGGCATCGCGGAACGCCCGCCAGAACGGCCGCGCGCGGCGTCGCCGCCGGACGCGCATCGTCCGGCCGCATCGCACGCGGCCCAAGGAACCGGGAGGAAGGGCGCATGAACAGCATCCTGCAGCTAAAATACGCGGTCGAGGTGGAGAAGACCGGCTCCATCAGCAAGGCCGCCGAGAACCTGTATATGAACCAGCCGAACCTGAGCA
>CAZIRB010000104.1:0-7596 GCA_964541695.1 uncultured Oscillospiraceae bacterium
GAGCGCCAGCTTCTCTCGGAGCGCATGGTCGCCGAGCGCGAGAGCTACCATATCACGATCGTCCGCGGCGACATGACAAAGCCGCTGCCGTTCCCGGACGAGAGCTTCGACCTGATCTTCCACCCTGTTTCGAACTGCTACATCGAGGACGTGCTGCCCGTGTGGCGCGAGTGCCATCGCGTGCTCCGGCACGGCGGCGTGCTGCTGGCCGGCATGGACAACGGGTTAAACTACCTGTTTGCGGAGGACAAGGAGCCGCTCGTGCTGAAGAACCCGCTGCCGTTCAACCCGCTGAAAAACCCGGAGTATATGCGGCAGCTTGAGAAGGACGACTCGGGCGTGCAGTTCTCGCATTCGCTGACCGAGCAGCTCGGCGGCCAGCTCGAGGCTGGGCTTGTGCTGACGCACCTGTATGAGGACCGCTGCGCGGCGGGCGACGGCGCGCTGCGCGACTATGTGCCGCAGTTTCTAGCCACGCGCGCGGTGAAGCCGTGACGGCGCGGGCGCGATCCAAACGAAGCAGCGCGGCGGGCGGCGCGTCCTTTGCCCGCGTTGCGCCGCGCATTGCATGCGTCGAGCACATCTGCGCGGCGGACCACAGCGCGGCGGGCGGCACGTCCTTTGCCTGCGTTATGCCGCGCATCGCATGCGTCGAGCACATCTGCGCGGCGGACCACAGCGCGGCGGGCAGCACGTCCTTTGCCTGCGTTATGCCGCACGCCGCGTACGCCGAACCCCGGCACCCTTCCGGAGGCGGCGCATGCGCGTCCGGACGCTGACGGTCGCCGCGGAGCAGGCGGGCCGCAGCGTGGAGAGCCTGCTGCGCCGGGAGCTGATGCTCTCGTCCTCCCTGATCTCGCGGCTCAAGCGCCGGCCGCGCGGCATACTCGTTAACGGCGAGCGCGCCTATACGACGCGACGCGTGACCGCGGGCGACGTGCTTATGGCCGAGGTTGGCGACGATCCGGCCGCAACGCGCGCCGAGCCCATGGCGTTCCCGCTCGACATCCTGTACGAGGATGCGGACCTGCTCGTCATCGACAAGCCCGCGGGCATCGCGGTGCACGCGTCCACGCGCGATCCGTCCGAATGCACGCTCGAGAACGCGCTTGCCGCCTACCTGCCGGAGGGTGAAATCCCGCACCCGGTCAGCCGCCTGGACCGCGGCACGACCGGCGTGATGACGTTCGCCAAGAACGGCTACATGCACGAGCTGCTGCGGCGCGTCCTGCACACAGACGCGTTTTTCCGCACGTACCTCGGGATCTCGGTCGGCCGCGTCGACCCGCCCGCTAGCGAGATCGCGCTGCCGATCGGCCTTGCGCCGGGCTCGACCTACCGGCGCGCGGCCGGCCCAAACGGCGCGCCGTCGCGGACGGAATACGAGACGCTGGAGAACACCGCGCGCTTTACGCTGCTCAAGCTGATTCCCCGCACGGGCCGCACGCACCAATTGCGCGTGCACCTTGCCGCCGTCGGCTACCCGCTGGCCGGCGACTGGCTCTACGGCGTCGAGGACCGCGCGCTCATCGCGCGGCCCGCGCTGCATTCGCACGCGCTGCGCATCGTGCACCCGCTCACCGGCGAAACGCTCGATCTCGTCAGCCCGCTGCCGGACGATATGGCGCGGCTGATGCGGCTCTGATCCGCCGCCCTCACGCCCCCAGGTAATTCACCTCAAACTCCGGCGCGGGCATCTGACGCGCCGTTTTGTCGCCCTCACGCCCCCAGGTAATTCGCCTCAAACTCCGGCACGGGCACGGGCTTGTCGATCAAATACCCCTGCGCGCAGCGGCAGCCAAGCTCGCGCACGGCGGCGAGCTGCTCCTCGGTCTCCACGCCCTCGGCGACGCTGATGATGTTGAACTGGTCGCAGAGCTGCGTCATGCTGCGGATAATCGCGCGCGACATGGTGTTGGACAGCACGCGGTCGACGATGCTCTTGTCGATCTTGATCTCGTGGAAGCGCACCGCCGAGAGGATCTTGAGGTTGGAAAACTTCGCGCCGAAATCGTCGAGCGAGAGCAGAAAGCCCGCGCGGCGGATGCCGCCGCCGATGCGCGAAAGTGTCTCATAATCCATATCGCCAAACCCCTCGGTGATCTCGATTGAGATCAGGTTGCGCGGCGCGCCGTGGCGCTCCGCGATCCCCGCGATCGTGTCCGCGATGCCGGGCTCCAGCAGCGTGGCGCGCGAGAAGTTTAAGGAGATCGGCAGCGCCCGCTCGCCCGCCGCGGTCCGTCTGCCCAGCAGCGCGCACACCGTATCCATCACGAACAGGTCGATATAACGGATCGTGCCGCGCAGCTCGTTGACCGGTATGAACTTGTCCGGCATGATGCGGCCAAAGCGCGGGTGCTGCATGCGCACGAGCGCCTCCGCGCCGACGACGCAGCGCGTGACCGCGTCCACCTTCGGCTGCAGCTCGATGAAGTACCAGCCCGCGCCGAGGTTTTCCTGGAGCTCCGCGACGCGGCGCTTGACCATCTCGCGCTGCCCGTCGGACCGGCCCTGCCGCTTGTGTTTGGTGGCCTCCAGCATCTCGTCGGCCTGCTCGAGATGCTTTTCGAGGCTGCCGACCACGCGGACCCAGATATGCCCAAACGCGAACCGCCCGGGGAAGTCCTCGGCGAGCCGCCTCTCGGCGCTCTGGAGCTTGTCGGCGAACTGCTCGCGCAAGATGTCCGCGGCCAGCACATAGAACTTGCCGCCGTCGTAGCGGAAGACCTCGCCGGGAGCGAACAGCTCGAGCAGCACGTCCGCGCCCCGCCGGATGATGCGGTCGCCGTACGCGGGCCCGAACTCCGCGTTCACCTGCCTGAGGTCGTTGATGTCGATCGCGGCCACGCCGAGCGATGAGAGCGTCTCCGGCCTTATGCTCTGCAGATGCCGCATCAGGCAGTCCCGGTTGCACAGCCGCGTCAGCCGGTCGTGCGAGGAGAGCCACTCGCGCTCCTCGATAAGATCGTACCGCTGCATCTCGGACCAGGTCAGCGACGCGACCGAGGCGGCGAAACGCTCGCCGTCGCTCTTCGGGTTGCCCACAAAGAAGCAGCCGGCGATCTCCCCCGCGGCGACGGCGGGGATGAGCACGGCGCCGTTTAAGCCGGCGCACGCTTGCGGCATGTCCGCGGCATTGCCGCCGGTCCCGCCGCGCCAGACGACGATGCCCTTCTGCTCAATCATGCTCTGCACGCACGGCGGGAACGGAGCCCCGATCTCGCGCGGGACCGGCACGACGTCCCAGCGGTCCGCGCCCGGCATCGCGTGCAGCCCCTGCAGCGCCGTCCCGTCCTCGCGCATGCGGTAGACCGCGGCAAAGTCCGCGCCGTACAGCGCGCCGATAAAGGACAGCGAGAACCGCATCGCGGATTCGCGGTCCGCGCACGAGGTCAGCCCCTCGATAAACCTGCGCACGGCGTAATCGTGCTCCAGCTCGTCGTCCGGGCCGATGAACTCGATCCGGTCGCGCCGCAGCGCCTCGCCCGCGGCCGATGCGCGCGCCTGCTGCGCGGAAGAGGTCCCGGCCGGCGCGGCGGTTTTATCCGTCTCGCCCGCGAACACGACCGCGCCGTCGCCCTGCTCCAGCGCAAGCAGCGCCGCGTCCAGCATCGCCTCCGCGCCGCCGCCGGGCAGCGCGACGCCGACGCGGAACTCCGCGAGCGACTCCTCCGCCACACAGAACAGCGCGGGGTTTGCCAACAGCCGCAGTATCTCCTGCGCGCGCTCCAGCGCCTGCGCCTTTCCCTCCACGTCCGTGAGCAGGATCGCGAGCCGGCCCCGGCCGAGGCAGGATAAAACCTGCCGGCTGGAAAGCGCCAGACGCAGCTTTCTTATCGTGGAGCGCGCGATCGCGACGGCCAGCTCGCCGCCGATCCGGGCGGCCAGCGCGTCGTAGTCCAATATCTTCAGCACAAGCAGTGTGCACCGCTCGTTTTGGCACTCCCAGTTGAGCGCGTGGTCCGAAAGGCGGATAAACGTCGCGGGCGTATAGAGCCCGTACTCCGTGTCGCGCTCGACGCGGCGCGGCAGCGCGAGCTCGCGCTTCTTCTGCACGTCGCAGTCGACAATATAGAGGAAGCCGAACAGGTCGCCGCTCTCCGGATGGATTAGCAGCCGCACGATGTGCCAGACCCACGCGATCCGCCCGCTTTCCGAGCGGACATGATACTGCACCGCGATGTACCGCTGGCCCAGCTCATAGCAGCGCCGGAGCGCGTCGAGACCGATCTTGCCGCGCATGAGCGCGCGGTCCTCGTCGCCCGCCATGTCCGCGAGCAGCCCGCCCACGGCCGCGGAATACGCCGACCCGCTCTCCGGCGCGGCGTGCCAGCCGTCCGCCGCGTACACGCTCTCGATGCGATCGCGCGTGATGTCGACGGTCAGCGCGAGCATCAGGTCCTGCGAGCAGAAGAACCGCAGCTTCTCCTCCTGCAAAAACCGCAGCCGGTCGGCGTTGCCGCTGTTTAAGTCCTCGATCACGCCGATTGCGCGCGCGGGCCGGCCGTCGGCGTCCAGCACGGCGCGGCAGGACACGCGCATGAGCCGGTACTGCCCGTTCGTAAACAGCCCGCGGATGACGCAGCTGCCCTGCGCGCCGCCCGAAAGCACGCCCTCGACGAGCGCTTTAAACTCCGCCGCGGAGTCCGCGTGCACGAACCCGTTTTGGACCAGCGCATCCGGAACGCCGCGTATCTCCGCGCCGCCGAGCGCGTATCGCGCCTCCCCGGCGCCAGACACCTGCATCGTGCGCGTTTCCGGGTCGATTTCGAACGCCGCGACGGGACTCATCTCAAACAGGCAGCGTACGCGCTCGCTCTCCAGCGCAAGCCGCCGCTGCTCCTCGGCGAGCGCCAGCTCCTGTTTTCTCGACTCGGTGATGTCGCTGACCGCGGCGACGATCACCGGCAGCTCGCTGTCCGGATACGGGATCCGCAGCGCGCGCATGCGCCGCCAGCCGATCTCGCCGCTGTGCTCCGTCACGCGGTATGTGCAGTCGATGACCTCGCCGGACGAGACGCCGCCGTAGATGCTGTGCATGAGGTCCTCACGGTCCTCCGGCAGCACAAACCCCAGCAGGTTCTTTCCGCGTTCGCCCAGCGTCTCCTTGGGGCGCTTCGTCATGCGGTAGAAGCTGGGGCTGATGTACAGCGCCGTATACTCGAGCCCGCGCCCGACCTGGAACAGCGCGATGCCGCTGGCCGCCTGGTCGATCAGCTCGACAAGCCGGCTGCGCTCCGGGCCGAACTGCTGGAAAAGCGGCACGATCATGCAGACGACGCGAAGGAGCGCGCCCGCCTCGCCCGTGACGGATATGACCATGAGCCGGCACAGGGCGTAGTTGCCGTCGCGTTTTTTTAATCGCAGCGTGGTCTCGACGCGCGCGTTGCCCGCCGAGCGGTGCAGCCGCATGCACTCCTCAAACGCGTCGAAATCGTCCGGGTGCACGTCGTCCGCGACTGCGCTTTTGGTAAACAGCTCGGGAATCGGCCGCTCGGACAGCGTGTATTCCGAAAACTCCTCGGACGCGCTGGACGCGTTCGTCTCCGCGTTCCAGTTGACCAAGATCGGCTGGTACCCGTCCAGCACGGCGCGGCAGATCTCCGCAAGGTCGAGGTTCTCGAGCACGCGGCTGCCCGCGTCGAACAGGTTCCGCAGCCGCGCGCCGCCCGGCTCGGCGGTCTCGATGTCCGTATGCAGCTCGTGCGCGGGCGGCTTCCATTCGCCCGTGCCGCTCTCCATGTCCGGCCGGTAAAACATGTAATCGTTCTTGCCGGAGCGCTTGACCTGGTACATCGCCGCGTCCGCGCGGCCGTACAGCTCCTCAAACGTCGCGCCGTCGCGCGGGTACATCGCGATGCCGATGCTGCCGGACACCGCCACGCCCGTCTCGGGCTGAAACTGCAGGAGCTTAACGATGAGCCGCGCGCGCTTCTCGACCACCTCGTCGAACGGGATGTTGCGCATGCAGATCATGAATTCGTCGCCGCCGACCCGGCCGATCATGTCCCCCGCGCGTAGCAGCGAGCGGAGGTTCTGCGCAATGTCGGTGAGCACCTTGTCGCCCGCGGTGTGGCCGAGCATATCGTTGACGCGCTTAAAGTCGTCGATGTCGACCCACACCAGCGCGTGCTGGCCCTGCGGCTCGCTGTTAAGGAGCTCCGTCACGCGCTCGATGAACGTCCGCCTATTGAGGATGCCGGTCAGCGGATCCTCCTCCGCGCGCGAGAGCAGCAGCAGCTCCTCCTTTTTGCGCGCGTCGACGTCCTCGAACAACAGGAACATCTTCAGGTCCACGGAATACGGGTACGGCACGAGCTGCGCGGTCGCGCGCAGCCAGCGCGTCCTCTTATCGGCGCAGGCGGCGCGGTATTCCATCACGTGCTCACACACGCCGCCGTAGTACGCGTTGAGCAGGCGGTTGCGGTCGAAAAACTCGATGAATTTGACGCGGTCCTCCAAAACGACGTTGGCCAGAAACTGCGCGACGATGCCGGCGTAGTCGTCGGACCGGCCGCGGACGTTTGATAGCAGCGCGCCCTCCTCGCGCTCGCACGCGCCGCGGCTTAGATTGAACTCGTAGTGCATGACGCTTTCCGGCGGCATCTTCTCGATGCTCTGGCGCCATTTTTCGTAGACGAGCTCCTTCTCGCGCTGCTCCGTCACGTCCTCCGACATGCCGATGGCGCGGTACGGCTTCCCGTTCTCGTCGAAGAGGTTCGTATAGCGGATGCGCTCGTAGGAATAGCCGGCGCCGTCCGCGTTGCGGAAGCGGAACACGCCGGACGCCCGCCGCTCGCCGGCGTGCAGCTTCTTATGCATCGCAAGGAACGCCTCGGCGGACTCCGGGTGCACAAAGCCCGCCGCGACCAGGCTCTCCGGCGTGTTTTTCGCAATCGGGTGCAGGCGGTTCGGCGCGCCGGCGTGCGGCGTCGGCGAGATGGTTTTGGTTTTAAGATCGTAGTCCCAGATTTCGATCGAGATCGAGTCGTAGACCATCTCGAACCGCTCGCGCTCGAACAGCAGCGCGGCCTTCTCCGTCTCCAGCGTCCGGCGGTAGCGTTCCTCGGTCAAAAACACCTTTTCCTGATGCCTGCGCTCGCGGCTGATCGCAAACGCCGCGCTCAGCGCGGAGCAGATGAATATGATGCCGACAAACGCGACGACCGGCTCCTCCACGGCGTTGGCCGCCGTCTTTGGCGCGCTTGGGGCCGCGCCGCGTAGCCTTGGGGCCTCCGCATACGCGCGCGCAAAGCGCGCCGGGCCGGTCCGCCGGGCGGCTAAAGCGCGGGGGACCGCCGCATCAGTACGCCCCGGAAGAAACAAAGCCGGCGCCCCGCCGATGGGCGCCGGGCCGCCGGGGACCGCCGCTTGATGCAAAAAAACGCCCGGCGCGCCGGGGGTCCGTTCCGTCACCGGACCGACCGCCGCAAAAATCAAAAGCAGAAACAGAGCGATGCGGATGAATGAACGCCGTTCCTTTTTCACACGTTCCCCCGGAGCAAAACGATTCGTTTCATTTTGGTTTCATCCAGATTTTAACACAAATCACAGGACGCAACAAGGCGTATCCGGTCGAAACGGAGCAAAAGCCGC
>CAZIRB010000105.1:0-7575 GCA_964541695.1 uncultured Oscillospiraceae bacterium
ATGGGCGTGGTGAGGTAGAAGCTCTTGAACACGAGCGTCTGGAAAAAGCCCGAGCCCCCCGAAACGCCTAGCGTCTCCTGCGTGATGCGCGTCCAGGTCGGGATCAAAATCGTCGTCTGGCCTTGGCCCTGGATGGCCCAGGTCACGGTGATGGCGAGAGCTGGCGCGAGCATGTTCAGCGCCGTGCCGCCGATCGTCTGGTCGGCCTTGAGGTTGACCGACGCAAACGCGAGCAGCAGCGAGAATACTAAGCCCGCCATCGCGGCGCAGAGCATCGCGATAAACGTCGCAAGCTGCGGATGCGCGGGGCCGAAGCCGGACAGGTCCTGCCCGCGCAGCACGAGACAGCTCACAAGCGCGCCGACGATCATCACGCCCTCGAGCGCGATGTTGATCACGCCGCTGCGCTCGCTGAACATGCCGCCGAGCGCCACGAGCAGCAGCGGCGCGGCGAACAGAATCGTTGCGCTTAAAATATCGGCTAAGAACGTCATGCGGTTTCACCTTCGCTTTCATGGCCGGAACCGGCCGGGGCCGCGGGGTCCTCGGACGCGTCGCCCGCCTGCGCGGCGAGTATGCTGCCGGCGATGGACCCGCCGATAGCGCCCGGGTGCCGCCTGCGCAGCAGCAGCCCGCGCATCAGCAGCGAGAACGCCGCCAGGTATATGATGACCGAGATGATGATGTCGATGATCTCCTTGACGAACTCCGGCTGCATCGCGTCGCCGCCGACCTGGATGTAGGACACGAACAGCGCCGAGAATATCGTGCCGATCGGGTGCGACGTAGCGAGTAGCGCCACGGGGATGCCGTTGAAGCCCGCGGCGAGCAGGGACTTGAGCAGCGTGTACTGGCCGGTGCCCGCCAGGTAGTATAAGCCCCCGCCGAGGCCGGACAGCCCGCCCGCGATCAGCATCGAGAATATGATGTTCTTCTTGGCGTTGATGCCCGCGTAGATCGACGCGTTGC
The DNA here is from genome assembly GCA_964541695.1 of uncultured Oscillospiraceae bacterium. Taxonomy (GTDB): domain Bacteria; phylum Bacillota; class Clostridia; order Christensenellales; family CAG-138; genus CAZKGE01. The sequence goes on from CAZIRB010000105.1 coordinate 970, forward strand.
GGTTGTAGCCGCAGGCCTTGAGCTCGTAGCCGAACGTGGTCTTGTCCAGTATGACGAACATCAGAACGGCGAACAGCGCCGCGATGAATATGCCGATGTTCATGTAGTTGGAGTCCATCAAAACGTCGAGGCCGAGCCGCGGCAGCATGGCGGACGGGTTGGCCGTGGCGAGCAGCGCCGTGCGGTCCATCTGCGCCGCGCCCCAGTATTTGGCGAGCATCATCGGCATGTTGGATATGCTGAAGTTGACGAGGAACAGCGCGATCCAGTTGAACATGATCGACGTGATGACCTCGTTGACGTTGAACAGCGCTTTAAAAAAGCCCGGAAAGAAGCCCCAGATCGTGCCGCCGATCATGGCCGCGAGCAGGCAGACGTACCACGGCAGCTGGAACTGAATCGCGCAGGCGAGCGCGCAGAACGCGCCGATCGTATACTGGCCGGTCGCGCCGATGTTGAACAGGCCCGTTTTGAACGCAAAGCCGACGGAGAGGCCGGTCATCACGAGCGGGGCGGCCTGGTAGAGCACCTTGGCGAACTTGTCCGATGCCGAGAAGCCCGCAAACAGGATGCGCGAGAAGCCGTAGAACGCGTGCGGCGGGCTGAACAGGAGCATGACGATCAGCCCGAACAGGAGCCCTACGCCGATCGAGATAAGCGACGCGGCAAGGCCGATCGGCAACCGGAATCCGGCCTGGGGACGCGCACGTTTACGCATGGGAGGTCACCTCGTTTCTTTCCTGGCGCTTTGCGCCGGCCATGTACAGGCCGAGCTCGGTCACGCTGGTCGTCTTGGGATCGAACTCGCCGACGATCTCGCCCTCGTACAGCACGAGGATGCGGTCGCTGACGTCCATCACCTCGTCGAGCTCGAGCGAGACGAGCAGCACGGCCCGGCCGGCGTCGCGCTCGGCGACGATCTGCTTGTGGATGTACTCGATCGCGCCGACGTCGAGGCCGCGCGTGGGCTGCACGGCGACGAGCAGCTCGGGGTTTTTGTCGATCTCACGCGCGACGATGGCCTTCTGCTGGTTGCCGCCGGACATGCTGCGCGCCTTTGTGACGGGCCCCTGGCCGGAGCGGATGTCGTACTGCTGAATCAGCCGCTCGGCGTAGGCGCGGACCTCGTCCTTCTTGATGAAGCCGCGCTCCTGAAACTGCGGCTGCCAGTACCGCTGCAGCACGAGGTTTTCCTCGAGCGTGTAGTCGAGTATCAGGCCGTGCTTGTGCCTGTCCTCGGGGATATGGCTCATGCCGAGCTTGCTCCTTTGCCGGATCGGCGCGTCCGTAATCTCGCGGCCCATCAGCGTAACTTTTCCGGCGCTCATTTTTTCGAGGCCCGTCAGCGCCGCGACGAACTCCGTCTGGCCGTTGCCCTCGATGCCCGCCAGGCAGACGATCTCGCCCGCGCGTACGGAGAACGACACGTCCTTTACGGCGTTGTTCTTGTGCGCGCGGCTCGGCACGGTCATGTGCTCGACGGTGAGCACGGTTTCGCCGGGAACAGCCGGCTTTTTATCCACGGAGAAGCTGACGTCGCGCCCGACCATCATGCGCGAGAGCTCCTGTTTTGTCGTATCCTTGATGTCGACCGTGCCGATGCATTTGCCCTTTCTTAGCACGGTGCAGCGGTCCGCGACGGCCATGATCTCGTTGAGCTTGTGCGTGATGAACAGGATGGACTTGCCCTCCTTGGTAAATCCGCGCATGATGTGCATCAGCTCGTCGATCTCCTGCGGCGTGAGCACCGCCGTCGGCTCGTCGAAGATTAAAATTTCGTTGTCGCGATAGAGCATCTTGAGGATCTCGACGCGCTGCTGCTGGCCAACGGAGATGTCCTCGATCACGGCGTCCGGGTCCACGGTGAGGCCGTATTTTTTGCTTAGCTCCAGTACCTTTCTGCGCGCCTCAGCCTTCTGCAGAAAGCCGAGCTTGTTCGGCTCAATGCCCAGTATGATGTTGTCGAGCACGGTGAATATCTCGACCAGCTTGAAGTGCTGGTGCACCATGCCGATGTTAAGCGCGTTTGCGTCGTTGGGATCGCGGATCGTGACGACCTCGCCGTTTTTCTTGATGACGCCGCTCTCCGGCTGATAGAGGCCGAACAGCACGCTCATCAGCGTGGATTTCCCCGCGCCGTTCTCGCCGAGCAGCGCGTGCACCTCGCCCTGCCGAAGCTGCAGCGTGATATTGTCATTGGCCTTGATGCCGGGGAACTCCTTTGTGATGTTCAGCATCTCGATGACATATTCGCTCATATTTTCGGAATCCTTCCATGTGATAGATCGTAGACGAGCCGGATCCGGTAAAAAGGGGGGAATATAACGGATAGAATCATAACAGAGGGGCCGGGCTTTGCGCCCAGCCCCTCGGATCGCTTGCCTGCCGGCTTCGATCAGCTCTGGTAGTCGACGGCGATATCGACGGTGGGCGCAACGTCGATCGCGTTGGAGACGGTGATCGCGCCGGACTTGACCTGCTCATAGATCGCCTGATACTCCTCGACGGTGAACGTGGAGAACCTCCAGGAGGTCTCGGCGGTGGGCAGACCGACGCAGTCCTGCGCGGCGCCGAGCTTGCTCTCGGTGCCGGCATAGCTCGCGGGCCACTTGCCGCTGTTGTCATAGAGCGCCTTGAGGGCGATCTGGACGGAGTTCGACAGGGCCTTCATGGCGGAGGTGACGATCAGGTCGGATTCGCCGGCCTGGTCCTTGTCGACGCCGATGACCTTGGCGCCCGCTTCCTCGGCGGCCGCGATGGCCGACAGATAGATGCCGCCGCCGCACGCGAACACGATCTGCGTGCCCTCGGTGTACCAGCCGCTCATCTTGGTCTTGATGTCATCGCCAGGGCCGAACGAGCCGCAGTACCAGTACTTGAGCTCGATCTGGTCGACGATGCCAAGCTCCTTGGCCGCGTCGTTGATGCCCTGCACGTAGCCGTAGCCGAAGCGGACGACGGCGGGAACCGCCATGCCGCCCAAGAAGCCCAGCTTCGTGTAGCCGTCCTTGACCGCCGCATAGCCCGCCAGGTAGCCGGCCTGCTCCTCCTGATACGTGATCAGGGCGGTGTTGGCGGTCGGCGGAGTGGACATATCGCCCAGCGCGACGTCGAGCACGAGGAAGTTGACGTCCGGATAATCGCCCTGCACGGTTGCGATGGCGTTGGCGAACATGTAGCCCGGGCAGACCACGACTTTGGCGCCCTTCTTGACCGCGTTCTTGATGGTCTCTACGCGCGCTTCGTCGCTGTCCTCGGACGGACGGTAGTAGTTGTAGGTCTTGCCGGCGGCCTTGGCGAAGGCTTCCACGCCCTCCCAGGCGCCCTGGTTGAAGGACTTGTCGTCAATATTGCCGACGTCGGTGACCAGCGCGATTTCGTAGGTCTCCTTGGGTGCGCAGGCGGAGAAAGCCGCGAGCACAAAGACCAACGACAGCACGATAGCGAGTGTCTTTTTCATTCTATATTCCTCCTGTATAATTTGCCGTGGCGCTTCACAGCATGAAAATATTGTAACATATCGCTCGAAATATTGAAAGATCAACAAATCAAAATGCCGTCACATTTTTTCGCGCGGTCCGTTTTTTCCGGCTCTGCACAAACCGAAATTTTCGGACGGTTTTTACGGTTTTTCGCGCTTCGGGCGGCTGCCGCGGCCGGGCGTAAATTCCTTCGAAATTTGGGTTGACTTTCTTTTGACCGCTCGCGTATAATATGCCTTGGCGTCTTCCTGCAGGAATTAGGAAGCTTCGCTCAAGAGGGGAGGGATAAAGGATGGAAATTCGGGTCGGAGAAAACGAATCCCTGGAAAGCGCATTGAAGAGGTTTAAGAGGAAATGCGCTCGTTCCGGCGTCTTGGCGGAGGTTCGTCGTCGCGAGCATTATGAAAAGCCCAGCGTAAAGCGCAAGAAGAAGGCCGAGGCCGCAAGGAAGCGGAAGTATTGATCGACACACAGCCCGGACCGCTCGGTCCGGGCTCTTTTTTTTTATGCGCGCGCATATTCTGCCGATAGGGGGCGATTTATATGTTCGAGCGCACGACGTACTGCGAGCTGCGCCGCAAGGAGGTCATCAACATCTGCGACGGCGCGTGCCTTGGGCGCATCTGCGACCTGGAGCTGGACGCGTGCTCGGGGCAGCTTCTCGCGCTCATCGTGCCGGGGCCGCCGCGCTGCTGGGGCCTGCTGCCGGGCAACGAGGAGCTCGTCATCCCGTTCTGCAAGATCAAAAAGCTGGGGGCGGACGTAATTTTGGTAGAAATCCCTTTAAAGCCGTGATATAATACGCGAAACGGACAATATTCGCTTAAATTGCCATACCAATGACATGGACAGGAGGATTTCTGATGGGCAAATCCGGGAAGAAGAGCCTTTGGCAGATCTTTGTCGGCAAATGGAACCTTCATACGGTGATCGCCGTCGCGGTCGGCGCGGTCGTATACGGGCTGCTCGCGGCCTTTGCGGAGGTCCCGATTCTGACCAACCAGCACCTTGCGCTGGCCATGATCGTGCCGGTGCTGATGGCCGCGCTGTACGGGCCGTCGCAGACGATGGCTACGATGTTTTTCGGGTACTTTGTCGGGGCGCTTCTCGACCAGTCCGGCCTGTTTATCGACTGGGCGGTGGGCAGCGCGTTCCTCGGCCTGTTCGTGGCGCTTTTGCCGTACTACGGCTCGCACGTGAGGCGCGGGGCGTTTACGCCGAAGCACGCGGTCATCTACGCGCTCTGCTGCATTCTCGGCAACGCGATCGCGTTCGGTCTCATCACGCCGCTGTTCAACGCGATCGTATACGGCACCGAGCTGGAGATCACGTTCCTTGAGCACATCTACCCGGGCGGCTTCCCGAACACCGCCGTGCTTGTTCTTCTCGGCATTCCGCTTCTGATCGTGCTGGCGAACGCGTTTAAGAAGCAGCGTTCGTAGCGGTCGCGCCGGGCGGCGGTTTTGCGCGCCTCGGGGGCAAACGGCCCCGCGCAGCGCGCCATGATTTTGCCGAAGAAGCGTTTTCGGGCGGGCTCCTCTCGGGGGCCCGCTTTTTGCTGTGCGGCCGGACTGTTGCATTGACTTGACGCGTGCGCGCGCATCCGCTACAATATTGGCGAAAACCTTATATCGCCTTATCAAGAGCGGCTGAGGGAACGGCCCGATGAAGCCCGGCAACCTGCAAAAAGCGCGCAAGGTGCCAAATCCGGCGGCGCGAATGCGCTGAAAGATGAGCGATCAATCCGAAATTGTGACCTCATCGGGATATGGGGTTATTTTTATTTTGGAGGAATTGCCTTGGAAATCAAAAGAACGTTGTTTACGTCGGAGTCCGTCACGGAGGGGCATCCGGACAAGGTCTGCGACTGCATCAGCGACGCGGTGCTCGACGAGATGCTGCGCGCCGATCCGGGCTCGCGCGTGGCCTGCGAGTGCGCGGCCACGACCGGCCTCGTGCTCGTGATGGGCGAGGTCACGACGGAGTGCTACGTCGACATCCCGAAGCTTGTGCGCGACGTTGTCTGCGGCATCGGCTACGATAAGCCGGAGTACGGCTTCGACGCGCACACGCTCGCGGTCATCACCGCCATCAACGGCCAGTCGCCCGACATCGCGCTCGGCGTGGACCGGGCGCTCGAGGCCAAGTCCGGCGAGGCCGGCGACGCGTTTTCCACGGGCGCGGGCGATCAGGGCATGATGTTCGGCTTTGCGTGCGACGAGACGGAGGAGCTCATGCCGCTGCCGATCTCGCTGGCGCACGAACTGACCGCGGCGCTCTCCGCCGCGCGCCGTTCGGGCGCGATCCCGTACCTGCGGCCCGACGGCAAGGGCCAGGTCACGATCGAGTACGAGGACGGCGTGCCTGTCCGCGTGGACACGGTCGTGCTCTCCGCGCAGCACGACGACGTCGACATCGAACTTTTGCGGCGCGACGTGCTCGGGCGCGTGATACTGCCGACGGTGCCGAAAAACCTGTTCGACGAGAAAACGCGCGTATTTGTGAATCCTACGGGCCGGTTTGTCATCGGCGGCCCGCAGGGCGACTCCGGCCTGACCGGCCGCAAGATCATCGTCGACACCTACGGCGGGTACGCGCGGCACGGCGGCGGCAGCTTCTCGGGCAAGGACCCCACGAAGGTCGACCGCAGCGCGGCCTACATGGCCCGGTACGCGGCCAAGAACGTCGTCGCGGCGGGGCTGGCGAAGAAGTGCGAGATCCAGCTCGCGTATGCCATCGGCGTGGCCAAGCCCGTCTCGATCCACGTCGACACGTTCGGCACGGGCTCCCGGCCCGACGCGGAGCTGCTCCTTGCTGTCGGGCGCGCGTTCGATTTCCGGCCCGCGGCGATCATCGCGGAGCTCGGCCTGCGCCGCCCGCTGTACCGCAGGACGGCGGCGTATGGCCACTTCGGCAAAAACGCTAAGGACCTGCCTTGGGAGCAGACGGACCGCGTGGACGCGCTGCTTCGCGCGCTGCGCTGAGGAAAGGGGCTGCCGGAAGGCGGTTTGGCTGTTACCGCGCATTTTCTGCGCGTGGATGCGATGCTTCGCGCGCTGCGCTGAGGAAAGGGGCTGCCGGAAGGCGGTTTAACTGTCGCCCCCGTTTTCCACACTTGGACGCG
>CAZIRB010000106.1:0-4254 GCA_964541695.1 uncultured Oscillospiraceae bacterium
GACGATGCCCTCGAGGCCGAGATACCGGCAGGCGTCGACCGCCTTAGCCAGGCCCTCCGGCGTCTTGAACTCCTCGCTGCGCGCGGTGTACAGGATCGTGCCCCCGCGTGAAATGATGCCGTTGACGCTCGCCGCGTCCAGCTCCACGACGTCCGAGTGGATCAGGCCGTTGTATCCGCGGTGGATGCCGACCGGGATGACGTCGTGATTCGCGCACGTGCGCACGACTGCGCGGATCGCCGCGTTCATGCCCGGCGCGTCGCCGCCGCTCGTTAAAACGCCGATTCGGCGTACTTTTTCTCTCATAGAAGGGTTCCTCCGCATCAAAAATATCGCCATATATATCATAGTACGCTTACCCGCTTTTCGCAATGGATTTCGGGGGATTGGCAGGGGCGACGGAACGTCAGGAGGAAGGAACGTTGGGGGCTCCGCCCCCAGTCCCACAGTTCGCAATGGTCGCGGCGCGGTGCGGCTTTAAGCCGCTGCCTCCCGCTCCCTTGCTCACTGGGCCTACGCTTCGCTTTCTCCGCCACAGGCGGCGCTCAGCTTTGGCCCCCGCCAAAGGGCCGCGTCCCTTTGGAATCCCGGCGAAAGGGATATTAAAATACAACCTCTCCTATCTTTTGCTTCTTTCTTTAAGAAAAGAAGTGGGGGCGCGAGGGCGAAGCCCTCGTAAAAAGAACGGCACGGGGGCCCTGCCCCCAGTCCCACGGTTCGCAATGGTCGCGGCGCGGTGCGGCTTTAAGCCGCTGCCTCCCGCTCCCTTGCTCGCTGGGCCTACGCTTCGCTTTCTCCGCCACAGGCGGCGCTCAGCTTTGGCCCCCCGCCAAAGGGACGCGTCCCTTTGGAATCCTAGCGAAAGGGATATTAAATACAACCGCTCCTATCTTTTGCTTCTTTTCTTTAAGAAAAGAAGTGAGAGCGCGAGGGCGAAGCCCTCGTAAAAAGAAAACGGTAAGCGGCGGCCGCGCTCCGCTGCCGAACCATCACACCCCCGCTCTCCCCCGCGCATAACGCGCCCCTTCCAAATTCGCATTCTGCAGCGTTTACTTGCAAATTAGTTGCAAAAAGAACATATTTTCAAAGAATATGCATGAAAATGAAGTTTTTCTTGCACCTGGTGTTAATTTATGCTATATTGTCTACATTCAGTCCGAAGCGCCGATTCGGCGCCGGAAGGGCGGGAGCTGCCGCGTATGGAGCAAAGCGCAGTGCTGCGGCGATTGGGCCGCGTGCCGGGGGATGTGGGGTTTTACTGCCGCAACCTCGTCACGGGCGCGGAACTGAATGTCCGCGCGGACGAGCCGTTCCTCGCGGCAAGCGTCATAAAGCTTCCGGTCTATGCCGCGGTCGAGAAGATGGCCGCCGAGGGGCGGGCGTCGCTTTCTGAAACGCTCGTCTGCCGCCAGGCGGATAAGCTGCCGGGCTGCGGCGCGCTGTCGCTGTTTGCCGGCGAGCCGGAGGCGGACGTGGCGACGCTGTGCCGGTTGATGATCCAGATCAGCGACAACACGGCGGCAAACCTTTTGATCCGCCGCTACGGCATCGGGGCGCTGAACGCGGAGTTTTCGGACATGGGCCTTGCGGGCACACGGCTTTTCCGTGTGTTGTACGACGAGGCGGCGGCGGGGGCGGGGCTGGAGAACCGGTTCGTGCCCAGAGAGCTTGGGGAATTGCTCGAACGCGTCTATCGCCGGACGTTCGTGTCCGAACAGGTCAGCCGCCGCATCGAGGAGACGCTGCTCGGGCAGCAGATCCGCCACAAGATTCCGGGATATCTGCCGGAAGGGATCGAGGTCGCAAACAAAACCGGCGAGGACGAGGGCATCGCGAACGACGTCGGGATCGTCTATGCCAGGGAGCCGTTCGTAATCGCCTTTGCCGCGAACCACACCGACGTTCCGGAGGCGGAACGCGCCATCCGAGAGATTGCTCTCGGGTTCATTGACCTCCCTCTATAAAGGTTCTGCTTCGGGAAGCGGAACACACCCAAACAGCGAAAGGGCGTTCGGCAACGAACGCCTTTTCGTTTGCCGGCGGGCGGGTGCGCTCAAAAAAAGAGGCGCCGGGCAAAAAGCCCGGCGCCGCAATCCGATGCAAACTTCTCCGCTACGCCGCCTTCACGCGCGTCCACGCGTCCGAGAACACGGCCACAAAGTCCCCCAGGTCGTGGAAGATGCTGCAGCGGTCGAGCACGTCCTGCGGCGGGTTGTAGGTCGGGTCGTCCGTAAACTCCGGCCCGAGGAGAGCGAGCGCCGCGGCGTTGGGCGTCGAGAAGCAGATGTACTCCGTGTTGACTTTTGCGACCTCGGCGCCGCAGAGGAAGTTGATGAATTGCTCGGCCTCGGCGGTGTGCTTGGAGGTCCCGGGGATGATCATGTTGTCGAACCAGACGTTGCTGCCCTCCTTGGGCACGGCGTAGGCCAGGTCCGGGTTCTCCTGGATGCATGCGAGCGCGTCGCCGGAGTAGACGACCGCGAGCGCCGCGTTGCCGTTGATCATCTCCATCTTGATGTCGTCGGTCAGGTAGGCGCGCACGAGCGGCTTTTGCTCAATCAGCGCGGCCTCGGCCTCGCGCACCTCGGCTTCGGAGCGGGTGTTGATGTCGTAGCCGAGCTTGCAGAGCGTGATGCCGATCGTGTCGCGCATGCTGTCGTACATCAAAATCTTGCCCGCGTATTGTTCATCCCACAGGATGTTCCAGGAGTCGACGGTTCCGCTGACCATGGTCGTGTTGTACAGAATGCCGACGGTGCCCCACATGTACGGCACGGAATAGGTGTTGTCCGGGTCGAACGAGAGGTTGAGGAAGCGCGCGTCGACATTAGAAAGGTTCGGGATGTTCGCCTTGTCGAGCGCGTGCAGGAGGTTCTGTGACACGAGCTTCTCGATGATGTAGTCCGACGGGAAGCAGACGTCGTAGATGCAGTCCGGGCTCGCCAATTTTACGAGCATCTCCTCGTTGCTGGTCATGGTCGTGTACTTGACCTCGATGCCGGTCTCCTCGCGGAACTGGTCGAGCAGCTCGGGCGCGATGTAGTCGCCCCAGTTGAGCACGTTGATCGTGACCGTATTTTTGTTGCCGCAGCCGAGCGCGGGCAGTATAAGCAGCGCGGCCAGCAGCAGTACGAATAGTTTTTTCATGTTTTTCGACCTCCTTATGGGGTTATTTTGCGTGCAGTTTTCTGCTTTGAATCTCCTGCGCCCTTTCTTCGCGGATGCTCTTGAGATTCACGATCAAAAGCAGCGTCACGACCGGCACGAACAGTATCGTCGACAGCGCGGGGTTGACGCCGCGGCGCGCGGAGGCGTAGATGTACATCGAGAGGTTATCCACGCCGTTGCCCGCAAAGAAGCTGACGACAAAGTCGTCGAGCGAGAGCGTGAACGCCAATATCGCGCCGGACACGATGCCCGGCATGATGTCCGGTATCACGACGCGCCACAGCGCCATCAGCGGCGTGCAGCCCAGGTCGAGCGCCGCCTCGTAGAGCATGTCGGAGCTTTGCCGGAGCTTCGGCAGCACCGAAAAGATCACGTACGGCAGGTTGAACGTGATGTGCGCGATCAATAGCCGCACGTAGCCGTCGCGCAGCCCCACGAACAGGAACAGCAGCATCAGCGAGATGCCGGTCACAAGGTCCGGGTTGACCATCGGCAGCTCGGAGATGTTCTCGACGATCGCGCGCGGGCGCTTCTTCATCGCGTGCAGGCCGATTGCGCCGGCCGTGCCGAGCACCGTGGCCGAGACCGACGAGATGCAGGCCAGCGACAGTGTGACGGCGAGCGCGTCGGTGATCTCCTTTGTCGAGACGAGCTGCGCGTACCAGTCCAGCGTAAATCCCGTCCAGTGACCGAGCGTCTTGCTGCCGTTGAACGAGAATATGATCAAAATCAAAATCGGCGCGTACAAAAACAGCAGCATGAGTCCCAGGTACGTACCGGAGAAGAACGACTTTAACCGCTTTACCACAGCTTGCCGCCCTCCGTTCCCACGGACTGGTCCATGCGCCGCATCACGGTCATGGACAACAGCACGAACACGAGCAGCACGACCGAGAGCGCGCTGCCGGTGCTCCACGCCTGCTCGGTGATGAAGCGCATATAGATCAGGTCGCCGTAGAGCATGGTTTTGCCGCCGCCCAATAGCTGCGAGATGGCGAACGTCGTCGTCGACGGGATGAACACCATCGTGATGCCGGACACGATGCCCGGCATGGACAGCGGCAGCACGACCTTGACGAACGTCGT
>CAZIRB010000106.1:4354-7503 GCA_964541695.1 uncultured Oscillospiraceae bacterium
AGCAGGCAGGCCGCCGTCGTGATCAAAGCTAACCGGATCGAGTCGAGCAGCACGACGAGGTTCTTGGTCCCGGCCGCCGCGATCAGGTTGGCTAGCGTAAAGCTCCCGTTCGACGTGAACGCGTAGTAGAAGATCAGCAGCATCGGCGAGAATATGAATATCAGCATCCATACGATGTACGGATACGAAAACAGCTTGCGTTTCACGCGCGCGTCACGCCCCTTTCCCGGAAAATTCCGCCGTCATTGCAGCGTGATGAGGATCGCGGCTTCCGGCACGCGGATGCCGGTCTCCGCGCCCTCCTCCATGAACTCGTCCGAGAACGCGATCCAGTCGTTCTCCTCGCATTCGACGTGCACCTCGTAGTGCGTGCCGAGGAACATGCAGGACTTGACGTGGCCGGTCAGCTCCGCGTCCTGCGGCGCGACCAGCTCGACGTCCTCCGGCCTGATCGTGGCGAGCACCGCGCCCTTATTCTCCGCGCCCTCGGGCAGCGCGCAACTAAACGCGGTCCCGTCGATCTCGACCGCGCCGTCGTCGGGGTAGGCGACGCCGTCGAATATGTTCATCGAGCGCGTCTTCTTCATGATGTGGATCGCGTCCGCCGGGATGTCGATGCCCACCGTGCTGCCGCGCTCGGCAAAGTCGGTCGTGTGGATGATCCATTCGTAGCCGCCGCAGTCCACGTCGATCTCGTAGTGCACGCCCATGAACACCACGGAGCGTACCACGCCGGTCACGCGCGCGCCGCCCTCCGGGATGATGTCGATGTCCTCGGGCCGCACGACGACGTCGACCTCAACGTTCTTGCCGAAGCCCGCGTCCACGCACTTGTAGATCACGCCGTTTATCTGCACGCGGTAGTCCGCGAGCATGATGCCGGGGATGATGTTGCTCTCGCCGATGAAGTCCGCGACGAACGGGTTCTTCGGCTCGTTGTAGATGTCGGTCGGGGAACCGATCTGCTGGATGACGCCGTCCTTCATGACCACGATCGTGTCGCTCATGGTCAGCGCCTCGGTCTGGTCATGCGTGACGTAGATGAACGTGATGCCGAGCCGCTGCTGCATGCTCTTTAGCTCCACCTGCATCTCCTGCCGGAGTTTGAGGTCGAGCGCGCCGAGCGGCTCGTCGAGCAGCAGCACCTGCGGCTCGTTGACGAGCGCGCGCGCGATGGCGACCCGCTGCTGCTGGCCGCCGGAGAGCTGCTCCACATACCGCTTGCCGTAGCCGGTGAGGTTGACGAGCTCGAGCATCTTGTTCACCTTCTGCCCGATCGTCGCCTTATCCAGCTTCTTGATCTTGAGGCCGAACGCGATGTTGTCAAACACGTTTAAATGTGGAAACAGCGCGTACTTTTGAAACACCGTGTTGACGCGGCGCTTGTACGGCGGCACGGTCGCGATGTCGACGCCGTCCATCTCGATGCGTCCCTCCGTGGGCAGTATAAAGCCCGCGATGAGCCGCAGCAGCGTGGTCTTGCCGCAGCCCGAGGGACCGAGCAGCGTCAAAAACTCGCCGTCCTTGATATAGAGGTTGACGTGCGAGAGCGCGGTGTCGCCCTCGTAGTCCTTGGATACGTCGATCAGCTCGATCAGGTGCTTTTCCGTCATGGCAGCTCTCCAAAGGTTAAAATCGGAATCAGAACGACGGCGGCGTGCTGACCCAGAGCACGCGCGCCTCGGTCTTGCCGGTGTTGAGCAGGCTGTGCACGCTGTGCGGCCGGAAATAGAAGCCGTCGCCCTTCTTGGCGCGGTACCGGCGGTCGCCCAATAGCAGCGCGACGGAGCCGGCGAGCACGTAGCAGAACTCCTCGCCTTCGTGCGGGTCGTCCGGCGCGGTCGCGGTATCGGCGGGCAGCGCGACCAGTATGGGCTCGAGCGCGTTGCGCTGCGCGTCCGCCACGAGCCAGCGCACACTGACGCCGTTCTCCTCGACGCTGACGCACATGTCGTCCGCGCGGTAGACCACGGTCTCGGGCTTCTGCTCGTTGAAGAACGAGCCCACGTCGGTGCCGAGCGCCGTGAGGATGTCCACAAGCGTCGCAATCGACGGGGACGTGAGGTCGCGCTCGAGCTGGGAGATGAAGCCCTTGCTCAGCTCCGTGCGCGCGGCCAGCTCCTCCTGCGTCAGGCCAAGCTGGAGCCGCAGCCGTTTGATCTTCGCGCCGATCCGCACCCGCGTCAACCCTTTCTAAACAAATAGTTTACGAAGACTAAACAACATTAAAGCAAATCCGCGGACGAATGTCAACATTCTTTTTTCGTCGGCAGCATCCGCCAAACACGCGGAAAACGCCGGCGGATCGCGTCGGCTTGCAGCGACGCCGCGGCGCGGTTTTTCGCTCTTAATTTCTGTCGAAACGGCCGGTTCAAGACAGCGCGAAAATTTAACAAATCCGTAGTTATTTGGCAATAAATTGGGGATCATGGGGAGAAAATCCACAAAATGTTAAGGTTAATTGAACATTCAGTACCACATATTGATTTTATCCGCGGCGGCGTGATATAAAAAGAGTGTCAAGAGCAATTGGCCAAAGAGAAGGAGAGAAGCGAAATGGAACTTGCAATCAACCGGAAGAATGGAACGTGGATTTCGTCGCTGCTGGACCGGGAAACGGAGATTGCCGAGGAAGAGACCGCTGGCTGCGAGCATTTCGCCTACAGACGGACGCTGCTGTTCTACACGGAGGAAACCTGCCGTTTCTGCCGTTACGCAAGGATGGTCAAGCCCTCGGACGGCGGCAAGCCGGACTACGTCTGCGCCTGCGCGGCGCACCTGGCCGGCAAGAACGTCGGCTGAAGCTAGACCCTCGCGCCAATCAAGAATCCGGCGCGGCCGCGGATGCGGCCGCGCCTTTTTCTATGCGAAATTTGTCCGATTGTGCGGGTGTGATGGCTCGTTTTGGAGGGATGTGCGGAGCCGGTTCCTGGTGAAGTTCGGCGATAAGCGTTTTGGATGCGTCCGCGTCGGTGATCCGGCAACCGCGCGCGGATGGACCGCGCTATCTGAATTTGATCTGCACGGTGTTCGTGCCGCCGCTGCCCGCGTGTGTGCGGGCCGCGCCGTCCTGCGATGGAACGGTGCGGGCCAACCTATTCCCCGGCAAAATCCTGCGCCAAGCGCCGCAGCGCGTCCGCGTCGGTGAT
>CAZIRB010000107.1:0-7366 GCA_964541695.1 uncultured Oscillospiraceae bacterium
GAATAGCCGAAAACTGCCGAAAATAAAGCTTGCAAATGGGTTTTGGCCATGGTAGAATAGTGCCGTTCGAGTTTTGACTAAGGAGGTGGACTGACATGGGTAAATACTGTGAAGTCTGCAACAAGGGCGTCATGTCCGGTAATTTGGTGAGCCATTCCAACCGCAAGACCAGACGCGGCTGGGCGCCGAACGTACAGAGCGTGCACGTCGTCGTGGACGGCAAACCGAAGAAGATGAACGTATGCACCCGCTGCCTCCGCAGTGGCAAGGTCGTAAGAGGCAACTGAATAAGAAGCGGACAACAAGGCGCCCCGTCGTCAGACGGGGCGTTTTCTCATGTCCAGACTATATTGGCAAACAGGTCCTGTTTTCACCATTTCCTGAGCCATTGTGATCAACGGCTCAAAAGTATCCCCGCGGGCATGTTTGGCAATTCTTGCGCAGTTGCTCAAGCGGGAAAGCCCGCAGACTAGCCCGTCGCAATCGACGATAGTCAGCATGTCCCGCAAAGCTTCTAGGCCAAGTAAATACCGATGGTGTTCTCGTGGAGCGTCTGAAATGTGTATGGGTTGGCCGTCGCTTGAGCGGAATGTGTCGCTGTAATAAACTAACCGATCACCAAACCGTTCAATAAAGGCATTCACGGTTGCATGCTCATCCGTGGCAAGAAAAACCTGCTCAAACTCGTGTTTCCGAAACACGTTCTCGACCGTTTTCAGATACTCTTCAGTGGGTACCGCACAGGGGTGGCCGACATATCCGAAACGAAAATCGGTCCCGCGAACGTGCACGGCCAACGTTCGTTTACCTTTTAGCAAGTCAACCGATGCCGATCCGATCATCTCTTTTGTGTAGGAATTCAAATGAAAATATTTTGCATATAATCTTGACAGGAGCATTAGTTTTTTTTCGTCAAGAAAATAACTGAAGTTCGCTCCAGTAAAACGGAAACTGTTCATCACATTGGAAACGCAACCTGGATACCTTTCCAGTTCGTCAGACCGGATGCCAGCAACTGGTTCAAAATAGTATTCAAAAGCATTGAATGTTCCCAGAAACAATTCTTTTTCCGAATACAAGGATCGATCGGGAAACACTACGATCGGAGCAAAGTTCATTTTGTCCGGAAATGCCAACAATGTTAAGCTAAACTCTATCAAAGCAAAAAACCCGCACGCTGCATCTGTCAATTTAATTGGCCAGACAATAACTTCAGGAGCGTCGGCGCTCTCGCATCGAATCTGAACGGTACAGTCATCGAGGCTTCGAAGCACCATTTTGACAAAATCCGGATTGTTTGCCTGCAGAATCACCTTCTGCATATAATCTAACCGCGGGTGCTTCTCCAAAAACGACTTTATTTTAAGTACTATAGCGTTCACATCTACGCCCCAATCACGTCAATCTGGCAGGGGCCCATCGCGGCGAGCGCGGTACGATGCCCCTCGCGCGAGGCGCCGGCGCAGCACGACACGTCGACCGTGATATGCGCCTCCGGATAGAACGCCTTGATTAGCAGCGCGGTCGAGATCACGCAGATATCGGTGCAGAGGCCGACGACCGTCACGTCGAGCGGTTCGTCGACGCCAAGCAGCGGCTGAATGCGCTGCGGCAGGTCCTTCGGGCCAAACGTGCCCTTGACGACCATGTGCGCTTCGTCCGCCGCTTTGCGCCCGGCGAGCGCCCGGGCGATCTCCGGGTCGAGCTGCCAGCCCTCGGTCCCCGCGATGCAGTGGCGCACCGGCAGCCGCCGCCCCTCCTGCGTGTCGAGGTAATCGGGCAGGTGCGTGTCCATCGTGTATAGGATCTCGCCGTCGAACGCGCGGATCAAAGCGGCAACGTTTCCCACGATCGCCTGCGCGTCCGCGGAGCCCAGCGACCCGGACACAAAATCGTTCTGCATATCGACCACAACCAATAGCTTCATGTTTTCGTTTCCTCCCGGCGTCATGTGACCTGTTTGGACAGTACGTACATCAGAATCCCGGCCGCGACCGACGCGTTGAGCGACTCGGCCTTCCCCTTCATCGGCAGCCGGTAGCGCACGCAGCGCGCGGCGACCGGCTTCGACACGCCGCTCCCCTCGTTCCCGATCACGAGCACGCAGCGCTTCCCGATTGCGGGCAGCGTCTCGCTGCCGGCAAGGTCCCCTGCCAGGCACAGCGCGCCCTGCGCGATCAATCGGTCGAACTCCGGCTCGAGCGCGGCGACCCACACGGGCAGGTGGTACGTCGAGCCCATCGCGGCACGCACGGCCTTGCCGGAGAACGGATCGGCCGTGTCGGGCGAGAGCAGTACGCCGGCCGCGCCCATCGCGTCCGCCGTGCGGATGATCGTGCCGACGTTGCCCGGGTCCTGCAGCCGGTCCAGCGCAACGATGAACCCCTCGGGATACGACGCGGGCGGCTCGGTCCTCGGCGTCGCGACGGTGGCAACGACGCCCTGCGGCGCGCTCACCTCCGAAAGCGATTCCAGCACGCTGCGGCTCACCACGTGCACGCAGGCGTCGTACGGGCGGCTTACGGCATACCCCTCCTCGACGAACACGTCGACGATCTCGAGTCCGCTCTCCACCGCCTCCAAAAGCAGTTTTTCACCCTCGATCAGGTGCAGTCCGGTCTTTTCGCGTTCCTTTGCCTGCGTCAGAGCGCGCGTACGCTTGATGTGTTCGTTGCTGCGGCTTGTGATGACCATGCGGCGCACCTCCTTATGGCATATTATAACACGCCATATATGCGCTTGTCTTGGGCGTGTTTTGACAGAGCCGCGCCGCTTTTGCGTCCCCCGCGCGGCGATCGCGCACAAAAAAGAGGGCGCCGCAGCGCCCCCTTTTGATGCCGGTATCGCGGCGTCTTACGCCGTGGCCTTCTTCGCGGTCTCGACCAGTTCGCGGAACGCGTTCATGTCCGAGATGGCAAGATCGGCGAGCACCTTGCGGTTGACCGTGACGCCCGCGAGCTTGAGCCCGTTGATCAGGCGGCTGTACGTCGTGCCGCAGATGCGCGCTCCGGCGTTGATACGCGCGATCCACAGGCGGCGGTACTCGCGCTTTTTCAGCTTGCGGCCCACATACGCGTAGGCCATGGACTTCATGACCTGCTGCGACGCGGCGCGGTATTGCTTGCTCTTGGCGCCAAAATAGCCCTTGGCGAGCTTGAGCACCTTGCGGCGCTTCTTGACTGCGTTGACTGCTCTTTTAATTCTGGCCATGGTTTGTCCCTCCTCAGCTGTACGGAATCAGTTTGCGGATCTTCTTCTCTTCGCACTCGGCAATATAGCCGGTTTGCCTGAGCCCGCGCAGACGTTTCGTGGATTTCTTGGTCAGAATATGGCGCTTATAAGCCTTATTCCGCTTGATCTTGCCGGATTTGGTCGTCGAAAACCGCTTCGCCGCCCCACGGTGAGATTTCAGTTTTGGCATGTCGGGTTCCTCCTGGTGTTATTTATCGGGTCAGTTCTTCGGTGCGAGCACCATAAACATAATCCTGCCTTCCATCTTCGGCGGGCGTTCCTTGACGGCGTTCTCCTCGACCATGGCGAAAAACCGGTTCATTACATCGAGCCCGATATCGCCGTGCGTGATCTGGCGGCCGCGGAACCGGATCGATACCTTGACCTTGTTGCCGTCCGCCAGGAATTTTTTGCACGCTTTCGCCTTGACCTCCATATCGTGCAGGTCGATGGTCGCGGAAAGCCGAATCTCCTTCATTTCGACAATCTTCTGGTTCTTGCGCTGTTCCTTCTCGCGCTTGCTCGTCTCAAACCGGAACTTGTCGTAATCCATCAGCTTGCAGACCGGCGGCTGGTTGTTGCCGGCCATCTTGACGAGATCCAGTCCCCTCTCGTCCGCAAGCGCCTGCGCTTTGCGAATGTCCACGATGCCGAGCTGCTCGCCCGTGTCGGAAATGAGCCGAACCTCCGCGTCGCGAATCGCTTCGTTGATCAAAAGGTCCACATTAGCGATAGCAGAACACCTCCAAATAAAAAAATTGCGGGGCAGACCGCACCCGCAAATATTACAACAACATCATCCTCAGTTGTATAAACCGTGCCTGGCGCATTTGCCGGCAGGTGAGAAGCGGGCGCTTCTGCTTGAACGGTATTATTATAGTCAGCATACCGCCCGCTGTCAAGCTTTTTTCGGCGTTTTCCCTATCGTTTCAGCCGGCCGAGCACCTGCTCCATCTTGCGGCGCTGTGCGTCGGACAGCATCGGATACAGCATCTGATAGATCTCGTCGAGCTTGGTGTCGTCCATATTGCCGCTTTTGCGCTCCTCGTCCGTCATGGCCTTGAGCGTATCCATCAGCTCCGCCTCGCTCTTGTTGCGATAGGTATTGAGCGCGTCGTTGATGTCGAAATCCGTGCTCATTCCGTCACCCCCATGGACTATCCTATGCCAAGGGGTTGGAAATTGGAACATGCCGGTCGCTATCACAAATTCGGCCGCACCGCATAGAATACAGTATGCAGTATGACCAGCACACGCCCCCAAACAATCCCCGTCCGCCGCAGCAGCAGGCGAACCTGCAGCCGATCGGCGCGGCCGCCATGCTCGGCGAGTTCATCCGCACCGAGCACGGCCGCGAGGGCGTGCGCCGATACCTTGCGGCCATCAACCCGCTCGTCCCGCACGACATCCTCGAGCGGATCGCCGCGCAGCTCGGCGAGAACGCGCCGCCGGAGATCCGGCCGCCCCAACCGCAGCAGCAGGCCACGCCCATCGAGCACGACCCGCCGCCCAAGAAGAACAATATGTCGCCCGAGCAGATGCTCATGCTCATGCAGGCGATGAACGGCGGCGACGGCGGCATCGACCCGAAGATTTTGATGCAGTTGCTGCAGAAAAAATAGCGGGCGCGCGGTGAAGGCCGCACAAGGACGTATGGGCTAGCGCCTTTTTGCGAGGGCGCTGCTTTTTTATGCGAGAGTAACGCTTTTTTGCGCGAGAGTGACGCTTTTTTGCGGGGGCTCTGCCCCCGCACCCCCGCCAAAGGAACACGTTCCTTTGGAAACCTGCATAATTGGGGAGGGCCCCAACCCACGCTCCCGGCAGAAAGGGTTCCAAGGGCCTTCGGCCCTTGGCGGGTGTTTGAGGGGGACCAAAGCTGAGCATCCCCTTGGAAACCCGCATAAACGGGGGGGAGGACTCCAGCTTACACCCGTTGCAGAAAGGGATTCTCAAGGGACATGTCCCTTGAGCGGGTGTTTGAGGGCGGAGCCCGCAACGTTCCCTTAGCGGGAGCTTAAAGGCGGAGCCCGCAACGTTCCCTTGGCGGGAGCTTAAAGGCGGAGCCCGCAACGTTCCCCCTGGACGGAGGTTTGGAGGCGGAGCCTCCAACGTATCCTTTCTCCTGGCGCACAAGCGTTCCCCCCAAACAAAATCCCCGCCGGAGCGGGGATTGTTCATTTTACGTTCGCGTCGCCGCGTCAGTCGTCGGTTTTGAGGTCCTTGAACAGGTCGGCCAGCGACGTGGTGGTCGTCTGGACCGGCGGCAGATCGTAATCGCCGTCCTCGCTGCGGCGGCGATGATCGCGCCGGTCGCCGTCGCCGGACGAACCGCCCGTACGCTCCGTCGACCGCTCGCTCCTGCGCTGCTGCGTCACCTGCTGCGTGCTCTCGCGCTCCCGGCTGCGCTGCTCCTGGCGCTCCGCGTACTGGCGGTCGCGCTCGGCCTTCTCGGCCGCGAGCTTCTCGGCGATCTCGGGATTCTCCTCGATGATCGCGTCCTTGCGCGACAGGCTGATGCGCTTGGCCTCGGGATTGACGTCGAGCACCTTGCAGCGCACGATGTCGCCGACGTTGATCGCATCCTCGACCTTGGCCACGCGGCGCACGTCCACCTGCGAGATATGAATCAAGCCGTCGATCGTGCTCTCGAGCGCGACGAACGCGCCGAACGGCACGATGCGGACCACCTTGCCCTCGACGATCGAGCCGACCGGGTATTTCCTGTCCGCCTGCGTCCAGGGCTTCGGCTGCAGCTGCTTATAGCCCAGCGAAACGCGCTCCTTGTCGACGTCGACGTTCAGGATCAGCACCTCGATCTCCTGGCCGATGGCGAACACGTCGGACGGGTGCTTCACGCGCCCCCAGGCCGCGTCGGTCACATGCACGAGGCCGTCGATGCCGCCGATGTCGACGAACGCGCCGAAATCCGTGATCCTGCGCACGATGCCGTGGACCTTGCTGCCCACGACGAGCAACTCCCACTTCTTTTTCTTTTCGGAAGCCGCCTCGGCGAGGAGGACCTGCTTCTGGGAGGCGACGATGCGCTTCCGGTCCTTATCGACCTCGAGGACCTTGAGCTTCATGGGCTTGCCCACGTACTCGGACAGGTTCTCGATGTATTTTGTGGAGACCTGCGACGCCGGCACGAACGCGCGGATGCCGTTGATGTCGGCGATCACGCCGCCCTTGACGACCTCCTTGCCCACCGCGTCGAACGTCTTCTCCTCGAGCTCCGTGTCCTGCATCAGCTCGTCCCAGAGCTTCTTGCCCTCGACGTTCTTGCGCGAAAGCAGCACGTTGCCGTCGCCGTCGTTAACCTTGATGACCTCCACGTCGATAGAATCGCCTTCCTTGAGGAGGTCGTCCGGCTTGGCTTCCGGATCGGAGGAAAACTCGTTCTTAGGGATCAGACCGTCGGACTTATAGCCGATATTGACAAAGACCTCGCCGTCCACAATCGAGATCACGGTGCCCGTGATCACCTGCCCGCCGCGGATGCGCGTCATGGTCTTTTCGAACGCTTCTGCGAACTCCGAGGACTCCTCGTCCTCTTTTTTCGTTGCCTTTTTCACGGCGCTCTTCACCTTCGCCGCTGCTTCCGCAATGCCGTCCTTGACGTCGTCCGCGGCGTCGGCGAGCTTATCGAGCACGACGGGCGCGGCGGCCTTGGCTTTGTCCAGCGCCTCCTCGGCGTCTTCCTTGACGTCGGAGAACGCGTCGGCGAGCTTATCCAGCACGACGGGCGCGGCGGCCTTCGCCTTGTCGAGCGCTTCCTCAGCGTCTTCCTTGACGTCGGAGAGCGCGTCGGCAAGCTTCTCGGCCTGTTCGCGCACGAGGGGTCTGGCATCCTCAATGATCTTGCGGGCCTTTTCGGCAACGGTATCGAACAATCCTTCGGCACCCTCCCGGATGTCCTCAGCGGCATCCGCGATGGCAGCCTTGACGGAATCTGCGGTCACGGTCTCCTTGGGCTTGGATTCCGCGTCCACGGTTCCATGGGTTCCGACGATTTCCTCGGCGGGAGCTGCCGCTTCAATGGTTTCAATCGTCGTTTTTTCGAGTTCGCTCATTCCTTGTACAACCTCCCTAATCATCCGGTCCGGCGTCGATGCGCCCGCAACAATACCTATTATAT
>CAZIRB010000108.1:0-7169 GCA_964541695.1 uncultured Oscillospiraceae bacterium
CCTTAGGAGGCGAACGCTCTATCCTGCTGAGCTACGGGAACATGTGGTCTTTTTGTCTGGCACGTTTTTTCTGCGGTTAGCGGGTTTGCTCACGCGCGGCCGCGCGTCTCGGTCCGCGGGCCATATGGACGCCGCTTGTGATTATACCGGGGCGGCGGCGGAATTGTCAACCACGGCGGCGACAAATTCGGCGACATAGGCGGCGACGGCCTCGCGCTCCGGGCCGTAGGTGCAGCCGTGCGGCGAATGCTCCATCAGCTTTTGCGTAAACGGCGCCTGGGTCAGCCGGTCGCGCAGGATCTTGTAGGTGCGCGGATGCACCTTGTCGTCGTAGGCCGCCTGAATCGCGAGCACCGGACAGCGGATATCGGGCAGGACGCGGATCAGCCGCCTGCGCAGGCGGTCGAGATCGACGAGCTTTTTCGTCGCCATGCCGGAGAGCATGTTCGCGGCCGGGTCCGGCTCACGCAGTTCCGCGCGCTTTGCTTCGTAGCGCACGAACGGCGCAAAGAAGCTGACGCGCCGCGAGACGTTGAGAAACGGCATCATCACGACCGGCGGGCAGATCAGCACGAGGCCGGCAACCGGTTTTCTTGCCGCAAGCAATCCCGAAAGCACGCCGCCCAGCGAAAGCCCGATCAGGACGATTTTTTCGCAGCCCTGCCCGGCCAGCCAGCCGTACGCGTCGAGCGCGCTCTGTTCCCACTCCCCGCCCGTAGACGCGGCAAAATCGGCCGCTGTATTCCCGTGCCCCGCGATCATCGGGGCCGCCACGGTGTAGCCAGCGGCGACAAGCCTGTCCGTCACGACGCGCACGTTGGCCGGCGTGCCGCCGATGCCGTGCAGCACGAGGCAGCCGACAGCGCTCCCGTTATGATAGACCGGCTTGTCCATCGGCCCGAGCGTCACGCGCTCGAGCGCGACGCGCTTGTCCAGCCGGTACCCGAACAGATACAATCCCGCCTGCCCCCCTTTGCGGCCCGAATGCCGATCGAACCGGTTTTACAGAAGCTTCCGCGTCTGACGGTACACGTCGCCGGAGCCGACGGCGACGACCAGGTCGCCCGGCTGCCCGTTCTCGTCGAGCCACGCGCGGATATTTTCGAACGTACCCAGGTACAGCGCGTTATCGGAGAACGCGTTGATGCCCGCGACCATGTCCCGCGCGTGCACCTCGCCCGTGTCCTGCTCGCGCCCCGGGTAGATGTCCGGCACGAGCACGGCGTCCGCGTCGGCAAAGCAGGTCACGTTCTTTGTAAACAGCGTCTTGGCGCGCGTAAAGCTGTTGCACTGGAACACGCAGAAAAGCCGGTTATGCGGCACGCGTGACGCCGCCTCGAGCGTGGCGCGGATCTCGTTCGGATGGTGGCCGTAGTCGTGATAGACCTTGACGCCGCCGCGCTCGCCGTAGTATTCAAACCTTCGCTTCGTGTTCGAAAACCGCGCCATCGCCTCCGCGTACACGGCAAACGGGATCCCGAGCGTCCGGCAAACCGCGCACACGCCGAGCGCATTGACCACGTTGTGCGTACCCGGCACCGACAGATGCACGGTCCCCAGAAGCGTCCCACGCTCAAGCACGTCGAACGACGCGGCGCCGCGCTCGTCGAACCGGATGTTTTCCGCCGTGATATCACCCTGCGCCAGCCCGTAGGAGAACGTCTTTTTGCCGCAGCGCGCGGCCAGCGCGGCAACGCGCGCGTCGTCCGCGCACGCAAGCAGCACGCCGTCCGCCGGCAGGAGCGCGACGAACTTCTCAAACGCGCGCTCGATGTGCGCAATATCGCGAAAATAGTCGAGGTGGTCGTCGTCGATGTTGTTGATGAGCGCGATCGTCGGCCGGAGCGTTAAAAAGCTCTCGACGTACTCGCAGGCCTCCGTGATGAACAGCTCGTTGCCGCCCACGCGCACGCCGCCGCTCAAAAACTCCACATACCCGCCGACGTGCACCGTGGCGTTCGTGCCGGAAAGCTCGTTGACAAGCGCGAGCATAGACGTGATCGTCGTCTTGCCGTGGCAGCCCGCGATAGCCACGACGCTGCCGAAACGGCCCGATATCTGCCCCAGCGCTACGCTGCGCTCGAGCTGCAAAATGCCGAGCGAGTCGGCAAGCACGCGCTCCGGATTGTCCTTTTTGATCGCGGCGGAGTAGATCACAATGTCCGCGTCGCGCACGTACTCGCCCGTGTGCCCCACGGAGTACGGGATGCCGGCCCTGTCCAGCGCCTCCGTAAACTGCGTCTTTTCCCGGTCCGAGCCCGTCACGGCGTGCCCCTGCGCCTGAAGAATCTGCGCGATTCCGTTCATGCTGCAGCCGCCGATGCCGATCAAATGGACGCGCCTGGCGTCGTCAATCTGTGCCATACCCGCTCCTTTTTTATGAAACTTTCCCGACATGTTGTATTATACGCCCGCCGTATACCTTGTGCAAGCGCGGCCCTTTTTCAGTACTTTTACGCATAAAAAACAAAAAAGCAATTCCTGTATTTTGCGTTTTGCCCTATTAAGACGGCGCTGAAAGGGCAGACTATGATTGTGCGAACGGAATCTTTTCGTTCGCCGATTCCCCAAAATACAGAAAGGAGAACCGTATGCCGATTAACGAGGAAAAGAACTACGAGCAGCAGAGGCAGCGGCAGCAGCAGCAGCAACAGCAGCAACAGCAGCAGAAGCAGAAGCAGCAGCAGCAGCCCCGGGGCAACGAGTACCAGTTTTGACATGCCGTTTTTCATACGGCGGGCCAGACGGCCGGCGGCCGTAGAGCGCCGCTGGCCCGGAAAAAACGCTGGGGGAATCCTTTCGGACGTGCAGGGTAGCTATACCGGCACCGCCGAAAACGGGGGTCGTCCCGTACAGGATGCGGACGATCTGTAAGCAGGAGGCGAGGGCGGACGGAGTCCGCCTTCGCCGGTTTTTGGGAAGGAACGGATGGAAATACGGCTTCTTTTCTTAAAAGAAAAGAAGCAAAAGAATTTTAGGAAAACACGCGATAAACTTGCTTTTTCAGAATGGGTTCTCAACGAAACCCTTCCAAGACAATTCGGGTTTCCAAAGGGGGTCTCCCCTTTGGCAGGGCGCGGGGCGGAGCCCCGCAATATTAAAACCCCGGCGGGGCGCATAACGCCCCGCCGCTCCCTCGTTCCTTTCGTTCTCTCCGCTCTCTCCGCTTTTGATCATTCCACGGCTTCCATGATCCGGGTAAATACGCTTTCCAGCTTCGTAAAGTCCATCGCCTCCTCGTAGTACTGCTCGAGGTCGTCGTGCAATAGCTTTGCCGAGCGCACCTGGCGCGCGGCCTCCGCAATGAGCGACTCGGCGCGTATGGCAAAATCGCGCATCTCGGGCACGTCGACGGTCGGCGGCAGGGTCTTGGTGAACGGCCCGAGCGGCACGGTCGTGTCGCTCGCGGCGTTGTGGAACGCGTTGCAGGTCGTAAAGCCGGTGCCGAACTCCGGCAGGATCAGGTGCTCGATCTTTTCCGGCGTGGAGATCGAGCACGGGCAGGTAACGATATCGAGCCCGAGCGAGAGCGCGGTCGCGCGCAGCTGCGTGAGCAGGCAGTGCGAGAACGCGCCGAACTCGTCGGGAATGGCGTAGATCTTCTTGCACAGGACCTTGAGCGTATCGGCATAGAACAGCATCTCGCCGACGGACACGGCCGACAGCAGCCGCTTTTTCTCGCGGCCCGCGCCCTCGCTCTCCATGCCGCGGAAGAACGAGTGCGCAAACTCGTTGATCGCGTTGTGATCCACATATTTAGCCGCAATCTCGCGGTTCTTTTGCAAAAGCGCGTCCGCCGCGGCGATGCACGCGCCCGCGCGCGCGTGCCGCAGGGAGATGGCGTACGATAGATCCACGATCGTCTGCCTGTTTTTAAGCAGCAGCTTCTCGTCCCAGTAGTCCCCGAACTGCAGCATGCTCTCGCACGCGCCGGGGCAGAGCGGCTCGAGCGTGTGCGGCGCGGTGCCGTCGAGCACCGCGATTTTGGCCGCGTAGTCGATGATCCCGTCGAGCGACTGCGGGTCGCTCGCACAGGGGATATACTCCACGCGGTCGCCGCGCGCGGTCAGCGCGCCGCCGACGCGCTTCATCAGCGAGCTCTTGCCCGTGCCCGGGCCGCCCTTGAGCAGAAAGAGCTTGACCCCCGAGTCCGCGCCCAGAAGCTGCTCAAATAAAGAACGGAAGCCGCTGCTCGTGTTGCTTCCGAGAATAAAGTTGATACGGTTTGCTGTTTTCATAGTACCCTCCAAAAACCAAGATATACCCCATAGTATGTGGTGGCGAAAAATGGGTGTGCCTGCCCAAAAAGCGCGCGCGCTTTTCCGTTTCGTTGCAAACGGGCGGCGCGTGCGTGTATAATGGGAGCGGAACGCGAATCTTAAAAGCATTGGATACGAGGTGCTGACATGCTGGACATCGCAATCATCGGCGGCGGCCCCGCCGGGCTTTCCGCGGGCTTATACGCCGCGCGCGGCGGCGCTTACGCGGCGCTGTTTGAGGAGCTGTACGCGGGCGGCCAGGCGGCCAAGACCCACCAGATCGACAACTACCCCGGCTTTTCGGACGGCATCGAGGGCTTCATGCTCGGCGCGCAGATCGAGCAGCAGGCCACGCGCTTCGGCCTCACGATCGAGTACGCGACGGTGCGGGAGCTCGTGCTCGCCGGCGACGAGAAGAAAATCGTGCTCGCCGACCGCACGATCGAAGCAAAGACCGTCATACTCGCCATGGGCGCGTCGCCGAAGAAACTCGGCGTCGAGCGCGAGGCCGAGATGACCGGCGCGGGCGTGTCGTACTGCGCCACGTGCGACGGCGCGTTCTTTAGAAGCAAGGAGGTCGCCATTGTCGGCGGCGGCGACACGGCCATCGCGGACGCGCTGTACCTGTCCCGCTTTGCCGACCGGGTATACGTCATCCACCGCCGCGACCAGCTGCGCGCCAGCGAGGCGCTGCAGAAAGCCGCGCGCGCGGAGGAAAAGATCGAATTCATCTGGGACAGCGTCGTGACCGCGCTGCTCGGCGAAAAACAGATCGAGGGCCTCACGGTCAAAAACGTGCGCACGGGCCTGTTGCGGCCGGTCACCGTCGCCGGCGTGTTCGTCGCGGTCGGCATCGAGCCGCGCACGGAGCTCGTCCGCGGCCAGCTCACGCTCGCGCCGGACGGCTCGATCGTGACCGACTCGCGCATGCAGACGAGCCTGCCGGGCGTGTTCGCCGCGGGCGACATCCGCGACACGGTGCTGCGCCAGGTCGTGACCGCCTGCGCCGACGGCGCGGTAGCCGCCACAAACGCGCTCGACTACATCAACCACCGCCTCATAAAAGTGTAACCCCCATTTATAAAAAGGAGCTTTCAGCCTATGGGCAGACTTTTCGGAACCGACGGCGTGCGCGGCATCGCCAACCAGGAGCTCGACTGCGAGCTCGCGTTCAGGATCGGCGCGGTCGGCGCGTACGTGCTCGCCAACGAGGTCCACTCCCCGCGCATCCTCGTGGGCATGGACACGAGAAAGTCCGGCGCGATGCTCGGCGCGGCGCTGTCCGCGGGCATCTGCTCGGTCGGCGGCGACGTGCTCGACGTGGGCGTGCTGCCCACGCCCGCCATGGCGTACCTCGTGCGGCAGTACGAGGCCGACGCCGCCGTCATGATCTCCGCAAGCCACAACACCATGGAGTACAACGGCATCAAATGGTTCAACGCGGGCGGCTTCAAGCTCTCCGACGAGATTGAGGACCGCATCGAGGAGATCATCAACAGCGGCGAGAAGCTGCCGCAGCCCGTCGGCCGCGAGGTCGGCCGCATCATCCCCGCCGCGCGCGCGCGCCAGGATTACCGGGAGTTTCTGATCGGCCAGTCGCAGGGGCGATTCGAGGGCATGACCGTCGTGCTCGACTGCGCAAACGGCGCGGCGAGCAACGTGGCGCGCGACGTATTCGAGCGGCTCGGCGCGACGGTGATCGCGACCGCGTGCGCGCCGGACGGCGTGAACATCAACGACGACTGCGGCTCAACGCATCCCGAACGTCTGCAGCAGATGGTCGTGCGCTACGGCGCGGACATTGGCTTCGCGTTCGACGGCGACGCGGACCGGCTCATCTCGACCGACGAGCACGGCAACATCGTCGACGGCGACCAGGCCATGGGCATCCTCGCGCTCGCGATGCAGAAAAACGGCACATTGAACAAGAACACGCTCGTGCTCACCGTCATGAGCAACCTCGGCTTGAAAAAGCGCATGAAGCAGGCCGGTATACAGCTTGCCGAAACCGCCGTCGGCGACCGGTACGTGCTCGAGAGCATGCTTAAAAACGGCTTCTCTTTAGGCGGCGAGCAGTCCGGCCACATCATACTGCTCGACAAAAACACGACCGGCGACGGCATCATGAGCGCGGTCGCGCTGCTCAACGTCGTGGTCGAGTCCAAGCAGCCGCTCTCAAAGCTTGCCGCGGAAATCCCGCAGTTTCCGCAGGTGCTCGTCAACGTCATCGTCGAGGGCGGCAGGAAGGCCGCGGCCATGGAGGACGCGGATTTGCTCGCCCAGCGCGACAAAATCGTCGCAAAGCTCGGCGACAACGGCCGCGTGCTCGTCCGCGCGTCCGGCACCGAGCCGCTCATTCGCATCATGCTCGAGGGCCAGAACGAGCAGGAAATATTAAACGACGCGCTGTCGATGGCGCACATCATCGTCAGAAAGCACGATGGAAAAATCAAAACCTAAGGCCGCCCCGAAAAAACGGCCCGGCCGGACCGCCGAGGCTCCGCCCGCGACCGAGCGGCAAAAGGCGGCGCTCGCCGCGCTCGCCGCGCTGTATCCGGACGCAAAGCCGGCGCTGGAGTTCTCGTCGCCGTACGAGCTGCTCGTAGCCACGATGCTCTCCGCGCAGTGCACGGATAAGCAGGTCAACCGGTGCACGCGTGACCTGTTCCCGATAGCCAACACCGCGGCCGCCATGGCCAAATTGACCGAGGAGCAGCTGTTCCCGTACATCAAGAGCTGCGGCTTCTACAACACGAAGGGGCGGCACATCCTCGAGACGAGCCGCCTGCTCGTCGAGCGTTACGGCGGCGAGGTGCCGCAAGACCGCGACGCGCTGACGCTGCTGCCCGGCGTCGGCCGGAAGACCGCGAACGTCGTGGTCAGCAACGCGTTCGGTATCCCGGCCATCGC
>CAZIRB010000109.1:0-1886 GCA_964541695.1 uncultured Oscillospiraceae bacterium
GGGCGGTTCGCTTGCAAAAAAAGCTGGTGAAACGGCCGCGCAGCATGCGCATTGGCTGGGAATTTCAAATGCGGATATTGCTGCGGCAAGGACACGGCTCAAGCAAGGAACGACGGCATGGCGCTTGGATGATGCCTCGGGCGAGCAAGAAAAATAGCATGGTTCAGGTCAAGCGCGTTGATTGTTTCGCTTTCCGGTCTCCTTGCCGAAGCAATACGCGGCACATCCTAACGCAGCACGTTGATTTGCACGTCTCGACCGCTTAGGGCTTGCTCGATTCGCTCGCTCTGCTCGGACGTGCAGTCGACGGTGCGCAAGTCGGGCAACTGCGCGAGCGGCGAAAAATCGGTCGCGTTGATTCCAACCAGATTGATGTATTGCAGGTTTTTCAGCTGTATCAGGCCCGTGAGATCGGTAATGGGATTGTCCTGAATGCACAATCCGCGCAATTCCGGGAAAAGACCGATCTGGCCGATGTCGGATATGTCGTTACCTAGCAGGTCGAGAAAGCTAAGGTTACTAAGGTTTTGAAGCGCGCTTAGTTCCGATATGCCGCAGCGATACATGGTCAAATCCTTCAGTCGCATCAACTCTCCGCAGATTGCGGCCTGATCCTCCGACATGTCGCTGAGCCGAATCCACTCGAGATGCGGTAGCTGCCGAAGCGGCGTGTAATCCGCCACGGGCGTTTCGAACAGGGATAGAAAGGTCAGAGGAAGGTTGGTTATCGGCGCGATATTGGTCACTCGCGTCCGGCTTAGGTCGAGGGAAGCAAGGGTCGATATCGCGGCGAGCGGGCCGGCGTCGGAGATCGGGTTGTCGTCGAGCACCAACTCGGTAAGCGGCCCACATTCGGGGAGGATCGATAGATCGGTAATCACGTTGCCGCCGAGTCCCAGCTTGGTCAGATGCAGACCCTTGAGCGGGGAAAGGTCGCCGATAGACTGATTGAACAGCGCAAGCTGCTCAAGGTTGGGCATATGCGCGATATCGGCCAGCGTATTGACGGTGCCGACACTATCCTCCGGCGCACCGTTCAGATAGTCGCCGTCACCCGAGATGTAGTGATCCTCCCAGGCGTCGTAGATTTGATTGCCGCAGATCAAGAGAACCGTGACCTTGTTTAAATCCTCCTGTGTAACGATCGCGTCCGCCTCCAGGCCAAGCTGCCGGCGAACCGCCTGCCCGATCAGCGGAGACGCGAAGGTATAGCCCGACGCGGCTGGCGTCTGCGCCGCTTCCGCGGTGGGCGAGGGCGGGACTGCTTGCGCCTCCATAGCGGCGGAGTTCCGCGCAAAAAGAACCGCGCACACGCCGACCCCCACGAGCAGCACCGTTGCGACAGCGGCCATGAGATATCGCCTTGCCGGATGCAGTGCGCGGTTCAGATGCCGCTGAAGCGCGCAGACGGAGGGATACCGGTTTGTGGGATCGAAGCGGACGCAGCGCCGCACGACCCTGCGCAGCGCGCGATCCGTTATGGCGGACGCCGCCCGCGGGTCGCACGAGCCGGTCAGCAGAAAGAGCAGCAGCACGCCCGTGGAATATACGTCCGAGCGGACGTCGGTCTGCATGTAGCCGAACTGTTCGGGCGCGGCGGTAGCCTGCGTACCCATACAGACGGTATCGTTGCGCGCGGCGTCGTCGAAGCGGCGAGCGATACCGAAGTCGATCAGTGCGCACTGGCCTTGAGGCGTGCGCAGCACGTTCTGGGGTTTGATGTCCCGATGGATGACGGGCGGATTCTGGCCGTGGAGGCAGCGCAGCGCGCCGCAAAGCCGCAGGATCAGCCGTATCGCGTCCGCGCTGGACATGGGTCCGGTTTCGGACACAAGCTGTTCGAGGGATACGCCTTCTATATATTCCCGGACTAGATACTCCCGGCC
>CAZIRB010000109.1:1986-6933 GCA_964541695.1 uncultured Oscillospiraceae bacterium
CTGATATGCGAATTCATCACGGGCTTATGTGAGCAAGGGCTCGCCGATGCCGTCGAGCAGCATCTCGGTCTCGATTAAGCCCAGTTGGTGATGGATGCAGTAGAGTAAGGCGGCGTCCCGATGGTTCTTGGGATAGAGCTCGCCGCGCTGCGCGATCTTGAGCAACCGCTGCGTTTCGGCGAGCGTGAGCTTCATTGCGAGCGCGATGCGCAGCAGCGTGTCCCGCTTGGGATTCCGTTGCCCGGCGAAGATCAGATAGCCCGTGGAACGCTCGAGGTCGGCCGCCTCGATGACGGCTTGCTTGGTTAGACTGTGCTGGGCAAGCAGTTCGTTGAGATAGGTATGCGTGCGGGCGCCGGAAAGGCTTTCTCCCGCATCCTCATAAAAGCTTGTAAGCGAGTCGGCGCTTTGAATCAGCGCGAGCAGCTCGTCGGTGGAAAAATTACTGGAAGCCTTGCGTCTCCGATCCATATAAATACCGCCGTGTCGAGGATGAGCGTCTCCGTCTAATACTGTCATTATATCCCGGTGGTCGGGCGCATGGAAGCGTGATTTTGCGCAAAACGGGAAAAAGTTTGGTTAGTCTGCAATTTGTAAGCCAAAGCGCGTTTCAGGATTGAGATAATATACTGAATGAGCTTTGCCGGGGCTTTTTCCCGGATCGACAGCGAGAGACTGTCTTCGGGCCGATCGCTCAGTTTTTCGACGTGATTTTATACATATGCTTGCTTAAGGGATGACGAACCCATAAGAAACGTGTTTCATAGGGGGAGGAGAGATCTGTGAGCCGCTATTTGGAATGCAAGCAATGCGGGGGGCAGGTGCCGTGCGAGGACGGCAAGGGTGTGGCGGTCTGTCCGTATTGCGGGTCGCAGAATACGGTCGGCAAATCCGCAATTTCACAAGGCGGATTGGTAAACCGCGCGAACTACCTGCGCCGCAACAACGAGTTTGACAAGGCCGCCGCCGTGTATGAGGAACTGCTCAAGCTTGACAACACGGACTACGAGGCCCACTGGGGGCTTGTGCTATGCAAGTTCGGCATCGAGTATGTCGAGGACCCGGGCAGCGGGGAACGCGTTCCTACGTGCCATCGCACGTATCCGGACTCGATTTTCGCGGACGCCGGCTACAAATCCGCTCTGGAGTACGCGCCGCTCGACGTACGCGAGGTGTATGAAAAGGAAGCGGCCCAGATCGATCGGATTCAGAAGAACATCATCGCGCTTTCGAAGCGCGAGGAGAAGTACGACGTATTCCTCTGCTATAAGGAGCAGGACGCGTCCGGGAAGCGTACCGAGGACAGTGTGATCGCGCAGGAGTTGGAGTTCGAGCTGACGCGGCGCGGATATCGGGTGTTTTTCGCGCGAAAGACGCTGGACCGGGTGCTCGGCAGCGAATACGAGCCGATCATCTACGCGGCGCTGCAGAGCGCGCGGGCGATGGTGGTGCTTGGGACGAAAGCGGAGCATTTCAGCGCGGTGTGGGTGCGCAACGAGTGGAGCCGGTATCGGGAACTGATCAAGCGCGGCGCGGACAAGGTGCTGATTCCGGCGTACCGGGGCATGTCGCCGGGCGATCTGCCGATGGAGCTGTCGGCCCTGCAGGCGCTGGACATGGGCAAGCTCGGGTTCGTGCAGGACCTCTGCGACGGCATCGACCGATTTACGCGCGCATCCAAGCACGCGCCGGAAGCGGCCTCCGCCGGCGCGCCCGCCGCAACCGGTACGCCGGGCGCGGAGGCGCTGGTTAAGCGGGCGTTCCTCTTCCTCGAGGAGGGGAAGAACGAAAAAGCGGCCGAATACTTCGAGCGCGTGCTGGACCAAAACCCCGAGGAGCCGCGCGCCTATATGGGCAGGCTCCTGCTCGAGCTGCAATGCCGAACCGAGAAGGATCTTTTACTTCTCAGCGAGCCCTTGACCAGCCGCTACAACTATAAAAAGGCGGTGCAGTTCGCGCAGGGCGAGCTGCGGGAGCGCTATGAGGCGCTGAACCGGACCATTGCCGAGCGCATCGAGCAAGCCAAGCGCATCGAGGCCGAGAAGGAGGAGCGGCGGCGCGCGGAGAAAGAGGCCGAACTGGAACGCAGGCGTGCGGAGGAAGCGGCCCTCGTGGCCAAGCGGCAGGCGGAGAAAGCCGAGGAGGAACGGCAGCGCAAGCTGAAGAAAGAGAAGAAGAAGCGATTCAATCGGGTCTTCTGGCCCGTCTTTCTCGGCTCCATCGTCGCAATCGTATTCGCCGTGGCCGCAATCAACCGCATGAATCAATACGACAAGGCGCTATCGCTGATGTCGCAGGGAGAGTATCGCGAGGCGCAGTATATCTTTGCGGGTTTAAACGACTATCGGGATTCCGACACGAAATTGACTGAGGCGTTCGAGCTGGCAAACAAGGCGGACTATGAACGCGCCGGCACGCTGATGGCGGCCGGTCAACACGAAGAAGCGGCCAAACTCTACCGGCAGCTCGGGACATACGGCGACGCGCCGACGCGGTTGATCGAGGCGGGGTATCAGGCCGCGCTTGACCGCTATGCCGCCGACGATTGCGCGGAGGCGGCGCATAGGCTCGCCGCGATGGACCACTACAAGGAGTCGGACGCCTATCTGCACGCGTGCGCGGTCGCGCTCTTTGCAGCGGAGGACTACGGCGCCGCGGTGCGCGCGTGGCAGGCCGGCGGCAGCCGGCTGGCCGACGCGAGGCAGGATGCGGAGCTCATCGAATGCGTGGACTGGTTCGAGCATTCGATCGCGGGATACGGGCACCTTATCGGCGTCAATGTAGACGGCTCCTGCGTGTCGACTGGTCTCAACGACAGGGGCCAGCGCGACGTTTCCGAATGGCGCGGCGTCGTAGAGGTTGCGGCATCGTCATCCTGCACGATAGGGCTCGCTTATGATGGTACGACGGGCGCGGTGGGAGAGAAAGCGTTCGGCCAGTGCGACGTTTCCAAATGGAAGGATATCGTCCAAGTCGCCGCGGGCAACTGGCACACGGTCGGCCTCAAAAAGAAGGGGGCGGTCGTCGCGGTCGGCAGCAACGACAAAGGGCAATGCGACGTGTCCGACTGGCGAAACATTGTTGAAATTGCTGCGGCTTGGTCGAATACCGTCGGCCTGCGGTCGGATGGGACTGTGATCGTGGCCGGCGACAACGAAAATGGCCAGTGCGATGTTTCGGAATGGACGGGTATCGTCGCCGTCGCTTCGGGCGGCGCGTACACGGTAGGGCTCAAGGATGACGGGACCGTGGTCGTGGCCGGTTCGTTCGATCAAAAGAGCGTGTCCGGCTGGCAGGACATCGTCGCGATTTCTGCGTTGACCCCGGGTATGTTGGGGCTAAAAGCCGACGGAACCGTGGTTTACGCAGGCAACAACTATTACGGACAGGACCAGATCGGCGATTGGAGAAACATCATTGCCATCGCCGCGTGCAACGGATTTGTCGCTGGCGTGGATGAAGATGGGCTCGTTCACGTGGTCGGGGATAGTTCCAACGAGGTTTCCGCGGGCTCCTGGGACCTCTGGTAGACAGACGCGAGAAAAAACCCATGATGTATGCGCGAAACAATCAGGAAAGGAAGGGCATCGGACATGGATTCTCAGGAAACGATCGACGTTCTCCGATACGAAGGCGGCAATGACGTTCTGGTGTGGAAGCATCCCAAGGTGGACTTTAATACGGGCACGCAGCTGATTGTGCACGAAAGCCAGGAGGCGATCCTCTACCTTAACGGGCAGGCGCTCGATCTGTTCGGCCCGGGCAGGCATACTTTGCAGACGCAGAACGTGCCGGTATTCTCCCGGTTTATGAAGCGGCCGCTCGGGGATCAGACGCCGTTCCACTGCGAGGTTTATTTCGTCAACCGGGTGACGCTGCTCGATATCCTCTGGGGCACGGCGTCCCCGATCCCCATTCAGGACCCAAAGTATGAGATCATCCTGCCGGTGCGCGCCAACGGGCAGTTCGGCCTCCGCGTGGAAAACAGCCGGAAACTGCTCGTCAAGCTCGTGGGCACGACGGCGAGGTTCGACCGGGAAACGCTGACCGCGCTGTTTCGCGGCATCCTCATGACGAACATCAAGGATTATATCTCGCGCATGATGGTCGAACGGCAGATCTCGTTCCTCGAGGTGCATGGGCATATCTCCGAGGCTTCCGAGGCGATCAAGGCTCTTCTCGTTCCGCTGTTCGAGGAATACGGCTTTGCCGTGGTCAACTTCAACGTCAACTCCATCAGCGTGCCAGAGGACGACCCCGGCTACGCACGCATCCGCAGCGCGCTGGCGGCCGCTAAGGAGCGCGAGCTTCTGGCACGGGGCAAGCGTGCGGAGATGGATATTGTCGGCTACACCTACCAGCAGCAGCGCACCTTCGAGGTGCTGGATAGGGCGGCCGCCAACGAGGGCGCCGCCGGCACCATCATGGGCGCGGGAATGGGGGTCGGCATGGGGTTTGGCGTCGCCGGGACCGTCGGCGGGGCGATGTCCGAAGCGATGCGGAACGTGACCCCCGAAGCCGCGGCGGCAGCCGTGTGCCCAAGCTGCAAAGCCTCCCTGCCGGCGGGCGCGCGGTTCTGCCTTGCCTGCGGCGCGCAGATCACACATGACGAGAGCGTCACCTGCCTCAAATGCGGACAGCCGACGGCAAGGGGCAACTTCTGTCTCAACTGCGGCGCGCCTCTGGCCGCGAGCTGCCCCAAGTGTGGCAAGCCGGTCCCAAATGGCGCCAAGTTCTGCCCCGAATGCGGGAATCAGTTTTAGGAGGCGAGAAGCATGAGGATCAAGGCAAAGTGGGTCGCGGCGCTCGTATACGCCGCCGCGGTTGTTCTGCTCAGCGGCATCGCGTTTGCCCTTATCAAGGAAACGGACTATTTCTGGGTGACGTACGGCTTTACGCTTGCCGCGGCGAGCGTGCTGTTCGGCGTGATCTTCTACTATCTCAGCG
>CAZIRB010000110.1:0-5349 GCA_964541695.1 uncultured Oscillospiraceae bacterium
TGGTGGAGGCGGGGGGAGTCGAACCCCCGTCCGAAAACCTGTTAACACGACTTTCTACGAGCGTAGCCGATGGTTTAAAATTCCCTTTCCCGGGCTCCCGTCGGCAGGATCCCGGTTCCGGTAGCTTCATAAGTCCGGCCTGCCGCAAAGCTTAGGCAGGTTCGTTCCCTATCCTAAATGACGCCCGTATCCGCAACGATAGGTCTTCGCGGGCGAACGGTCACGGCGTTAAGCCGCGACGGGTAAAGTATTGTAGTTGTCAGTTACTTTAGACTGATCCCGTTTTTAACGAAGCACGGGTCTTCGGCTCGCTTATCCTGTCTCCACGATCCCCGTCGAAACCGGATTCGCCCCCATGTTTACAATATAGTGTATCCGTTTTTTAAGTTTGCGTCAACGGCCAAACAAATGCAAAAAATCCAGCGTCGCAAAATAGTCCTCGGGCGTTTCCGCGCGGCGGATCAGCTCCGCCGAGCCGTCGGGACGCAGCAGCACCTCCGCGCTCCGCAGCTTGCCGTTGTAGTTATAGCCCATCGAGTGGCCGTGCGCGCCCGTGTCGTGTATGACGATCAGGTCATTAAGCTCGATTTTCGGCAGCGGCCGGTCGATGGCGAACTTGTCGTTGTTTTCGCATAAAGCCCCGACGATGTCGTATATCTGCGTCAGCGGGGACTGCTCCTTGCCCATCACCGTGATGTGGTGGTACGCGCCGTACATCGCGGGGCGCATCAGGTTGCAGGCGCTCGCGTCCACGCCGATGTACTTTTTGTAGATGTCCTTCCTGTGGATGGCCCGCGTGACCAGATACCCGTACGGGCCGGTGATGTAGCGCCCGAGCTCCGTATAGATCGCAAACTCGAGACCGTTCTTTGCCACCACGTCGTTATAGGCGTGCTCGACCTCCTCGCCGATGAACGCGATGTCGACCTCCTTCTCGTACGGCCGGTACGGGATGCCGATGCCGCCCGAGAGGTTGATGAACGTAAACCGCGCGCCCGTCTCCTTCTGCAGCTCGACCGCGACCTTGAACAGCCGCCGCGCGAGCGCCGGATAATAGTTGTCGTCCGTCGTGCAACTGGCCAGGAACGCATGCAATCCAAACTCGGTCGCGCCGAGCGAAAGGAGCTTCTGCACGGCCGCTGTGAGCTGCTCGCGCGTCATGCCGTACTTGGCGTCGCCGGGGTTGCCCATGATCTGGTTGCCGAGCATGAACTCGCCGCCCGGATTGAAGCGCAGGCAGATCGTCTTCGGGATGCCGCCGTTCTGCTCGAGAAACTCAATGTGCGTGATGTCGTCGAGGTTAATGGTTGCGTCCAGCTTTCGCGCGAGCGCGAACTCCGCCGCGGGCGTGTCGTTCGACGAGAACATGATGTCGCGCCCCTTTATGCCGAGCGCCTCGGAGAGCATGAGCTCCGTCAGTGAGGAGCAGTCCGCGCCGCAGCCCTCCTCGAACAGGACCTTCAAAACCGCGGGGTTCGGCAGAGCCTTCACCGCGAAATACTCGCGGAACCCCTTGTTCCAGGAAAACGCCTGCTTGAGCCGGCGGACGTTCTCCCGGATGCCCGCCTCGTCGTAGAGGTGGAAGGGCGTCGGGTACTTGGCGGTGATGGCTTCCAGTTGCTCCTTTGTAAACGGCAGCGGCCTCATTGCGGATAATCCCCTTTTCTTCGTCTTTCCATGTCGCGGTTTGCGTCGCGCTCGGCGATGGAGTGGCGCTTATCGTACAGTTTCTTGCCCTTGGCGACGGCAAGCTCCATCTTCACGCGCCCGTCGCGCAGGTACAGCGACAGCGGGATTAAACTCATGCCGTCCTGCTGCTGCTTTTCGGCGAGGCGCTTGATCTCGCGCTTGTGCGCTAAAAGCTTGCGCGTGCGGAACGGGTCGTGGTTATAGATGTTGCCCTGCGCATAGGGGCTGATGTGCATGCCGATCACGAACAGCTCGCCGTTCTTAGCCTGCACATAGCAGTCCTTGAGGTTCGCCTGGCCCTGGCGGATCGACTTGACCTCGGTCCCCGCGAGCGCGATGCCGCACTCGAGCGTGTCCTCGATGAAGTAATCGTGGCGGGCTTTTTTGTTCTGGCTCAGCACCTTGACGCCGCGTGTAACCGGCATACGACGCTTCCTTTCCCGCGCAGATTTTTTATATCGTACGCGAATCCATTTGGGATGTCAACCACAAATTTTGCATAAAAATACGGCGCCCCGCAGCCGGCGCGCCGTAGTGCGTTTTTATGCCGATGCCGGTTTACCGGACGACCGTCAGCACCGTTGCCAATACGCCGAGTATGATCGCGAATACCACCGTGAGCTTCTGGAGCTTCGCCTCGCGGCTGGCCGCCCTGCCCTTGGACGTGAACGACTGGGTCTCTCCGCCGAACACGGTGCCCATGCCCGACGACTTCGTCTTCTGCAGCAGCACGACGATGACCAGCAAAACGGAAACGATCAACAGGCAGATCGTGATAATGGTCGCCAAAGTACTCATGTTTATTCCTCCAAAAGTCACTGCATTGCGCATTATACCACGCGCTCATAAGCCGCGCAAGCGATTATTCGGAAATAATCAGCGATTTCCCCGTCATTTCCCGCGGCTTTTCAAGGCCGAGCAGCTCAAGCAGCGTCGGAGCCAGGTCCGACAGCCGCCCGCCGTCGCGGAGCTTAATGTGCTTTCTCGCGTTATCGACCAGGATGCACGGCACGGGGTTTGTCGTGTGCGCGGTGAGCGGCGCGTTCTCGTCCCGGTCCCACATCTTTTCGCAGTTGCCGTGGTCCGCCGTGATGATGCAGCGGCCGCCCGCGGCGAGCACCGCCCGCGCGACCCTGTCCGCGCAGATGTCGACCGCGTGCACCGCGGCCGTCGCCGCCGCCATGCAGCCGGTGTGCCCGACCATGTCGGGGTTGGCAAAATTCAGTATCATCACGTCGTATTGGCCGCTCTCGATTCGTTTGACGGCCTCGTCGGCAACCTGGTACGCGCTCATCTCGGGCTGCAGGTCGTAGGTGGCCACTTTCGGCGACGGAATGAGCACGCGGTCCTCGCCGGGGTTGGGCGCCTCGACGCCGCCGTTGAAGAAGAACGTGACGTGCGCGTACTTCTCCGTCTCCGCGATGCGAAGCTGCGTTTTGCCGCAGCGGGACAGGTACGCGCCGAGCGTGTTGTCCAGCTCGTCGGGACAGTAGGCCACGAGCAGCTTACCGTCGAACGCCTTGTCGTACTGCGTCATCGACACGTAGCATAGAGGGAACACGCCGGTTTTGCGGTCAAAGCCCGTAAAATCGGAAAACAGCAGCGCACGCGTGATCTCGCGGGCGCGGTCCGGCCGGAAGTTGAAGAATATCACGCTGTCGTTAGCGTTTATCGTCGCGACGGGCTTTCCGTTTTCAACGATCACGGTCGGCAGCACGAACTCGTCCGTCTGGCCGCGGTCGTAGCTAGACTGCATCGCCTCGGCCGCCGACGAAGCGGTCTCCCCCTCGCCGTAGACCAGCGCGGCGTACGCCTTCTCGACGCGTTCGAAGCGGTTGTCGCGGTCCATCGCGTAGTAGCGGCCCGCCACGGACGCGATCTTGCCGCAGCCAAGGCTCGCAAGCTCACTCTCGACCTGCTCGACATATTCCTTGCCGCTCGACGGCGGCGTGTCACGGCCGTCCATGAAGCAGTGCACGTATACCTTGGAGAGGCCCTGGTCGCGCGCGAGCTTGACCAGCGCGTACAAATGCGTTAAGTGGCTGTGCACGCCGCCGTCGGAGCACAGGCCCATCAGATGCAGCGAAGAATCGTGCCGTCTGCAGTTCTCGATCGCGGCGAGGAAGGCGGGGTTTGTGAAGAAGTCCCCGTCGTCGATCGACTTGCTGATGCGCGTGAAGTCCTGGTAGACGATGCGGCCCGCGCCGATGTTGAGGTGCCCGACCTCGGAGTTGCCCATCTGGCCCGGCGGCAGCCCCACGTCGAGGCCGCTCGCACCGATCGTCGTGTGCGGATACTCGTCCCAGTAGCGCTTGATGTGCACGATGCCGTCGGCGGCGCAGGCGTTGTACGCCGTGTCCGTCGAGAAGCCGAAGCCATCGAGTATGAGGAGCACGGTGATGTCTTTCATCAATAGTTGACCACCTTGGCAAATTCGTCGGCCTTTAAACTCGCGCCGCCGACCAGGCCCCCGTCGATCTCGGGCATCGCCATAAGCTCCGACGCGTTCTTTGCGTTCATGCTGCCGCCGTACTGGATGCGCACGCGCTCGGCGATCTCGTCGCCGTACACGCCGGAGATCGCGCTGCGGACGACCGCGATGGTATCGTTCGCGTCCTGCGGGGTCGCGGTCCTGCCGGTGCCGATCGCCCAGATCGGCTCGTACGCGATCACGATCTTCGGCACCTCCGCAGCCTCGACGCCGGCCAGCGCCGCCACGGTCTGCTTGGACACGATCGTGTTCGTCACGCCGTTCTCGCGCTGCTCGAGCGTCTCGCCCACGCAGACGATCGGCGTGATCGACGCGGCCAGCGCGGCCTTTAAGCGCTTGTTGACGGTCTCGTCCGTCTCGCCGAAGTACTGCCGCCGCTCGCTGTGGCCGATGATGGCGTACTCGACGCCGAGGGCGTGCAGCATCTCCGCCGAAACCTCGCCCGTGAACGCCCCCTTGGGCGCCCAGTGCACGTTCTGCGCGCCGAGGCGCACGTTCGTGCCGGCAAGCAGCCTGCCCACCGCCACAAGGTCCGTGTACGGCGGGCAGACGACCACGTCGCAGCGCGCGTCCCGGACCAGCGGGATCAGCGCGAGCACGAGCTGTTCGGCCTCGTCCGGCACGAGGTTCATCTTCCAATTCCCGGCAATGATCGGTCTTCTCATATCGTCCACCGCCTTTATCACCTGTCGTTGAGCACGGCGATGCCCGGCAGCTCCTTGCCCTCGAGGTACTCGAGCGTCGCGCCGCCGCCCGTCGAAATATGCGTCATCTTGTCCGCAAAGCCGAGCTTCTTGACCGCGGACGCGGAATCGCCGCCGCCGATGATCGTCGTGCCGCCGCACTCCGCGCAGGCCTTGGCCACCGCCTTGGTGCCCTCTGCAAACGCCGGGAACTCGAACACGCCCATCGGCCCGTTCCAGATCACGGTCTTCGCCTTGAGAATTTCTTCGCGGAACAGCGCGGCCGTCTTTTTCCCGATGTCCATGCCCATAAAGCCGTCCGGGATCTTGTCCGAGTCGACGGTCATATGCTCCGCCTCGGCCGCAAACTCCTTGGCCACGACCGTGTCGACGGGCAGGATCAGGTTGACGCCCTTTTCCTTCGCCGTCGCCATCAGCCCCGCGGCAAGGTCGACGCTCTCGGCGTCGAGCACGCTCGTGCCGATA
>CAZIRB010000110.1:5449-6878 GCA_964541695.1 uncultured Oscillospiraceae bacterium
TGGCAAACGCCGGGTCGTTCTTCTCCTCCTCCGGGTAGAAGCGCACGTTCTCGAGCAGCACGATCTCGCCGTCGTGCATGTCCGCAATCGCGCTCTTGGCGGAGTCGCCGATCGTGTCCTCGGCAAACCAGATGCGCACGTCCGGCAGCAGCTCGGACAGCCTCTCGCCGACCGGAGAAAGCGACAGTTTCGGGTCCGGGCCGCCCTTGGGCCGGCCCAGGTGCGAGCACAGGATCACCTTCGCGCCGTGCTCGAGCAGGTACCGGACCGTCGGCAGCGCGGCCGCGATGCGCTTGTCGTCCGCGACCTTGCCGTCGTCCGTCAGGGGTACGTTGAAATCTACGCGCACCAGTACGCGCTTGCCCTTTACCTCGATGTCCTCGATGGTCTTTTTGCCCATTGTCCGTATCTCCTTTATATCGCAATACTGTTCAATCGTTAAATCTTCAGATCGCCGTCGTCCGCCGTCCCCGGCCGCGCGCGCCGCCTGATCTCGAGCATCTTGTCCGGGTGCATGATCGGCACATACCGCAGCACCAAAGCGCCCAGAGCGCCGCAGACGGCCGCCTGCAGCAGGTTGATCGGCACCGCCTTGATCGCCACGGAGTAGGACACGAACAGGAGGTCGTAGAAGAAGTAGGCCACGAACATGATCAGCTCCGTGATGCCCGCCACGACGAAGCGCTTCGCCCACGTGTCGCATTTGGCGGCAAACGCCGCGATAAACAGCGCCATGCCGGACTTGATGATAAGCGTACCGATCACGTACAGCTTGCTGCCCACCGCGATGTCCGCAATCGCCATCGCCAGCGCCGAAAGCCCCGCACCCCACGGGCCGCCGAGCAGCATTACGTTGACGAATATGCATACGTCGCCGAGCGTGCCGTACACGCCCGCGTCCACTTGCTCGCGCGCGACGGTGTACGTAAAGTCCATGTCCCAGCGCACAAGCGCCGTGACGGCGAACGTGCCGATAAACAGCGCCGCGACAAGCGCCAGGCGTTTTTTGTCGAGCTCCCTTACCCATGTGGTCACGCGGTCCCAATCCATATTCTTACCCTCCTGTCACAATTCAGTATCCCCCGCGCGCGGGGATGCCGTACATCGCGCGGTCAAAAAGGGACGGGGCGAATCTCCGGAACGGTCCGTGGCGCTTCGGCTTTTACATGGAAGCGCGTCGCGTTTTTTGAAAGTACCCGACTCGGGCAGGGGGACGGGGCGGGGGCGTTGGAGGCGGGCCTCCAACGGGATTTGTGTGCAGGGGCGCCGCCCCTGCAACCCCACCAAAGGGCCGAGGGCCCTTTGGAAACCCAAGGAGAAATCGATGCGCGTATCGGTTTCCAAAGGGGGTTCCCCCTTTGGCGGGTGTTTGAGGGGCCGAAGCCGAGCGCCGCCTGTGGCGGATGAAGCGAGGCGCAGGCCCAGTGAG
>CAZIRB010000111.1:0-1915 GCA_964541695.1 uncultured Oscillospiraceae bacterium
AGGGGGTTTCCTCCTTTGGCGGGGCACGGGGCGGAGCCCCGCAACGTACCCCGTACCCCGTACTCCGCACTCCTCCAACGCGACGGCGGCCCGGGCGCTTCGCCCGGGCCGCCGTCGCAATTCCCGTATCCCCGCCGCAGCGGACGCTCCGGCTTACAGCCGGACCACGCGCAGCGGATCAATCAATACGTACTGGCCGTCGATGTAATATTCGACGTATTCGCAGGCGACCACCGCGCCGATGCTCTC
Organism: uncultured Oscillospiraceae bacterium; assembly: GCA_964541695.1. Classification (GTDB taxonomy): domain Bacteria; phylum Bacillota; class Clostridia; order Christensenellales; family CAG-138; genus CAZKGE01. Next base: position 250 of record CAZIRB010000111.1, read on the forward strand.
GGCGTATGCAAACACCCGCGACGCGATGGCGTCGACCTTGGCGAGCAGTTCGGGCACGTCGTTCCACGGCGTGGCCTGGGCTTTTTTGACCAACATCGCGATCTCGCGGTTTGCCAGCTCGACCATCAGCTGCAGCTTGAGCCGCTCAAGGATCAGGCCCGCGTTTCTGTGGACCTGCAGCTCAACTCTGGCCGCGCCCGCGCCGTTTCCCATGGCGTAGCTGGCCGTAGGAATGATCGCCATAACCAGAATGAAACAGATCAGCGCGCTCAGCAATCTTTTGCCCATGACGTGTGCCTCCCCCAATTATTGTTGATAGCTGCGGCAAGGAGTCTCACGATGGCCCGAACATACAAAGCGGCAGCCTGCTTTTTGTCTCGCCAGGCTGCCGGTAAAACTTTTCAGTTTCGCAAATCCGCAATGCAATGCGTCTTGCTTTCGGCAACTGGCTGCCATGGACGAATAATCGTCGTTAGGCCCTGTAGCTTTGCGTCGCCCGCTTTAGCGGGTTTTGCCTTTATCGTGGAGAACTTCTCCTTATCCAAACTGAACATACCATCTGGTACGCGGTTTGTCAAGAGAAATGTTACACAAAATTAAATATTATTAACAATCTCGTAATCTTAATGTAACAGATTGGTCTTCGAACCCCTGCTCTGTCCCCGCGCGCGCGGTTCAGGCTCCCCGTAAAAAACCGAGCATGCCGCGCGCAAACGCGTCGATCCGGTCGGCTATGCCGGGCAGGCGCAGCGCGCTGCCGGGGTCGTTGGCCGTTTCGAGCAGACAAAAGCGCGGCGGCAGCGAAAAGCCCTTGTTCAGGCAAAAGCCGCCGAGAAGCTGCCGCGCCACGATGTCGCCGCCGCTGTAGCCCGACACCACGACGGCGTACAGCGGTTTGTTCAGCGGCGCGCCGCGCAGCAGCAGCGCGTTGATGCGGTTGTTGAGCGCAAGAAAATGCGCGCCGGGCGCGTCGTTGTAGTTCGGGCACAGCATGAGCAGCGCGTCGCAGTCCCCGAGCGCGGGGAACACCTTCTCCGGCAGCACACCGCCGTAATAGCAGCTCGACTGCGTCGCAAAATGCGCGCAGGCCGTGTACGAGCAGCCGTAGCACTCGTAGAGCGGTCCCTCCTGCATCGAGAGCGTCTCGACCGCGCAGCCCGCGGCAAGCAGCCGCTTCTCAATCTCGAGGCCGATCGAGAGCGTGTTGCTCCTGGCCTTGTCGGACGCATGCAGCATCAAAACGCGCGGGGTTTGGACCGGCGAAACCGCGTCGATGTTCAGCCGCCCGGTTAGCGCGGCTGCGGCGTCGCGGTAGGCGGTCATGCGGTCCACACCGCGCACACCCGCCAGAACGTCAAAATTGGCCAGCGTACCCGTCGCCTCCACGAGCGGCTTGCCGAAGAAGCGGCAGCCGGCCATGCTAGCCGCATATGCAAGCTCGCGCGCGATCGACTTGGTGTCGAGCGCGGTCTCGCCGTCGATCAGCATCGCGCCGACCGAGCCCTCGAGCGCGTCCGGGTTTTGCCTCAGGTACCGCAGGCAGCTCAGCCAATCTTCGGACAGGCCGTACGCGTCGACGGACACGGCAAACAGCACGCGCCTTCCGGTAAGGTCCGCACGCGCCAGTTGCGCGGCGTCCGCGCGCTCGACCGGCGTCTCGTCGAGC
>CAZIRB010000111.1:2015-6767 GCA_964541695.1 uncultured Oscillospiraceae bacterium
TCACGCATCGTTTCAGCTCCCGTTTGGTCCGTTCGATCCGCGCTGCAAGCAGCGGATGCAGCTCCACTTGCTCGCGCCCCGCGCCCCCGGCGGTCAGCCGCAGCCGCCCTCCAAAGAACACATCGTCCTCATATGCCGACGCGTCGAAAAAGTCGCCCGAAAGCGCGCGGAGGATCGTGATCGCGCCCGACGACAGCCCCGGCGCGATATAGGGCTTGTAGCCGGTCGCGCGCACGGAGAGGTTCGCGCGCAGCGTCTCCTCCGTCAGCGCGCGCGAGAGCGCGTCGTCGTATCGTTCGCCCGTATCGTTGGCGACGATCAGCCCCTGCCCGTGCGGGCCGAACACGCGCCCGCGGGCAAGAAAATCCGGTATCCCGCGCTTTTTTGCGCAGTAATCCGCGCGCGCGAGCATCACGCCGAGCCCGCAGCCGAATATCCGCCGTGCGGGAACGCCCGCATTCAGCGCGACGCCGCAGAGCGGGTCCACCGGGTCGGACACCTGAAAAAACAGCCCTCTATAGTCTGCCCCGGCCGCCAGCTCCGCATAGGGCAGCAGGATGCCCTTGTTCTTTTCGTACTGCGCCATGCGCACGTCCGCGACCGCGCTGCCTAGCGGCGGCACGCCCGCGGACGCGGCGAACACGAACGCGTCGCAACCGTCAAACAGCTCCTCGCGCGCCAGAACGACTACGCGCGGCCGCCGCCCGCCGGCGGGCAGGAGCTGGTTCATCTCCTGCTCGTAGCGGAAGCAGCGCGCCCTGTCCGGGTCGAATATGCCGACCGTGCCGATCAGGTCCCCGCCGAGCAGCATCAGCCCCGTCAGCAGCGCACCGCCGACGTCGCCGAGGCCGACGAGATGCAGGGTAAGATTGCGGCGCGTGGCGGAGAAAAACGGTCCGTGTCTGCTCATATTTCTCCGTCACCCCCTCCCAAACGCTTCAACAGCCCGATGTCGTCGAGCACGTAGGCCGACGCAGGCACGCTGCGGTCGTACTGCATGTGCGCGCCGCGGTCGGGCAGGCGGGGCTTGGCCAGCGCTTCGCCAAGGCGCGAGAGCGTCAGGCTGCGGTTCGTCAACGCCTGGTGGCGCCGCTCGAGCATCAATAGGATTTCGTAGGCGTTCTTCAGCGCGGTCATGGAGTACCGGCGCTTGGCCGCTTCCGTACTGCCGTGTATGAAGTCCGGCGCGCGGTACGGGTAGATCAAATTGATCGACGGCAGCGCGTGCTCGCCGTTTGCGGGCTCGTCGCGCACGCTGTCGCCGCCAAAGAACGGGTACAGCAAACTCTCCGTAAACCAATACCGCAGGTTCGGGATCAGATACACCGCGTCGACGCCGCGGCCCTGCACGTCCATCAAATCCTTGCCGCGGCCGGACAGGATGCCGACCAGGATATTTTTGACCTCGATGCCCTCCTGCTTAAACAGCGGGTCGAGCTTCTCCATGCGGTAGCCGTTGTGCAGCAGGTCGTCTACGAGCAGCACGGGCCGCCGGAACGAGCGGATCACGCGCAGCTGATTGACGAGCGTGGAATAGCCGCGGTCCTCCGTAATGGCAAACTGCTTTACGTCCGGCTCGAACACCTTCTCGACGTGCAGCGCCTTGGTCACGGTGTTCGGCACGACGACGTCGGAGAGGATGGCCCCGTACGGCACGCACATGAACGGCCCGAGCCGCCTCGGCGACGCGGGCAACCCGAGCACGCCGTTGTAGTGCTGGACCTTCTGAATCAGAACGTGGTTGATGCGCTCGAGGTCGAACGAGAGCGCGAGCGTGCCCGGGAACAGGCCGCACATACTTTTGCGCAGCGCCTTTCTCGTTCCGAGTATGCACGCGCGCACGTCGGGGTCGGAGCAGTACGGCTCCTTGATCATCGTGAACGCGTCGCAGGTCAGCGCGAGCGGCGAGCGCATGTCGCAGAGCAGCACGTCCTCGCTCTCCGGCACCGGCAAAAATCCCAGAAGCGTCAGCGCGTCAGCTAACTTTTCGTCGTCCGCGCGCCGGGAATAGACCGCGTACGTGTGGCCGCTGCCGAGGCTGTGCGTGAGCAATTCGTTGGCCAGCTCCTCCACCGCGCCGCCGTCCGCGCCATTACAACACGCGCCGTCGATGAACAGAAGCTTGCCGGACGTGCGCATGCGCACGCGCTCGGCGCGTTTTACATCCAATAGTTCGCCTAAAAGCCGCGTCACGTCGATCGTATGCGCGTACACGGCGGCCGAGGCCTCCGTCCGTCCGGCCTCGATCAACAGCGCCGCGCAGCCCTTCTTCGTGCGCAGCGTCGCGACGAGCTTCTCCGAGAATGCGCGCGGCAGGCCGCGCAGCGCGTACGCCGCGGATTCGTCCGGCCCGTCGAGCACGCTGATGGCGCGGGTAATCGGCGCGAGCTGCTGCTTGTACTGCGGCGTGCGCAGGTACAGGCCGCGCTCCTGAATGAACATCTCCACGACGGGGTCGACCAGCATGGAGATCTCGAGGTTTTTGTCGATGTGTTCGCGGATGCGCGAGCTGCTCACGTCCTCGTAATACGTCGGCAGCGTCAGCTCGATCACGCGGCCCGTCAGCCGCTCCTTGGCGGAGCGCCCGGGCGGCGCGTCCTCGGTCTGGGAGCGCGAGAACAGGATGTGATCGAACGCGTTCGCAGCGTCCGGCAGCGTTTTATCCGCGTACGCGGAGGCGTTCTCGACCACGTCGCTGCCCGCCACAAGATAGAGCGGCCTGTCCGGAAACAAAGCGCGCAGGCGGAGAAGGTCGTCGGGATTGGCCAGGTTGATCGGGATGTCGTCCGGGAACAGATAGGCGTCCGGCTGGTCCGCCACGGACATGACCGCGATCTGCCGGCGCAGGAGCTTCGGCTGCGTGCGCTTGGACCACGAGAATTCGTCCACCGCAAGGTAGACCTCAAAGCCCAGCGCCAGAATCTCGGTCACGATGCGCTTATGCCCGCTCGAGAACGGGTCGAACGTGCCGGGGAAGAACGCGACGCTTGCGGGCAGCTCGAACGACAGCCCGCCAAGCTCGACGCGGCAGTCGATGATCATGCGGTAGATGTGGTTGAGCATCGCGGCGGTGTTGAAGAACGTGATGTCGCTCCCGCGCTTCTCGGAAAGCAGCGTGAGCAGCTTTTTGCACAGCGGCAGAAACAGCGCGCGGCGGCTGACGAGCGAAACCTTCGCACAGCTGAACACGTCCCGGCACAGCACGGAGAGCGCCGCGCGGTGCACGCCGTCGTCGAAGTGCGCGAGGCCGCTGAGCAGGATGCCCGTGATGCGGCGGATGGCGCGCTCGTTCTCCGCCGCGTCGTATACGCCGTTCCCCTCCGAGAGCACGAGGATCTGGCCGAGCGTCGAGAGCGCCGCGCCGGCCGCGCGCTGGCTCCCCGCGCGCACCATGCCCTCGAGAAACGAAATAGCCTCCTCGCGCTCGAGCTCCGGCAGCTGCCGGATCATAAAGCCGAGGCAGGGCGGCACATATTTGGAGAACTCCTGCTGCCCGGTCTCCAGCCCGCGGCACAGGTCGATCACGATCTCGTTGCGCTGGTCCACGCGCAGCATGGGCGACAGCCGCATGAGCGCGTCGCCCGCGCGCTCGCGCACCGGCAGGTGCTCGGACACGAGCAGCAGGTTGCTTAAATGCGTCGCGACATGGTACGCGTCCGCGGGACAGGACAGCGCGTGCTCGTACAGGCAGTCGATGTTGGCGGATTTAACGATCCAGTGCACGGCGGACTTGAGGTTCATCAGATACAGCTCGGACACGTCGTCGGCGGGCAGGCCGCCGCCTACCGGCGCGGCCGGGCCGTGGTACAGCGCGGCGAGCCGGCCGGCCAGGTACCGCACGGCCGTATCCTGCGGGAGCCTGCCGGCGTCCAGCAGCGCCGTCACCGGTCCGCGCACGTCGTCCGGCCGCTCCGTAGCCAGGTACAGCGCGGCGCTGAGCGCCGCGACCGTCAGGCTCGGGTCGCCCATCAGGCTCGCTTCCGCGGCGTAGGCGGCGATAAAGCGCGCCTCGTCGGCGGTCAGTAGATTTGCCGGCACGCGCACGATGGCGTCGAGCAGCGCAAACCGGTCCGCGCCGGATTGGAAGCGCGCAAGCAGCGGATCGAGGTACGCGCGCGCCTCGCCGGAAGCGCTTGCCGCAAACAGGCTGCCGGCGACGACCTTGAGCGAGTTGACGATGCGGACGGCGTGCTTCCTGTTGATCTTGTGGTCCGGCTGCAGCAGCAGGCCGACGTAGCTGTCCCACAGCGCCGCGGACTCGGCGAGCATCTCCGAAAGCGTCGGCGCGATGGCGGTCTCCGGCGCGTTCTCGGGCAGCTCCTTGCGCGACTTTAGGCCCGCGTTGGCCAGTATGCGGCCCATGAGCTGCCCCGCCTGCCGCCGCACGTCGCTCTCCGGATGCATGAGCAGCTCGTACAGGAAGCTGAGCATGTGCAGCTTGTACACGCGCGTCATGTAGGTCAGGTATTCCTCGAGCAGGTTGAGGTACGTGCGGATGCTGTCGAGGTTCTTCTCGCTGCGCGCGCGCTCGAGCAGCCGCTCGAACGACGCGCTCGCGCTGACGGACTCGATCAGCGCGATGTTTTGCCGGATCGCCATGCGGCAGATGCCGTCCGCCGCCTCCTTGCCGAACAGCAGCGCGGGGTCGCGCGCTTCGGCCGGCAGCGGTTCGCTGCTCGTTGGGTCCGGGTTGACGGACAGGTGGATCAAATAATCCTCAAAGTCGCAGAGCTTCTGGTACACGCGGCGGTA
>CAZIRB010000112.1:0-6711 GCA_964541695.1 uncultured Oscillospiraceae bacterium
CCCCCCCCGGCACCCCGCCAAAGGGCCTTAACGCCCTTTGGACACCCCAGGACAAAGAGCGAATACTCAAAGTTGAATACCCGCAGGAAGGGTTCCAAGGGCCTCCGGCCCTTGGCGGAGGTTTGGAGGCGGAGTCTCCAACGTTCCCTATCGTAATTCGGAGTTTTCAATACCCTTGTTATGGTACAAAGTCACCGACTTTTCGTCGGGTTCCAAGGGCCTCCGGCCCTTGGCGGAGGTTTGGAGGCGGAGCCTCCAACGTACCCCGTACGTCCCTTCGTTCCCTCCGTCCCCCGTGCCCCGTCCCCCTACCGTTCTTTCGGCTGAAAGCGGCAGCAGGCGTCGCCGTTGCCGAGGCATTCGGGGCGTTCGAGCGCAATGCCGAAACCGTCGTAGAGCAGGTAATCGATCTCGCAGTACAGCCCGCCGATGTCGAGGCCGTCGTCGCCGTGGGACTTCCAGGTCTCGGCCATGGGGCAGTAGCTGACGACGCCCTTGTCGTCGCGGACCCAGCCCTCGGTGGGAAAGTCCTTGATCGCCTTATAGGCGGCCATGCCGGTCGTGGGCAGGCCGTGGGCGGCGGCGTCGCGCTGCATCGCGCCAATGCGCGAGTTCGCCATTTCGGCTAGCGCGTGGCGCACCGCGGCTTTGCCTTCGTCCGGGCCGAGGCGGTCGATCAGCTCCTTGGCGTAGTAGTAGTGCATCTCGGCCAGCAGCTTGGCGAGGCGCTTGACGGGGGACATCTCGATGGTCACGTCGCTCATGGTCGGTTCTCCTTTAATTTATGTAATTCACAATATATATGCGGTCATTATACCATGCCAAGCGCGCTTAAGAACCCTCGTCCGCGCATTCAGCCGCGGCTCCGGCGGGCGCGGCGAGACGGCGCGCGTCGGCGCGGGCGCGCTTGCGGTACGACTGCGGGGTGGCGACCATCAGGCGCAGGAAATTGCGCGTCAGCGTCTTTTGCGTGTTGTAGCCGACGCTTAAGGCGATGTCCATCACGCTGCGGTCGGTGTCGGCGAGCAGCTCGCAAGCGCGGCGGACGCGCACGCTGTGCAAAAACTCCTCGAAGTTTTTCTCGACCTGGCAGATCAGGATGCGCTCGAGCTGCGCGGGCGAAAGGCTGAACTCGGCGGCAACAGTGGCGGCGGAGAGCGGCCGAGCGTGGTTGCGATAGACGTACTCGACGACCTGGTACGCGCGGCGCGAGTCGTCCTCGCGCAGCATGCTGCCGACGCGGCAGTAGGTGTTGCGGAACGCGCCGATCTTCGTGCCCATGCGCGCGGAGAATACCTTTGAGATGTGCGAGGCGTCGACGTAGCCGAGGATGTGCGCGAGCTCCTCGATCGTCAGGTCCGTGTATAACAGATAGTTGACGGTCTTGCCGATGCGCATCTCGTTGACGAGGTCGGAAAACGACAGCCCGGTCAAGCCCGTGACGTAGGCGCTGATGCTGTTCTCGCCGATGTAGAAGATGCGCGAGAGCCGACCGAGCGTGAGTTTCTCGCCGCAGTGCATGTACAGATAGCGCAGGATTTCGCTGCGGTCCGGCACGGGCTCGGCGGCCATGCCCGGCTGCGCGCTCGTCAGGCTTTTGCGCGCAAACAGCACGGCCAGCTCGACGAGCCGGTTCATCGCCGACACGCGCGCAAACGGCCGGTTGACGGGCTCGGGAAGCGTGGACTCCATGCCGAGCTCCTCAAACAGCGCCGAAAACACGCGCTCGACGGCGGCGGCCTCCTTCTTGTTGCAGCGCTGTACGGGCGACTTGGCGGAGAGGCTGACAAAGCCCGCGGCCAGTTCCGCCTCGTCGTAAAACGATTTCATGAGCCGCGTAAGCGTGTCGAGATGGTATACGATCAGGCTGAGCTGCAGCGGTTCGGTCACCTCGGTGATCTCCGTCACCTGCCACGGCAGCACCGACACGAGCGTGCCGGGAAAAAGCGCAAAGCTGCCGTTTTGCAGCCGCAGCGTGCCGCGCCCGCGCGTGATGAACCAGTACCGCGCCTCCCGGTGGATCAGCGGCGCGGTGCTCTTTTCGATGACCTCGCGGTCGAAGCTGATGAGCTGCGCGCGGTCGAGCCGCGAGCGCGCGATCGACTGCATGGAAACGATGCCGGGCATGAATATGCCTCCTCCTGCCGCGATACCGTCATTGTACCGGTTTTTCGGCGTTTGCGCAATCAAAACGGACAAATATATGGAATAAACTTGTACGATTCATATGAGCTGCCATGTCCGTTATGCACGCATATGCACCGCATAATACAAGTAACGGCGGGAAAAATCAATGGATTCGGACCGATTCCGGCATGCGCTCTATGCGGCGCATGCTTATGCAGCGGCCATAGTCCAAAATCGCGGGCCAAATACAGCGGACTCAGGCTTTGCGTGTCCGTCTAGGCCGGCCAAAACCGCTTACAATATAGGGGAAGCAAAACGATTTTAGGAGCGAAGCCATGCCGATACGGGTCAAAAGCGAGATTGGGACGCTCAAGCGCGTGCTGGTGCACCGGCCGGGGCTGGAGCTGGAGCACCTGATACCGGGCGCGCTCGAGCGGCTGCTGTTCGACGACATCCCGTACCTGTGCGGCGCGCAGGCCGAGCATGACCGCTTCTGCGAGACGCTGGCCGGCCAGGGCGTCGAGGTCTGCTACCTTTCGGACCTTGCGGCCGAGACCATTGCGCAGAGCCCCGTACTGCGCGAAACGTTCGTGCGGGAGTTCATCGCCGCCGCGGGCAGCGCCGCGCACTGCTACCGGCGGGAGCTGAACGAGTTTTTCGGCACCATAACGGACGCGCGCGAGCTGATATTGAAGACCATGGCGGGCGTCAACGCCGACGAGCTGCCGCGCGGCGACGGCGATTCGCTGGGGCGGCTGTTAAACGGCGGCGATCATTTCATACTCGACCCGATCCCGAACCTGTACTTTACGCGCGATCCGTTCGCGTCCATCGGCAGCGGCGCGAGCATCAACCGCATGTACGCCGTCACACGCAACCGCGAGACCATCTACGGCCGCTATATTCTCGAGCATCACCCGGACTACATGGGCCAGGTGCCGTTCTACTACCTGCCCGACGAGCCGTTCTCGCTCGAGGGCGGCGACATCCTGAATCTATCCAACCGCGTCCTCGCCGTCGGCGTGTCCCAGCGCACCAAGCCCGAGGCCGTCGAAACGCTCGCGCGCAATATCTTCGCCGACCCGGACGCCGAAATCGACACGCTCCTCGCGCTCGACATCCCCAGCATGCGCGCGTTCATGCATCTCGACACCGTCCTGACCCAGATCGACCGCGATATCTTCCTCGTGCACCCCGGCATCCTTGGCGCGCTGCGCATATTTGAGCTGAGGAATGCCGGGAACGGTTCGCTGCGCGTGCGCGAGCTTTCGGAAGGGCTCGACCGCGTGCTCGCGCGCTATCTCGACCTCCCCTCCGTCCGCCTGCTCAACTGCGGCGGCACGAACCGCATCGCCGCCGAGCGCGAGCAGTGGAACGACGGCTCCAACGCGCTCAGCATCTCGCCCGGCGTCGTCGTCGCCTACGACCGCAACCACATCACCAACGAGATCATGGAAGCCGAAGGCGTCACCGTGCTCAAAATCCCCAGCGCCGAGCTCTCCCGCGGCCGCGGCGGCCCGCGCTGCATGAGCATGCCTCTGTGGCGGGAGTAGGGGGACGGGGGGCGGCGGGAGGCGGTGCGAGGGCGCTGCCCTCGCGCACCCGCCAAAGGGCCGAAGGCCCTTTGGAAACCCGACGAGAAACGCTTGGGCCAGTTGGGTTTGTAATGTGCCCGGTTTTGGCGGGGTAAAGCCCCCGCACTCCCTCTGCGAGGGCGCTGCCCTCGCGCACCCGCCAAAGGGCCGAAGGCCCTTCGGAAACCCGACGAGAAACGCTTGGGCCAGTTGGGTTTGTAATGTGCCCGGTTTTGGCGGAGTAAAGCCCCCGCACTCCCTCTGTGAGGGCGCTGCCCTCGCGCACCCGCCAAAGGGCCTTCGGCCCTTTGACGGTGGCTTGGAGGGGTCGCAGCCGAGCGCCGCCTGTGGCGAATGAAGCGAGGCATAGGCCCAGTGAGCAAGGAAATGCAGGCCCAGGAGGGCTGCACGACCATTGCGAACTGTGGGGAGCTTCCAACGTTCCCCTAAACAACTCACAAACATACTTACTTTCCCCCTTTAACATTGAAAACCGGAGGAACAGCTTATGCGAAACGTACGGGTGGCCGTCTGGGGCTTTGGCGCGATGGGCGGCGGCGTGGCGAAGGTGCTTTTGGGTAAGCGCGGCGTGGACGTTGTGGGCGTATGCGACATCCACCCGGCGCGCGTAAACAGGAGCATGTTCGAGGTGCTCGGGATCGAGCGCGGGGAGCGGGCGGACGTGATGATCGAGCCGGACATCGGGCGTGCGCTCGCTGGGAAGCCGGACGTGTGCGTGCTCGCGACGGACTCGTTTACGAAAAAAGCGTTTTCGAAGATTAAAACGATCGTCGAGCGCGGCGTGAACGTAATCTGTACGGCGGAGCAAATGAGCTATCCCGCGGCGAACGAGCCGGAGCTGGCGCAAGAGATGGACCGCCTGGCCAGGGAGAACGGCGTTTCGATCCTCGGCACGGGCATCAACCCGGGCCTGATGATGGACCTGCTCGCGGTGTGCCTGTCGGGCTGTATGACGAGCGTCGAGCGCGTCGCGTGCCGGCGTGTCAACTCGCTCTCGCCGTTCGGTCCGGCGGTGATGGAGGAGCAGGGCATCGGCATCACGCTCGAGGAATTCGAGCGCGGCGTGGCGAGCGGCACGCTGGCCGGGCACGTGGGCTTTGCGGAGAGCGTCGGCATGATCTCGGACGCGCTGGGATTGGGTATCGACCGGTTCGAACAGCAGATGCGGCCCATCGTGACGGTCGTGGATCGGAGATCGCCGCACGGGTTCGCGGCGGCGGGGCGTGTGGCGGGCGTGAACATGACGGGCCAGGGCTACCGAAACGGCGAGGTCGTAATCGATCTCGTGCATCCGCAGCAGATCGAACCGCAGCTTGGCGGCACGGAGACGGGCGACTACATCGCGCTTTCCGGCACGCCGAACGTGAATATGTCGATCCGGCCCGAGGTGGACGGCGGAATCGGCACGATCGCGATGTGCGTCAACATGATCCCGCACGTGATCAACGCGCGGCCGGGCCTTAGGACGATGCTCGACCTGCCGGTCCCGCGCGCGATCATGGGCGATTTCCGCGATTCTATCGAGGAGGAGCTGGAAGGATGACGGCGAATAAAGGCGACTTTGTCCGGCTGCACGTGACCGTGCTCGAGGCCAAGGCGCGCGCGCTTTCCGCGCTGCCGCTCGACACGCGGGACGTGCCGCTCGAGATGTGGGTCAAGGGGCATTTGCTAAGCGACGCCGAGGTCGGCGGCCCCGCGGCGGTCCGGACCAAGACGGGCCGTATCGTCGAGGGCACGCTCGTCGAGGTAAACCCGCACTACACGCACTCGTTCGGCGCGTATGTGACGGAGCTGGAACAGGCCGGCGACGGCGTCGTCGCGTTGCTGAGAGGAGGCGAACGCAAATGAGGGACAGCTCCTACGCGGCGGTCATGGGCCGCAGGGCCGAGATCATGCGCGCCTCGGTCGGCGTCGACTACGGTGCGTTTGAGTCCGGTTCGATCGCGTTCGATTATGAAAAGATGATGGTCTCAACGGGCTACTCGCTCGGCGACGTGGCCGGGATCCAGCGCGGCTTTGCGGTCGGCGGCACGCCGCTGATCGAGCTGCCGAATATCACGGCGCTGGCCAGAATGCTCGCGCCCGCGGGCTGCGGCGCGCGCATATTCATAAAGGACGAGGCGGCCAACCCGTCCGGGAGCTTTAAGGCGCGCCGCGCGGCCGTGTCGATCCATCAGGCGAAGAAGATGGGTTACAGGGGCGCGATCGCGGCCACGAGCGGCAACTACGGCGCGGCGGTGGCAAGCTGCTGCGCCAAAGCAGGCCTCGACTGCATTGTCGTGCAGGAATGCTTCGACTCGGCGGGCCGGGGCCAGCCGGAGATCGTCGAGAAGGCCAGGAAGTGCGAGGCGCTCGGCGCGGAGGTCGTGCAGCTCACGGTCGGGCCGGAGCTGTTCTATGAATTTTTACGCCTGCTCGAGGAAACGGGGTATTTCAACGCATCGCTGTACACGACGTTCGGCGTGTCCGGCGTGGAGACGCTCGGCTTCGAGCTGGCCGGCCAGTTCCGCGCGCGCGAGGGGAAGGACCCCGACGCGGTCGTGTGCACGAACGCGGGCGGCGGGAACCTCACCGGCACCGCTCGCGGGCTGCTCAAGGCCGGCTGCCGCGCCGAGGTGATCGCCGCGTCGGTCAACTTAAAGGGTCTGCACATGGCGTCGGACTCGCAGTTCAACAAAAAGTCGTTCACGACCGGGCACACGGGCTTCGGCATCCCGTTTGCGACGTGGCCGGACCGCTCGGACGTGCCCAGGAGCGCCGCGCGGCCGCTAAGGTACATGGACCGCTACGTGACGGTGACGCAGGGCGAGGTATTTTACACGACCGAGATGCTCGCGCGCCTGGAGGGCATCGAGCGCGGCCCGGCGGGCAACACGAGCCTCGCCGCGGCGTTTTCGCTGGCGCAGACCATGCCGGAAGACGCGTGCATCGTCGTGCAGGAGACCGAGTACACCGGCGCGGGCAAGCACGCCAACGCGCAGCTCGCGTT
>CAZIRB010000113.1:0-6232 GCA_964541695.1 uncultured Oscillospiraceae bacterium
TTGAATTTGAGGGAGCTGCCCTCAACGGCCTTTTTGCAGGGGCTCCGCCCCTGCATCCCGCCAAAGTGGGGGGACCCCCTTTGGAAACCCGAATGAAAAATGTTAAGGTGTTTTTTGCATCGTTTACTTCTTTTCTTTAAGAAAAGAGCGGGAGGGGCCGAAGCTGAGCGCCGCCTGTGGCGGACCAAGCGAAGCGAAGGCCCAGTGAGCAAGGAAGCGCAGGCCCAAAGGGGCGTGCGCGACCATTGCGAACTGTGGACCGAGGGCGGAGCCCACGCATCGTGCCTTGCCGGGAGCTTTGATTCCCACCCACGTAAAAAAGGCGAGAACCCTGTAAATCGCCTCGCCATGTTTCGATCGGGCCGCCAACCGGCCCGTTTTTTATTGCAGCAGCGGCAGCAGCGCCGCGCGGTAGGCGTCGACGAGCGCGTCGAACGGGAGCGTGCGGTTGGCGGGCGACGTCGAGGGCAGCGCGACCGGCTCGATCCCGGCCTGTGGCGCGATCAGCCTGCGGTAGAGCCGCGTCGCCGTCCCGCCCGTGGTCAGCACGGTGTCGATCCGCGTTTTTTGCAGCAGGCCCGCAATGTCGTTTGCCACCGGCTCGCGGATCGAGCTGTCGGCCGAGCCCAAGATCCGGCACGAGGCGAGCACGTCCCACAGCGCGATGCTGTGAGCGAGCACAAACGCGCGCCGCTCGCCGACGTTTTCCGGCAGCGGCTCGCCGAACACCGCGGCAAGTATCTTCCAGAACCGGTTCTGCGGGTGCATGTAATAAAATCCCGCCCGACGCGACGCCTCCGACGCCATCGTGCCGAGTATCAGCACGCGGCTGTTTTCGTCGTATACGGGCGCAAACGGATGCCGTACTATCTCCATAAAACGATCGTAGATCAAAGCCGGGGGTTCGTCAAGAAGGGACGGGGGAACGTCGGGGGAACGGTCGGGGGCGCCGCCCCCGAAACCCCTGCCAAAGGGACAAGTCCCTTTGGAAACCCAACGATTCCTGGTTTTTTCCTGCGGGTTCCAAGGGCCTCAGGCCCTTGGCGGGGGTTTGGGGGCGGAGCCCCCAACATAATTCCAAAACCCTACGCCTCCCCGAACCCGAACACGTCGTGCAGCTTAATGGCGAGCGTGCGGCGCACCTTCTCGACCAGGAGCTGATCGCGCGCCATGGGATCGCGGTACAGCAGCAGCGCGAGCGCGGTGCGGGCGGCGGAATGCAGGTTTTCGTTGGCGGGGATCAAAAACGGCGGCTTTTCGCCCGGCGTGGACTGCGGCGTCCACTCGGCGGCGTCGGTGCGCACAAAATCGGCCTCGCGGTAAGCTTCGGCCGCGTCCTCGGTGAGCAGGAACGCGCCGCCGGATTTTTTGATATTGCGCTCGGCGATCTTAACCGCCTGCGGCTTGATCTGCTCCGGCCCAGGCGCGATCTGCACAAATTTCATGCCGATCTTGGACGCGATGAACAGGCTGGACGCGGCGGCGGCGCTCGCGGGGCCTTCGAACACGAGCTTGCACTCCTCAAGGCGTTTCTCCTTGGGGAGATGCTCGTACATGGTGATGAGGTCGGCGAGCTCCTGCACCGGCGTGCAGAAGCTGCTGCCTGCGTTGAGCACCGGTATGCCGGCGTACTTGGCCAGCGCAAGGAGCGTTTCGTGGCGAGGAATGCTGACGGCGAGGCAGTCGAAATAGCTGCCGAGCGATTCGGCGGTCTGGCGGATGCGCTTGCTGTCGAGCGAGACCTGCACGATCTGGCACGCGCCGCCGAACTGATAGATGCCCGTGACGAGCGCGTAGCGCAAAAACGGGTTCATGCCCTCGTCGATGATGCCGAGCATGCGGCCGCGCAGAAGCTGCGGATAATAATCCGCGCGCGCGCTGACCTTGAGCGCGACGGCGAGATTCATCAGATCCGTCAGCTCCTGCTCCGGGTATTCGTTCGTATCGATAAAATCGGCTCTGCGCATGGCGATACTTTCTCCCAAAACCCCGTTGCTTATGCGAAATTTGCGTGTTAAGATCATGTCATGGACAAATTTCGTCGGTTCGTTTCCTATTATAAACCGCATATAAGGCTGCTGCTTTTGGACCTTTTTTGCGCATTCACGGTCTCCGGCATCGATTTGGCGTACCCGCTGCTCTCGCAGTACATGCTGCGCACACTGCTGCCGGACATATCGAAGGACCCGGCGCTTATGCCGGAATTTGTGCTGCTGCTGGCCGCGGCGCTTTTTGCGTACGTATTCCGCTCGTTTTTGCTGTACGTGATCCACTACTGGGGGCACGTGCTCGGCGTGCGCATGGAGGCGGACATCCGGCGCGACATATTCACGCACATCCAAAAGCTCCAGTTCAGCTTCTACGACAAACAGCGCACGGGCAAGCTGCTTTCGCGCGCGACGAACGACCTGTTCGAGGTCACGGAGCTGGCGCACCACGGCCCGGAGGACCTGCTAATCTCGGTCGCGACGATCGTGGGCGCGTTCGTGTTCATGTTCCTGATCGAGTGGCGGCTCGCGCTCGCGCTGCTTCTGATCGTGCCGTTCGCCGTGTATTACGTCATGAGGCTGCGGCTTGAGATGCGCCGCACGTCGCTCGCCGTCAAGGCGCGCGTGGCGGAGATCAACGCGGGCATCGAGTCCTCGATCTCCGGCGCGCGCGTAGCCAAGGCGTTTACGAACGAGCGGCACGAGGTCGAGAAGTTCGAGAAGGGCAACAAACTGTTCGTGACCGCCAAGAACGCGTTCTACCGATATATGGCGTACTTCCACAGCGGCATGGAGCTGTTTGTTGCGCTGTTCAACATCGCCGTGCTCGGCGTGGGCGGCTACCTGATCTACAAAAGCGCGCTCGACCCCGTGATATTGATCACGTTCACGCTGTACGTGGCGACGTTCGTCTCGCCGATCAAGCGGCTCGCGTCGTTTGCCGAGCAGTACATGCTGGGCATGGCGGGCTTTGAGCGCTTCCTCGAGATCATGGACATCCAGCCCGACATCAAGGACGCGCCGGACGCTGCCGAGCTTCGCCATGTCGACGGCCGCATCCGCTTTGAGAACGTCACGTTCGCCTACGAGAACGACCGCGACGTGCTCTTAGGCATCGACCTGGACATTCCCGCGGGCAAGACGCTTGCGATCGTGGGCCCCTCCGGCGGCGGCAAGACCACGCTGTGCCATTTAATCCCCAGGTTTTACGAGACCAAGTCCGGCCGCATCACGATCGACGGGAAGGACATCAAATCCGTCACGCTCGAGTCGCTGCGCAAAAACGTCGGCATTGTGCAGCAGGACGTGTTCCTGTTCGCCGGCACCGTGCTGGAGAACATCCGCTACGGCCGCATCGAGGCCACGGACGCGGAGGTCGTCGAGGCGGCCAAATGCGCGCGCATCCACGACGAGATTCTGCAGTTCCCGCAGGGGTACGAGACCGAGGTCGGCGAGCGCGGCATCCTGCTCTCGGGCGGACAGAAGCAGCGCGTGTCGATCGCGCGGCTGTTCCTCAAGAACCCGCCGATTTTGATCCTCGACGAGGCGACGAGCGCGCTCGACACCATGACCGAGCACGACATCCAGCACTCGTTTGAGGAGCTGTCCCGCGGGCGTACGACGCTCGTCATCGCGCACAGGCTCTCGACGGTCAAGAACGCCGACGAGATCATCGTGCTCGACGAATCCGGCGTGCGCGAGCGCGGCACGCACGCGGAGCTCCTCGCCCAAAACAGCGTCTACGCAAACCTCTACCACGCCACGATGGTCGACGCTTAAGCGCGGTAAAACCCACTCGTCCCGCTTTCTGCCGGGCCCGAAAACGGAAAACGGCCGGAGCGGGGCGTTTTTGGCCCAAAAATATTTTGCTTTTCTGAAAATAAAGCTTGCAAATGGGAAAGCACTTGTGTAAAATATGTCTGTTCGCGCGCCGGACGAGATGTTCTGCGCGCGCGGGATGACCGGGAGGTTGCCGGTACTGCCATCCGGGTAATTTCCGGCCATGCCCAACGCCCGACGCGGGCGCGGGCGAAGGCCCAAACCGTGCAGTCCCTCACAAAACAAAGCGGAATCGGCTTTGTTTCAATTATGAAAAGGGAAACACACGGCTCGGTGTACTGCCCCAGCAAAAGAAGGAGGACATCAATAATATGGCAAACAGAATCCGCATCAAGCTCAAGGCCTACGAACACAGTCTGATCGACCAGAGCGCTGAGAAGATCGTGGAGACCGCCAAGAGAACGGGCGCCACCGTTTCCGGCCCCATCCCCCTGCCCACCGAGAAGGAAGTTGTGACGATCCTCCGGGCCACGCACAAGTACAAGGACTCGCGTGAGCAATTCGAGATGCGCACCCACAAGCGCCTGATCGACATCCTCCAGCCGTCGAGCAAAACCGTCGACGCGCTGATGAAGCTCGATCTGCCCGCCGGTGTGGACATCGAGATCAAACTGTAACGATACGGAGGAAAAGACGCAATGAAGAAGGCCATTTTGGGCAAAAAGGTCGGTATGACGCAGATGTTCCAGTCTGACGGTACCATGATCCCCGTGACAGTCATCGAAGCCGGCCCCTGCCCCGTCGTCCAGAAGAAAACCGTGGGAACCGACGGCTACAACGCCGTGCAGGTCGGCTTTTCAACGATTCGCGAACGGCTTGTCAACAAGCCCCTCGCCGGGCATTTTGCCAAGGCGAACATAAAGCCCCTGCGCTACATGCGCGAGCTCAAGCTCGACGACGCCGACAGCTACGAGGTCGGCCAGGTCATCAAGGCCGACCTGTTCGCCGTGGGCGACCGCGTCGACATCTCCGGCCGCTCCAAGGGCAAGGGTTTCCAGGGCGTCATCAAGCGCCACAACCAAGCCCGCGGCCGCATGACGCACGGCTCGCACTACCACCGCAGAGTCGGTTCCATGAGCGCCAACTCCAGCCCTTCCCGCGTGTTCAAAACCAAGAAACTGCCGGGCCATATGGGCGCCGAAAACGTCACGATCCAGAACCTCGAGATCGTGCGCGTGGACGCGGAGCGCAACCTGCTGCTGGTCAAGGGCGCCGTACCCGGCCCCAAGGGCGGTCTTGTGACCGTCAAGAGCAGCGTGAAGTAAGAAGGAGGAAACGCGACATGCCTACAGTTAGCGTATTGGATATTACCGGCAAGAAGGTCGGCCAGATCGAGCTAGCCGACAACACGTTCGGCCAGCCGGTCAACACGTTTGCGCTGCACGAAGCCGTGAAGGCGCACCTGGCCAATTGCCGCCAGGGCACGCAGAGCGCGCTCACCCGCGCCGAAGTCTCCGGCGGCGGCATCAAGCCTTGGAGGCAGAAGGGCACCGGCCGCGCGCGGCAGGGCTCCACGCGCTCCCCGCAGTGGCGGCACGGCGGCATCGTGTTCGCGCCCAAGCCGCGCGACTACACGATCCGCATCAACAAGAAGGTCAAGCGCCTCGCGATGAAATCCGCGCTCTCCGGCAAGGCGGGCGACGGCGAGCTGATCGTGTTTAATAAGCTCAATATCGCGGGGGCCAAGACCAAGGAGATGGTCAAGGTGCTCGAGGCCGTCAACGTTAATAAGGCGCTGATCGTGCTCCCCGAGCCGGACGCGACCGTTGAGCGCGCGGCCAGGAACATCCCGGGCGTCAAGACCACGCTGGTCGGCACGCTGAACGTCTATGAAATTCTAAAGTACGACATGCTGATCCTCACCGAGGATTCGGCCAGGAAGATCGAGGAGGTGTACGCCTGATGAAAAGCCCGTACGACATCATCCGTAAGCCTGTTCTGACGGAAAAGAGCTACGACCACCTCCCGTCGAAGACTTACACGTTTCTCGTCCACCGGGACGCGAACAAGATCGAGATCAAAAAGGCGGTCGAGGACGCGTTCGGCGTGACCGTGGACTCCGTCCGCACGCTGAACAAGATCGGCAAGATCCGCCGCCAGGGCGACAAGCAGGGCCGCCGCCCCGCGACCAAGAAGGCGTACGTGACGCTGAAGAAGGATTCCAAAGGCATCGAATTCTTCGACAGCATCTCGCAGTAAGGAGGCAGCAGCATGGGTATCCGCAAGATCAACCCGACGACGCCGGGCCAGCGGTTCATGACCGTGTCGGCGTACGACGAGATTACGAAAAAGACCCCCGAAAAGTCGCTGACGGAGGAGCTCAAAAAGAACTCCGGCCGCAACTTCACCGGCAAGATCACCGTCCGCCACCAGGGCGGCGGCGAGCGGCGCAAGTACCGCATCAT
>CAZIRB010000114.1:0-1944 GCA_964541695.1 uncultured Oscillospiraceae bacterium
GTTTGGTGGGGATGATAGGGCTCTCCGCTTCGCTCGCGGACCGCTTGCGCTTGTGCGCCGCGCGGTCTCGCGGCGGCGCTACCCCGCCGCTAAAAACGCCGCACCGCGGCGTTTTCTTTACGCGGCTTCGAGCCCTCTCAATCTACAGACCAAACTAAAAGCCGCCTGATGGGCGGCTTTTAGTTTGGTGGGGATGATAGGGCTCGAACCTACGACCTCTTCGATGTGAACGAAGCGCTCTGACCAGCTGAGCTACATCCCCGAGCATGCTTATTTTAGCGCATGCGCGGCCGCTTGGCAACCCCCATTTTTGCAAAGCATACGGTTAAACGCCGCGGTTTTCCACCGTCAACGACAGCCTTCTCCAGCATCTAGCGGTTTACTTTCGGCCGGATTGCTCCTATAATGATAGTACTTATTCGCTTTTAGGAGTGACGTTTTGCTCAGGGATTCGCTCAAATGGATGGCGATCGTGCTCTTTATCGTCGCTTTGCTCGCGTTCGGCGCGTACCGGCTGCTTGTGCCGCGCGCCGCGCCCTCGCTCGCCGACGCGCCGCCGGTCAACGCCGCCGCGTCGCCCGCCGCGGCGGAGCCGACCAGTACGCCGGCAATCACCGATACGCCCGCGCCGTCGCCGACGCTGACGCCGACCCCCACGCCCGTGCCCACGGCCGTACCCGCACAAAACGACGTGGAGCGGTTTATTCGCGCGCGCATCGCGGACATGACGCTTTCAGAAAAACTCGGCCAGCTCGTGATGTTCGGCTTTGTCGGCACGAGCCGGCCGTCGAGCGAGTTTTCGGATATTTTTGAGACGTATCACATCGGCAACGTCGTGTTGTACGGCTCAAACATCAACAGCGGCAACTCCGACGGCGGCTTCGGCGAGGCCGAGACGCTGACGGGCCGCGTCAACAAGCTGAACCAGTCGGACATCCCGCTGCTGATCTCGATCGACATCGAGGGCGGCACCGTCGTGCGCTTCCGCTGGAGCCCGTGGCCGTCGTCCGCGCGCACGCTCGGCCGCAACGGCGACGAGGCCGCCGCGCACGAGCAGTTCTATTACATTGGAACAAGGCTCAAGAGCATCGGCATCAACACAAACCTCGCGCCCGTGCTGGACATCGCGCCGTCGCCGATGGACACGTTTTTGACCACGCGCATCATCAGCTCGAACCCCGACACCGCGGCCAGCATCGGCTGCGCGATCATCGAGGGCTTATCCGATGCGGACTGCCTTTCGACCGCCAAGCACTTCCCCGGCCACGGCGGCACGACGAAGGACTCGCACGAGGTCACGCCCGTCGTCGACAAGAGTCTCGACGAGATGCTCTCCTACGACCTGATCCCGTTCGCCGAGGCGGTGCAGGCCGGCGTGGACCTCGTGCTCGTGGCGCACATCTCCTACCCGCAGCTCGACCCGAACCACATCGCCACGCAGTCGTACGCGATCATCAGCGGTTTACTGCGCCAGCAGCTCGGGTTTTCCGGCGTCATCATGAGCGATGACTTCCGCATGAACGCGCTCACGTCGCAGACGGACGTCGGCGACGCGGCGGTCACGTTCATCAACGCGGGCGGAGACCTGATACTCTGCGGCGCCGTGCCGGAGAAACAGCGCGCGATCATGGACGCGCTCACCGCCGCCGCAGAGGACGGCACGCTGTCCGAAGCGCGCATCGACGAGAGCGTGTACCGCATACTCGAAAAAAAGCTCGACGTATGCGACTGGCCGATCGGCTGACAAAGCCGGAACCGATTGACGCGCTCCGCGTTTCGCCGTAAAATGGTTTCATGGAGAATTCTTCGCCGCCCGTAAAAAAATCCGCCTTCGGCCTCGTCGCGGCCGCCGCCATATCCGGCGCCGCGGTCTGCGTGTTCCCGTTCGCGCTGCTCGCCGCGCCCGCGCTCTGGACGGCCGTGATGTTCCGCACGCGGCCGTGG
>CAZIRB010000114.1:2044-6227 GCA_964541695.1 uncultured Oscillospiraceae bacterium
GTGTTTCTGCTCGGCTCGCTCGCGCTCGAGCTGTTCGGCGCGGACTACGCGCCCGGCGTGTCCTCGACCGTCAACGTGCTCGTCGGCATCCCGCTGATGCTGCAGGGGCTTTCGGTCGTGGACTTTTTGATCGTGCGCCGCGGCGGCCGCGTGCAGACGCGCCGCGCGCTGTTCTACGTTGCCATCGGGCTGCTCCTGCCGCTTTTGCAGACGGCGCTGATGCTGCTCGGGTGCATGGAGCAGCTCTTGCGCTACCGCGACCGCGCCGGCCTGATCCCGCCCACGACGCCGAGAAATCCGTAAATTTCCCGCCGGAGGTTTTTGTTGAAGAAAGCGCAGCGCATCCTGATCCCGGTCCTGGTCCTGACGACGCTCAGCAGCCTCGTGCTGCTCTTTGCCGACAGGATCCCGCTTTACCGGCCGTACCTGGCCGGGATCGTGTTCGGCGCGTCGCTTCTCGTGCTGTTCGCGCTGCTCGTCGCCATCCGGAAGCGCGAGCTGAAGCAGCGGAAACTGATGGACGCGGTGTTTGCCGACAACAGCAGCGTGGCCAGCCGCATCATATTCAACGTCTCGATCCCGTGCGCTTTAATCAGCGCCGACGGCACGATCGCCTGGCGGAACGAAATATTCGGCAAATTGTTTGCCGAGCACAACATCCGCTCGATCATGCCGTCGTACCAGCCGACGAATCCGCTTGCTGCGTTCTCGTTCGACTACGCGGGCGGCAGCTACCTCGTCAAGAGCATGATCCTCGACCGCAACAGCTCCGATAAGACGCTCGTGTTCCAGTACTGGATCGACCGCACCGAGGCCGCGCACTACCAGCGGCTGCACGAGGAGCAGATGCCGTACGTGGCGCTCGTCTACGTCGATAACTACGAGGAGCTGACGAGCGACATCCAGTTCCACCGCACGACGGTGCTCGCCGAGGTCGAGCGGCTCGTGGCGGCGTTTGCGCACGGCCTCAGCGGCGTCTACCGCCGCTATGAGAACGGGCGGTTCCTGATCATATTCGAGGCCAAGCAGCTCGAGAAGCTCGAGCAGGAGCGCTTCCCGCTGCTCGAGAGCGTGCGCCGCATCGAGACCGGCACCGGCCTGACCGTGACGCTGTCGATCGCCGTGGGCGTGGCCGACCGCGTCGAGCAGTCCGACGAGGCGGCCAGGCAGGCCATGGAGCTCGCGCTCGGCCGCGGCGGCGACCAGGCCGTCATCAAGCAGGGCGTCAACTACCGCTTCTATGGCGGGCGGCTGCAGCTCGAGTCCATGCAGTCGCGCGTCAAGGCGCGGCTCTTCAGCAAGGCGCTGCGGCAATTGTTTGAGAACGCGGGCGACGTGTTCGTGATGGGCCACAAGCACGCCGACATGGACTGCATCGGCGCGGCGCTCGGCATCGTGGCCTGCGCCAAGCACATCGGCTCGCGCGCGTTCATCGTGCTCGAGTCCACAAACGCCGCGATCGACCGCGCCGTCGAGGAGATTCAAAGTAACCCCGCCTACGCGGGCATCCTGATCCCCCCCGAGCAGGCGGAGAAGATGCTGCGCCCCAACAGCGTGCTCGTGATCGTGGACACGCAGCGGCCGCAGGCGACCTGCGCGCCGCGGCTGATCGGGCTCACGAGCCGCGTCGTACTGATCGACCACCACCGCCGCAGCGCGGACTATATCGAGAACGCGACGCTGCACTACCTCGAGTCGCGCGCGTCGAGCGCGAGCGAGCTGATTACGGAGGTTTTGCAGTATTTCGACGAGACGCTGCGCCCGCCCGCGTTCGTCTGCGGCACACTGCTTGCGGGCATCACGGTGGACACGAAGCACTTCGCGTTCAACGTCGGCTCGCGCACGTTCGAGGCGGCGGGCTTTTTGCGCAAGAACGGCGCGGACATCTCGATGGTGAAGCAACTGTTTCAGGACGATATGGAGAGCTACTCCGACTGCGCCGACACCGTGCGCAGCGCGGAGATGCTCGGCAACGGCATCGCCATCGCCATGTGCGCCGAGAGCGTGCAAAACGCCAAGCTGATCGCGGCCAAGGCGGCCGACGAGCTCGTCGGCATCCGCGGCATCGAGGCCGCGTTCGTGCTCGGGCTCGAGAGCGGGTATGTGAGCATCAGCGGCCGGTCGCTCGGCCGCATCAACGCGCAGCTGATCTGCGAGAAGCTCGGCGGCGGCGGCCACCTGACCATGGCCGGCGCGCAGCTGATGGGCATGGACCTGTACGACGCGCGCGACGCGCTCAAGAGCAGCATCGCCGAATATTTGAAGGAGGCCGATCTATCATGAAGGTACTGCTGGAACAGGACGTCAAAGGCACCGGCAAGAAGGGCGAGATCGTCACGGTCTCGGACGGCTACGCTCGAAACTACCTCCTGCCGCAGAAGCTCGCCACGCCCGCCGACGCCGCGGCCGTCAACGCCGCGAGCATCCAAAAGAGCGCGGCCGCGCACAAGAAGTTCACCGCCGGCATCGCGGCGCGCGACTCCGCCAAGCAGCTCGACGGCAAGATCGTGACCATCACGGCCAACGTCGGCGAGAACGGCAAGCTGTTCGGCACCGTGGGCGGCAAGGAGATCGCCGCGGCCATAACGGACCAGCTCGGCGTGACCATCGACAAAAAGAAGATCGCGCTGACTGAGCCCATCCGCGCCACGGGCGAGTACCAGGCCAAGATCAGCCTGTTTGAGAACACCTCCGCGCTCGTGCGCGTGATCGTCAAGGCATAGCCGATGGAAGCGCCGCGCGAGGAAACGGAACACAGGCTCCCGCCGCATTCCGCCGACGCCGAGAAATCGGTGCTCGGCAGCATGCTGATGGACACGGGCGCGCTCGAGATCGCGCTCGAGCAGCTGCGCGCCGAGGACTTCTACCTGCCCGCGCACGAGACAATATTTGCCTGCATGCGCGATGTGCGAAGCCTGGGCAACGCGGTCGACCTCGTCACGCTGACCAACGAGCTCGAAAAGCACGGGTACCTGCGCCAGGTCGGCGACGTAAGCTACCTGACGCAGCTGATGGACTTTGTGCCCACGGCCGCCAACGCGCAGTACTACATCGAGATCGTCGAGGAAAAGAGCGTGCAGCGCCAGCTCGTGCGCGCCGGCACGGACATCGCCCGCGACGGCATGAACGAGGAGAAGGACGTCGAGCAGTCGCTCAACGACGCCGAGCGGCGCATCTACGACATCTCGATGCGAAAGAGCGCCGATTCGCTGCTGCCCATCGCGGAGATCGTGCCCGCGGCCTACAACCGCATCGGCGACCTCATGAGCAGAAAAGGGCAGCTCACCGGCATCAATACGGGCTTTATCGACCTCAACCGCATGACGAACGGCCTCCAAAAGAGCGACCTCATCATCATCGCCGGCCGCCCCGCCATGGGCAAGTCGAGCTTTGCCATGAACATCGCGCAGTACGCCGCGCTGCACGATGGCCGTACGGTCGTCGTGTTCAGCCTCGAGATGTCCGCCGAGCAGCTCGTCGAGCGCATGCTCTGCACCGAGGCAACCGTCGACTCCCAGAAGATTAAGGAGGGCACGATCGACGACGACGCCATGGCGCGGCTGATGGAGGCCATGGAGCCGCTGAGCCGCGCGAAACTGTTTATCGACGACACCGGCGGGCTCACCGTGCCCGAGATCCGCAGCAAGTGCCGCCGCCTCAAGGCGCGCCACGGGCTGGACATGGTCGTGATCGACTATATGCAGCTGATGCAGAGCGCGTCTACGCGCAAGAACGACAACCGCCAGCAGGAGATCTCGGACATGACGCGGCAATTAAAGCTCCTCGCGCGCGAGCTCGAGGTGCCGATCCTGCTGCTCGCGCAGCTCAACCGCGGTCCCGAGCAGCGGCAGGACCACACGCCCATGATCTCCGACCTGCGCGAGAGCGGCTCCATCGAGCAGGACGCCGATATGGTGCTGCTCCTGTACCGCGAGGCCGTCTACGACGAGACCAAGGACAATACCAGCGAGGTCATCATCGCCAAGCACCGCCACGGCCCGACCGGATCTGTGTATCTGGTCTGGCAGGGCGAGTACACGCGCTTTATGAATTTGCTGAAGACGGGGAATTGAGGGAACGGGGTACGAGGGAACGATGCAGGGGAGCCGCCCCTGGAGACGATGTGGGGGCGCTGCCCCCTCACCCCCCGCCAAGGGTCTGAGACCCTTGGAACCCGCAGGAA
>CAZIRB010000115.1:0-6198 GCA_964541695.1 uncultured Oscillospiraceae bacterium
CCGAAGTTTGCCTATACGGGTACGTATACGCTGATCGACGACGGAGATGGGAATTGGCGGATTAAATTCCTTTCGTCGGGCGTGTTCACCCCGGCCACAAATTATGCGATCGATATTTTCTGCGTCGGAGGCGGGGCCAACGGCGGCAACAACGGCCAATATACGTCCGGCACTGGCGGCGGAGGCGGGTACACATCGACATACCGTAGCATCGTGCTGCAAAAGGATGTGGCGTATCCGGTCGTTGTCGGCGCCGGAGGCGGCGGGAAAAGTTACTTTGCCGTCGAAACTTATTATTTTGCCAACGGCGGCTCCGGTGGCAGCGGCGGCAGCGGCGGCGGAGGCGCGGCTGACAACTCGAACAACGGAGGCGGCGGCGGCAGCAACGGCAGCGCAGGCGGCAGCTCATATTATGGTGGAGGCGCAGGCCAAGGAACCACAACGCGCGAATTTGGAGAAGCCACGGGAGATTTGTATGGCGGGGGAGGCGGCGGCGGGAACCGGAACGGCAATCAGGGGGCATCCGGCGGTCTTGGCGGCGGCGGAAAAGGAAACAGCAACGATCGTAACGGGGCGGCAAATACCGGCGGCGGCGGAGGCGGCGGGGGCACGTCCGTGCAGAACGGCGGCGCAGGCGGTTCCGGCATTGTGATCATCCGCAACCACCGGGCGTAAGGGGGAATATGGCATGAACTACGCATTGATTGAAAACGGAATTGTGACAAACCTGATCTGGCTGCATCCGGGCAACGCGGCGGATTTCCCGGGCGCCGTGCCGCTCGGCGATATCCCGGCGGCGATCGGGGATACGTACGTCAACGGCGTCTTCTAACGCGGCGGCGTGCACGTGCTGTCCGTCACGGAGCAGCTTGCGGCCGCGCAGGCGGCGCTGGCCGAGATCGCGGAGGCGTTGAACAATGGATGACGACGTGAACATGGGGCGTATAGTGGGGGGGCGCGTAGCTTTCGCGCGCCGGAGGCGCGTATGAGGGAGACGTTTTCCGCGCTGCTGGAGCGTCAGGTGGGGAAGGGCGTATATGTCTGGGGCGGCAACGGGGAGCTGCTCCCGGCCATGGCGGATCCAAAGGGCTGGATTGCCCGCCGCGAGACCAGCGAAAAAAACGCCGCGCGCGCCGTCGCGCTGTACGAAAAGCGTGTTCAAAGCGGCGTGACCGAGATCCGCGCGTTCGACTGCTCGGGCCTGATCTACTGGGCGATGAAGCAGACCGGTGCGCACAAGGGCGACCTGTCCGCCGCGGGCTTTCATAAGGTGTGCCGCGCGATCCGAAAGGACGAGCTTGTGTGCGGCGACCTCGTGTTCCGGCGCAACGCGGCCGGCAGCGTCTGCCACGTCGGCGCGTATGTCGGCGGCGGTGAGACGGTCGAGTGCTACGGCCGCGACGTGGGCGTGGTGAAACGAAAGCTCGCGGATAAGTGGAGCGACTGCGGACGCTGTCCGGCGTTTGACGGCGAGGCCGCGGACGCTTTACCGGCCGCGGCGGGGAGCGCGGGAACAAACGGCGCTGCAAACGGGCCGTCGGGCGGCGGGACCGGGACTGCCGCAGAGGACGGCGGCGGCGGGGGAAACGCCGGGGAAGTCGCCGCCTATGCGCCGGGGGACCTGTACCTGACGAGCCCGCCGCTTCGCGGCGAGGGCGTGCGGGAGCTGCAGCGACGGCTGATGCTGCTCGGTTACGACGTGGGCGCAAGCGGCGCGGACGGCGTATACGGCCCGCGCACGGCGGCCGCGGTGGCATTGCTCAAGCAGCGCGCGGCATTGGTCGGCGGCGGCGCAGTGGCAGATTTGCCGCTGCGCGCATTATTGGGATTGTAAGGAGCGCGCGATGGACAGCTCGATCATAGTCGGTATTCTTGCGCTTTTCGGCACGCTCGGGGGGTCCTGGCTTGGGGTTCGGCAGAGCAACAAGCTGGTCAACTGGCGGATCGATCAGCTCGAAGAAAAGGTTACGAGGCATAACCGTCTCGTCGAGCGGCTTGCGGTCGCGGAACGGGACGTGACATCCGCGCATCAGCGCATTGATAAATTGGAAACAGAAAGGAAAAAAGCGGTATGACGGATATTTTAATCGAAGGCGCCGTGCAGATCATGGCGATGCTGCTCATTACGCTGATCGGCGTGCTCGGCTCCTATCTGACGATCAAGCTCGCCAGAAAACAGGAGCTGGCCGCGGTCAACGCCGCGCAGCAGGAGGTCATCGAGCTGGCGCAGCAGACCGTCGGGGAGCTGCAGCAGACGATGGTCGAGAGCCTGAAGGAGGCGCACGTGGACGGCAAGCTCAGCAAAGAGGAGATCGCGTCGCTGCGCAAGCTGCTCGTCGATAAAACCATGGAGAAGATGTCGGTGACCACCTATAACCTGCTCTCGGCGGCGGCGGTGGACATCGGCGCGTTGATCCGCGGCGCGGGCGAGAACCTGATCGCCTCGATGAAGCAGAACGCACAGTAAGGGACGGGGGAACGGGGAACGGCGGGATACGGCGGGGGCTTTGCCCCCGCACCCCCAAAGGGAACGTTGAGGGCTTCACCCCCGCACCCCCAAAGGGAACGTTGAAGGCTTCGCCCTCAAACTCCCACCAAAGGGCCAAAGGCCCTTTGGAAACCCCAGGAACCGGCAAAAGACTTAAACGCCTAACGAATCGGAGGCCCTCTCTGGGTTCCAAGGGCCTTCGGCCCTTGGCGGAGGTTTGGAGGCAGAGCCTCCAAAGTATAATCAAACAGGCGGGTTCATCCCGCCTGTTTTACTTCTGTTTCCCAGCGCCGCTACTGCCCGATCGCATTCACCCGCACGAGCGTCTCGACGTACTGCATAGCGGCGAGCACGGCGAGCGCGGGCAGCGCGTTTCTTAAAGATGACCGTCCCTCTTTCTCCATCTCGGCGCCGATGCGCGCGGCAAGGAATATAAACACAAAATACAGGATCACGAACGTGCGCTCGCCGGAAGCCCACACGGTGGGCGAGAAGCCGAGCACGACGCGCGCGGCCGCGCCGGCGCAGAGCGCGTAGACGCAGAGGAGCGCCGTGCGCTTCTCGTCAAACGCCTGATAGAGGCAGACGGCGACGCAGACGGCGGCCGTCAGCATCGTGAGGAGCGGCAGGAACGAGTCCCAGTCGCCAAAGACGGGGTTTGTGCCGTACTTCGTCATCGACGAGCCCACGGCGTACAGCGTCGGGAACGCTTTCTGCATCGCGGGCGCGAAGAACCCGAAACCGTACACGAGCACCATCAAAAGCGGCAGCGCGGCGAGCGCGGCGTAGACGGGCGGACGCTTTTTCTGGATCATGCGCCAAAATAGCAGCGCGGAAAAGCCCGCGAATACGAGGTTCGGGAACACGACGTACTGGAACATCGTGGACGTAAAGCCGAGCTCGAGCTTGTTAGGGAACGACAGCGCCGCAAAATCCGGAAACCAGACGACGGCCTCCTCAACCTCGCGGATGCCGAGCGCGGGGGAGCTTAAGTGCACGACCAGCATGCAGGCGGCAAGCGCGGTTTCGACGGCGAGCAGCGGCCGGAACCGCTTGGCCGCGATCGAATAGATGAGCAGCAGCCCCGATATGGCGAGGAACGTGCAGCAGGCCTGCTCCTGGCTGCCGGCGAGCAGCGCGGACAAAACGCCGAGCACAACATACCGCGCGGGCAGCCGCTGTTCCGGATTTGCGAGCAGGCGTTTGACCGGCAAGAGCGCGAACGCGATGGCCGCGCACGACCAGAGGTAGACGCAGGTCGTGGTGATCCAGCCCGCGGAGACCATGTCCGTAAACGGATAGAGCAAAAAGAACAGCATGACGAGCCGGTTGACGCGCGCGCTTCTGCCGTCCGAGACGAGATGGGAAACGGCCCAGGCAAACGCCGTGAACACGGCGGTGTCGAGCACGCGCCACAGGATCGGCGGGAGCTTCAACAGCGTCAGAAAGATCGCGTCGACGAATATCCGCGTGCTCCAGCTGATGTACCGGCGCGCCATGAACTGGAAAAACGGACCGTACTCGATCGCGCGGACGGTACGGTCGTCCGACGCGTACATGTTCGTCAGAAGGTGCAGGATGAGCGAGAGCAGGAACAGTATGATAAAAGGAAAATACGCGCTGGCAAATAGCGCGCGCGCGCGGTCAACGATCGTCTTTTTCCCCTGCATGCGGCGCCTCCCGGTAAAAAGATCGCCCTCAGTGTACATCAATTCCGCGCGCTTGTCCATCCAATGCGCGTCTGATATAATGAAGCCGCAAGTGAAGCGCAGCGGATGGAAGGAAGGGGCTTATTCTATGGAGAGCATATCGGCCGGCAAGAAATTCACCAAAAAAGAGAAGAGCTGGATCCTGTACGACTGGGCGAATTCCGTCTACGCCACAAACATCATGGCGGCGATATTCCCGATCTATTACGCGGGCATCGCGGACGACATGGGCAACAAGTGGTGGGGCATCGGCGTCGCGCTCGCCTCGCTGATCTGCGCCGTGCTCGCGCCGACGCTCGGTGCGATCGCGGACTTTAAGGGCTACAAAAAAAAGCTTTTGGCCGTGTTCATCGTCATCGGCGTCGTGTTCACGGCCTGGATGGCGTTCGTCAGTTCCTGGCAGTGGCTGCTCGTCGGCTACGTGATCAGCCGCATCGGCTTCTCCGGCGCGAACGTGTTCTACGACTCGTTCCTCACGGACGTAACGACGAACGAGCGCATGGACCGCGTGTCCGCCTGGGGCTACGCGATGGGATACCTCGGCGGCAGCACGATCCCGTTCGTGATCTCGATCGCCGTGCTGATGCTGACGAAGTTCTCGCCCATGGCGATCAAGTTCTCGATTTTGATCACGAGCGTGTGGTGGGCCGCGTTCTCCGTGCCGATTTTGTGGAACGTGCGCCAGGAGTACTACGTCGAAACGCCGCCGAAGGAGCTGGCCAAGAACGCCGGCAAAAACCTGCTCGACACGGTGAAGCGCTGCGTGACGAACAAGGGCCTGCTGATCTTTTTGATCGCGTACTTTCTCTACATCGACGGCGTGGACACGGTCATCAGCATCTCGACCAACTACGGCGCGACGCTGGGCCTTGGCTCGACGGGCATGATATTGGCGCTCCTGGTCACGCAGCTTGTCGCGGTGCCGTTCTCGATCCTGTTTTCCCGGCTCGCGGGCAAATTCGGCGCGATTAAAATGATCGTGTCGGCCATCTGCGTGTATTTCTGCATCTGCATCGTAGGCTTCTTCATGGGCCGCATCGTGGAGCCGTACCAGCTCGACTACAAGACCGCCGTGCTGACGAACACCCTCGCTCCGTTTGCGGACGGGTCGGCGGACGCGAAGGTCTTTCTCGAGCTTGCGACGGACCTGGTCGACGACGGCAAGGACATCCTCGCCGAGGAGGACCGCGCGGCGGCGTTCGCCAATCTGTTCGATGAAACGCGGGCGCGCGCGGCGGACCCGGCCGGCGTCGTGTACCAGTTCTCGGGCGATGAAGCGCGCGCGGCGGCGGTTGCGACGATTTCGGAAATCGAGGAATCGCTCGCGCCGTATATCGCGGACGCGGGGAAGCAGGCGGGCTACAACGCGGCCATCGGCACGGCGTCGATGCTGTTCTGGGTGCTCGCGGGACTGGTCGGCACGGTGCAGGGCGGCATCCAGGCGCTGTCGCGCTCGTATTTCGGCAAGCTCGTGCCGCAGGAGAGAAGCGCCGAGTACTTCGGCTTCTACGACATATTCGGCAAGTTCGCGGCCGTGCTCGGGCCGATTCTGTACGCCGTGTGCTACATGCTGACCGGGCGGCCGTCGGTCGGCATCATCAGCCTGATCGTGCTGTTTGCCGCCGGCGCGCTGCTGCTCCTCTTGGGCCGGAAGCACCTGGCCGCGACGGAGCGCGCGGTGCAGCGGCAGAGCGAGCTTGAGGCGGGGCAAGGGGCATAGGCGGTATGGATTCGTTCTTTGTGGACGGCACATTGTACCAAGGCCGTCCGGCCGATGAAAGCGCGCGGCTGTCGCGCGAAAGAGAGACTTACGACCTGCTCGAGCAGCTCGGCATCGCGTTCTGCCGCGCGGACCACGACGCGGCCGACACGATCGCGGACTGCGAGGAAATCGACCGCATCCTCGGCGTACGCATGTGCAAGAACCTGTTTTTGAGCAACCGCCAGGGGACGCAGTTCTACCTGCTGCTCCTGCCGGGCGAGAAGCCGTTCGTGACGAAG
>CAZIRB010000116.1:0-6193 GCA_964541695.1 uncultured Oscillospiraceae bacterium
CAATCTTTTTGCAGTTCGAATACCCCGTTGCGTCCGCGAAAAAATGTGGCGTTCCCGCAAAAAACTCCAGGTTTCCATACCCCGCCTTTGCGATATGCTCGAACGCATATTCGACTGGGTAATAGAAATAATGGATGTTGCTTGCCGCAAAGCGCGATGCGTCAAAAGCCATCCTGTCCCTCCCTGCAAAGCCTGCGCTCACGGCTCCGAGCCGATGTCGCCGTCGCGGCCGTTGCTCCAGCCGTTTGTGGCGCATTTGACCCAGAGGCAGCGGACCTTCCCCTCGTCCGCCGGCAGGATCTCCTGCCGGGAGCCCATGCGGATGAACAGCGTGTCATTCTCCTTCATGGGAATCCGCTTGCCGTCGACGACATACACAAAATCCGCGCCGGGCAACGCGCACACCCATTGGTCGAATTCCGGCAGGACGTGTTCACTGGCAAATTCCTTGCCGCCGACGCCGTAGTCCATGCCGAAGGACCAACGGCCGAACGCGGTCTCGACGATCAGGTTCGCGGTGCGGACGGCGGACCCGGCAAGCCCCGTAAAGCTCTCAACGTAGGAAAACGCCTTGTCATAGCCGATATACCGCGGCAGAATCATATGATACCAGACGTAAAGCCTGGCGTCGTATTCCGTCATATTGCACGCAAAGCGCAGCATCTCAAGATCGCGGCCGACGGCTTTGACAGCCGCGTTTTCGCGGTCAAAATTCGGCACGAACATCGAATTGGCGCCGATATTCCAGGCTTTGCTGTCCGTCACGACATAGCCCGACTCGTTCAGGAAGAAAAAAATCTGGGCGCGGTCGTTCATCGCATAGGTGTCCATCTGCCAGAGCGCCCCCGCTTTCAGCGTGCAGCGCTCGATGAGCACCTCGCCGCCCTCCTGCCGGAACAACGGGACGCGCGCCAAGGCGTCCTCCGCCCTTTTCCATACGGCCATGCTATGCTTCCTCCTTATTCTTCAACGGGATCGCCGTCCCAGGCGTGGTTGACTTCAAACCAGAAATAATAGATATGCTGGTCCTTTTCGCACGTGCTGCCGTGCTCCGTATTCATGGGCGTATAGCTGATGTCCCCCGCCTTGACCGGAATGCGCTCGTCCCCCGCCAAATAGGTGAAATCGGAGCCCTCGAGCATCAGATACCACTGGCTGAGCGTGGGATGGATGTGCTTGCCCACAAAGTTGGGTCCGTACGCCCGGTTGCCGCCGACCGTGTACCGGCCGAGCCGCCTGCCGTTGCTGAGGCTGTAGGAAACGTTCGTGGAGCCCGCCTGCTCGTTGAAGTCCTCCGTGTAGTTCCACGCGTCGCACATGCGCACAAAGCGCGGCAGCGTAAAGCGGCTCGCCCGCATCTTCCTGCGGTCGACGTGGCTGATTTTGCCGAGGATATGGATAAACTCCAGGTCCGCCGCGCCGGCGTGCAGCGCAAAACGCCCGCCGTCGAAATCCGCGATGAACATCGCGAAATCGTCGATGTTATAGGCTTTCTCCGGCGTCGTGATATAGCCCGTTTTTTTGAGGAAGAAAAAGAACTGAAAACACTCGTTTATGGAATACAGCGGCGGTTCCCATACGCGGCCGGCTTGGAGCGTACAGCGGTACATGTCCACATAATCGCAGTCCTCCCATGGGATGCGGAACCGAGAAAGCCCGTTTTCAAAGACCGGCCGATAGGTATTGTGATCGAAAATCTGGATTTTGCTGCCCACGTATTGATACCTCCTGGCGAATATGCGGTGATGCGGATGTCAGCGAATCGGATGCGCCGTGCGGCAACGTATAGGGATAGGGCTGTTACGAATTATTATAGTATGCACAAATGCAAAGTACATTGCAAAAAATGTGATATAGTTTGCAGATATGGGGCGATCCGCCATGATTCACCGGTTCCAGAGGCGGTTTATTGCGAAAAGACCTCGCAGAAAACGCCGGCTTGCAGGCTTTAGCCGCCGCGCATTTCGTCGCGCCGTACCGTGCATCGCCTTTTGTAAAAAGCGTGATCGATAACAACATGGATGTTTTTGCAATGTTTATTACATATTTGTGCAATTTACGCATGCTTTTTAACACGCTATCATACCTACATAATCGGATGCTATAAATTCCAGTCGCCACTCGTATTCCCCCGCAACGCAAGCGGGCGCCGGCACGTTCATTTATATCTGGCTTTGGCGGAATAACACCCGCGGACAACCGATCCTTTACAGCCGGCCGATCCAAAATACCGTTGAGACGGAGATCCAATATGTCAGTTATTAAAATAGCCAAGCGCGCGGACATGAAAACGGAGTTTCACGACGGTTTTTCACGGTACGACATGCTGCCGGGCTGCCACCCCGACGTCGTCTCCTACAAATGTGTGCTCAAAGCGGGTTCCCGCGTCGACCCCGAGCAATTTGCCGGGGACAAAAAGAGCCAGGTGTTCTTTTTCACAAAGGGGACCGGCTATGTGGGCACGCAGGACGGCGCGTTCAACTTTGATGAGGAAGCGGTGTTCGTGCCGCTTTTCGATAAACGGACGTTCTACTTCTATGCGGTAACGGAAGTCGAGTACGTCGAGCTGCAGATCGCGCTCACCGAAAAGGACACTGCGGACATGCAGGAATACCGCATGACCCTGCCGCGCTTCCGGCTGCTGTCGGACTGCGACCGCTACGAGGAGGGGTTTAAGGACCCGCGGATCGTTTCCCACAATGTTATTATACAAAGCAGGCTCGCCCGCGTAAGCGTCGGCACCGTCGAAGGCCCGGGCCCCGATAAGGTGGGCGCGCACAGCCACCCGAACCAGGTCCAGTGGTTCTACGCGCTTTCCGGAGCGAAGTTTTCTTTGCGCGCCGAGGACGACTCCATGCTCATGCACGACGGGGATTGGGCGTTTATTCCCGTCAACGCGACGCACTCCGTGGAGACGGCTGAAGGCGACATGCTGCGCTATATGTGGTTTGAGATCATCGTTTAGACCTGCGGCGCGGCGCAGCGGCGGTTGGAACTCTTGGTGCGGTTTACGCTCAAGGATCACACATCAATCATTACGAAGGAGGAAGGCAATCGATGAACTGGAAAAGACACCTCGCATTGATTTTGGCCGTGCTCATGACTGCGGCAATTTTCACCGGCTGCACCGGCGGCGCCAAGCAGGAAACGACGCAGCCTCCGGCCAGCCCGACCGATCAGGCGCAGCCCGCTGCCCCGGAGGAGAAGACGGGCCCGGGCGGCATCTCCACATCGGTGGAAGACTACGATTACGAGTTCGGACCCATCATGACCGCCGCGATCGAATCGGGCAAATTCGGTCCCATCATGACCAATATGCTCGAGAACGGCGTGCTCAAAGTCGGCCTCAACGCGACCGATCCGCCGTGGCAGTTCCACAAGATCGTCGACGGCAAGGACGAGATCTTCGGCTTCGACAAGGCGATCTGCGAATGGATCGGCGCCGAGGTCGGACGCATCTTCGGCGTTGAGGTAAAAGTGGTGCTCGAGGACACAACCTGGGACGGCTGCCTCACCGGCGTTGCCGCGGGCCAGTATGACATCGTTCCCGGCGCCGCCGCCACCGAGGAGCGCAAGAAGAACATGGATTTCTCGCCCCCGTACCACAAGTCGCGCCAGGTCATCGTCGTCCACAAGGACAACCTGAGCGATCCCAGGTTCTCCGCCGAGAACGCTCTTAAGGGCGTCCAGGTCGGCGTGCTGAAGGGCTCCTCCGGCGCGATCACGCTGGTCAACCATTACCCGAACGCCGCTGAAAACCTGTATGAGCTGCCCAGCAACAACGACGTTCTGCTCGCCGTGCTCAACAAGAAGTGCGAGGCGGCGAACTTCAACGAGAAGTACGCCATCCTCATGTGCAAGGCAAATCCCGATCTGGCGATCGTGGACGCGCTGACGTTCGAGCTGACCAACGAGGAGGACGCCGGCTCCTGCATCGCCCACACGAAGGGCAACGACGAGTTCAACGAGCTGCTGAACGAGTTCATCCCGCGCATCAAGCAGGACGGCACGTTCAAGCAGATGGAGCTCGACGCGCTCAACGCGCTCGACGACCCTGATCTGCTCGCCCAGTTCCAGCTGCTCAATCAGGTCGCCAACTGATTGGTTTTGCATGACCCCACCCCGCAGCAAGGGCCCCGCTACTTTGGCGGGGCCCTGTTGCGAGGATCTGCGACGAGCGGGCCCATACCCCCTTCTTCTCCGCACGGCGGATACCTTCCCCCGCCCGAACGCACGCTGCCGGGAAACCCGGTAATACAAGTTGGGAGAGATGACCATTGCGTTCCATAATCAACGATGATTTCCTGCTGACGAACCGGACGGCCGCCAGGCTGTATCACGAGCATGCCGCGCGCATGCCCATCATCGATTACCATTGCCACATTGATCCGTACGAAATCTACAACGACAGGCGCTACGGCACCATCACCGGGCTCTGGCTCGGAGGCGATCATTACAAATGGCGCGCGATGCGCGCCTGCGGCGTGGCGGAGCGGTTCATAACCGGAAACGCCGCGCCGGATGAAAAGTTTCGCCGATGGGCGGAGACCGTGCCGCAGCTGATCGGGAACCCGCTCTACCACTGGACGCACCTGGAGCTGAAGCGTTATTTTGATGTGGACGAGGCGCTGACCGGCAAAAACGCCGACGCGGTTTTCGCCCACTGCAACGAAGTGCTCAAGAAAGAGGAGATGGGTGCGCGCGGCATCATCCAAAGGAGCAACGTGCGGCTGATCTGCACAACCGACGACCCGGCCGACGCATTGGAAGCGCACCAAAAGCTGGCCGCCGAGCGCTGGTCCACGGCGGTGCTTCCCGCCTTCCGTCCGGATCTGTCCATGCGGGCGGATAAGCCCGGTTTTGTCGGGTATATCGGGCGGCTGGAGGCGGTCCTCGGCAAACCGATCGAAACGATGGACGATATGCGCGATGCGCTGATCGAGCGCATCGATTATTTCGACCGGCGCGGCTGCCGGTTGAGCGATCACGCGCTGGACCACTGCTTCTGCGAACCGGCCGGTGAAGCGGAGCTGGCCGAGATTTTTAAGCGGGCGCGGGGCGGAGAATCCATTGCGCACCGCGAGCAGCTCGCCTACCATACGGAGATGCTGCGCTGCGCCGGCAGGGAGTATGCGCGCCGCGGCTGGGTCATGCAGCTGCACTTTGGGTGCATCCGTGACAATTCGAGCCGCATGTACCGGGCGCTCGGTCCGGACACGGGCTTCGACGCGATAAACGACCTGCCGAACGCGAGCGGCCTGGCGCGGTTTTTGGACCTGCTGGACGCCGAAGCCGCGCTGCCGCGCACGATCCTGTATTCCCTCAACCCGAACGACAACGCGGTGATCAACACGGTGATGGGCTGCTTCCAGCACGAAGCGGGGATAGCCGGCAAGCTTCAGCACGGCTCGGCATGGTGGTTCAACGACCACAAGCACGGCATGGAGAGCCAGCTGCGCGACCTGATGAGCATGGGCGCAATCGGCGGCTTTGTGGGAATGCTGACGGACTCAAGGAGCTTCTTAAGCTATACGCGGCACGAGTATTTCCGCCGCATATTGTGCAATCTCGTCGGGGACATGGTCGAGAAGGGCGAGTATCCGGCGGACATGGAGACGCTCGGGCGCATGGTCGAAAACATCAGCTACAGCAACTGCCTCCGCTATTTCCGGTTTGACGAGGTGCTGGATTCGTAATTCGGCGGCGCGAAGCCGTCGGGCCATTGCGGCGGGGTCATACGGCGTCCGGGCAGCGGTTCCATTTGGTTCTTATCCTTGTACTCGGCAACAAAAAAGCCCCGATCGCGGGCTTTTTTTGCGCAATCGGAGCGTTTATGAGTTGTCTAAACCTACGCCTTATCTGAGCGCTCCCCTGCAAGCGCGCTCGTAGCCCAGCGCGCAAAAAGCGCCTAACCAGGTATTTTTGCGTTTTGGGACAACAAAAATCCCACCGAGCTTAATCCGCTTCGGTGGGATGAGATGGAGGCGCCACCCAGAATCGAACTGGGGATGAAGGTTTTGCAGACCTCTGCCTTACCGCTTGGCTATGGCGCCGGGGATTGGAGCGGGAAACGGGGTTCGAACCCGCCACCTCAGCCTTGGCAAGGCTGCGCTCTACCGAATGAGCTACTCCCGCAGTTTGGTGCCTCAGAGTGGAGTCGAACCACCGACACAGGGATTTTCAGTCCCTTGCT
>CAZIRB010000117.1:0-6183 GCA_964541695.1 uncultured Oscillospiraceae bacterium
CGGCGCGATGTTCCACTCGTTTGAGGAATACAAGGCCCAGGACTACTACGACGCGGTTCCGGCCATGACGCTCTATACGCCGGCGGGCGATTATCTGATCGAGCTGTTTTCCGGCACGGTCGAGGACGGGAGCTATGAGTTCGTCCGGTTTGAGTTTGCTTCCGACGAGGAGTTTCTTGCGTACGTCGACGGCTTCCGCGCGCGGTCGACGTTCCGAAGCGGCGTCGCCGTGGGGCCGGCGGATAAAATTGTGAGCCTTTGCACCTGCTCGTACGAGCAAAACAACGCGCGCTACATGCTCATGGGAAAGCTCACGCCCATAGGCTGAGGAGAATCGTATGAACGGGACGAGAACGGAGAATCCGGCTTGGACGGCGCGGTGAAAAAACCGGCGAGGCTGCCGGGCAGGGGAATCAGGCTGCTGATCGGCATGCTTATTTTGGTCTGCCTGCTGTTCTTTGACGGGTTCTTCCCATTTGCGCGGCCGGACCACGGCGCGGCGGCGGAGCAGCAGACGGGGGAGACCCCCGAAGCCACGCCCGAGCCCGCGGCGTCGCCGGCTGCGGACGTCGTGGCGCTGCTGCCGGTCTCGCCGACGCCGACGCCGGCCGCGGCCGAGGCGCCCGCCCCGGTCTGTACCGCCACGCCCGCGCCGACGCTCAACCCGACCGAAGCCGAGCGGGAGGCGCGCCTGGAGGCCGCCGCCGAGGATTTAAAGAACATCCACGGCCCGAACCGTCTGTCCCGCAAAAAAATCGACTCGATTCTTGAGGCGCTGCCCGCCGATCTCGACGTGGGCCGGGCGCTGATCGTGCTGAAGGCGTATTCGCTGATCGGACAAGTCCACTATGAGTGGGGCGGCAAGTCGTCCGCGCTGGGCTGGGACAAAAAATGGAACGGGGTGCTGACCAGCACCGACGACGCGACCGGGGCCGTCGCCATCATCGACTGCGGGCTGGACTGCAGCGGCTTTGTGCGCTGGTGCTTTATCAACGCGTCCGGCACGAGCAGCACGGGCCGCCGGCTCGGCTCCGGCACGTATAAGCAGTGGCTCAACAGCGTGCGCATACCCATGGAGGACGCGCTGCCCGGCGATCTTTTGTTCACCAACGAGGTCGGGCGGACGAACCACAACGGCATCGTCGTGCAAAACGACGGCGACGGCACGGTCCTCGTCATCCACTGCGCCGCGGGGAAGGGAGTTGTGCGGGAAACCGCCGAAAACGCCGGGTTCACGATCGCGAGGCGGCCCGAGCTGCTGCACGGCGGCACGAATCTGGAGCTATTTCGCGAGTCGGCCCTGCGGCACAAGCAGCTTGACTGCATGGCGGACCTGCGCTATCTGCTGGTGTGGAAAAATTGGCAGTGATTCCGTACCGCCCTCGGGACAGGATGGTATGAACAAGCAGGAAATCGTACAACAAATCGCCGAGTACGCGCATTTGAGCCGGGCGGAAGCCGCCGCCGCGCTCGACGGCTTTGTGCGCATCGTCTCGGACGCGCTGGCCAAGCGCCACAGGGTCCATATCAACGGCTTCGGGACATTTCAGGTCAACGACGCGCCCCCGCCGGCGTCCAGGGGCCTTGCCGGCGAAGGGCCGGTCGGGTTCGTGCCGGATCCGCCGCCCGCGTTTAAGGCGGGCGTGAAGCTGAGCGAAAAGATGCCGCGCAATCCCAGGAAAACGATCCGCCCGGACTCCTATCAAACCGAAAACTACATGGCGGTGCTGGTCGCGCTCCGGAACCTGACCGGCTACGAGAACGTGACGGACCTGCCGCTGGCCGAAAACCGCTCGGCGATCCGCGCGGCGATCGGCATGCTGCCGGCGGCCAGCTTTTCGCTGCAGCAATGGCGGGTGGCCGCACGGTACTTGGTCGGGAAGAAGGTCGCCTTCTCCGGCCGGGAGGCGGTCGTCGATTTTCTCCTGGACGAGCTTGGCGCGGGATAAAGCGGCCGCACGGGAAGGCGAGCCGCCGCTATTCCAAATTCATTCTTAAATTACGATACGATCTTGGATAAAACCACGCGACCGCGCCGGCAGGCGGGCCGCCGGTATTGTTTTAACTTCTTAAATACAATTCGTAGATACAATTTAGAGTTTAATTGCGCGGCCGCGCGGCGCTTAGGCAGGCAATCGCGGAGAGGATTAAACGCACGGACCGTGCGCGGCGGCGCTCAGCCTGCGCCGCGTTTGTCTATGCCGTCAGCACCGCCAGCTGAGCTTTGCGGGATTCGGTTCATGCTCGACCGACACATCGCGCAGCGCGTCCAGCATGCGGCCGCACTCGGCGGCGGCGTATCGCTCGATCTGCTCCCACGGCGCGTCCGGCCCGAGCGCGCCGTACGCGAGCGCGACCGCGCCGTACAGGGCGAGTCCGGCGCAGTGTCCGGCCGCGTGAATCGTCGACGCGCACTGGCCGATCGCCCGCGCGGCGGCCTGCGCGGCCGG
Source organism: uncultured Oscillospiraceae bacterium (assembly GCA_964541695.1). Classification (GTDB taxonomy): domain Bacteria; phylum Bacillota; class Clostridia; order Christensenellales; family CAG-138; genus CAZKGE01. Next base: position 2,451 of record CAZIRB010000117.1, read on the forward strand.
GTTCGTCTCAGCGTCGCGGGCGGCCGCGTGGCACGCGAGGATGGCCGGCTTTGCCTGCGGCAGCTTGATCGCGCCGGACAGCCATTGCCGGGCGGCGCGAAGCGCGTTCTGCGGGCGCGGGTCGTCCGGATAGGCGCGGCTCCACAGCGGCAGAAGCGCCCGCTCGGCATAATCGACCGCCCAACGCGCGAGCGTCGCCTTGCTCTGCGTTTCGATCTGCTTGATAAGCGGCTGCAAATACGGCGCGGCCCAGTCGCTCAGCATCTTTCGGACCTTCGGCATAGCGCTTCTCCTGGTTACGCCCCTATTTTTTTTAATGATGATCTCCCGTTTCGTAGCACCATTTGGCGATCTCCTCGACCAGGCCCAGCGGGAGCGGCGCATCGAGCGGCAGTCGGATCGCGCCCCTGCTCGTTTTGTACGCCGCCAGGCGGTCGGCAAATTCCTCCATCGCCTTTTCGCCGGGGTACAGCCCGATATGCGCAGTAAACGCCGCAAAATGGATGATGTTGCGCCCCTTCCAGTAGGTCGGCATGCGCCAGGAGATGCGCTCCTGGGCGTCCGGAAGCGCGGCGCGGAGCGTTTCCCGCACGCGGTTCAGCAGCGGCCGGACGTGCGCGGGCTGCGCCTCAATATAGCCGTCGATCGTTTGGGGCGGCTCGCCGCAGTAGTGGTCCTGATTCGTGTTCGTAAAGCTCCGTCCGCACGCGGGGCATTGCCACATATTATTTCTCACGCTCCCCCAGTGTAACATGTACGGTGTCGCCCGGCTGCTTGCCGATTTTTGCCCGGATATCCTTGCGCAACCCGATGATATAGCCGGGCGTGCCCATTTTAACGGCTTGTCCGTCGTACGGCTCGCCGTCGAACGCGGCGTGCACGAGGACGCGCCCCTTGCCAAACTCCGCTTTTATGTCGAACGGAACTTCCACGTACGCGCCGTCCAGATCGGGGACCTTTTGAATAACCGCGTCGAACGCGTAGACCTTGGGATTCATGGTCGACCTCCTGCCGGGCCGCCCGCGTTTTAGGGCGGCGGGAATGTGATGCGGGCCTGTTACCAAAAAAGCATATCCGGGCCGGCGGCCGCTGTCAAGCCATGGAAAACGGGCGGACAGGGCGGCCGGTCTTTTCTTTTTACCCTTAAAATGATACACTTTCGGTTAAACTGTTCCTCGTGGAACGGCCCGCCGGATAGCCGCCGCGGGGGAACACAGTCCGAAAGGGGTTGATGACCGTCAGCAAGAAAAAGAAGGTCCTCGCGGGGATTGCGGCCGCGCTGTTTTTTCCCGCGTGCGGCGCATACCTGTATTTTTTCGCCGCGCGGGCGCTTCGCTTTTTCGGCGTTGCGGGCGGCGTGCCGGGCATCGGAATTGCCGCCGCGTTTGCCGCGCTCTGCCTGCTCGCGCTCGCGATCAAGCCCATCCCCGTCAAGCTCGCGGCCGTCACGGTGCTGTATTTTGTCGTGTTCGGTCTGATCGCCGACTGCATCAACCTGATCCTGCGCCGGGCCGCGCCTGAACTTTGGCTCTGGGGCGCGCTGTACGATAGCGGCGCGCTCGTGTTGCTGATCAGCGCGATTTTGCTGCTGTACGGCTATTTGCACGGCAAGCGCGTCTATGCCAAACGGTACCGCCTGCCCGTCTCCGTGCCGCTGCCGGACGGCGGGCTGCGCATCGCGATGCTGTCGGACGTGCACATGGGCCTGTCCGTCGACGCGGAAAAGCTCCGGCGCGTCTGCAAACAGATTGTGGACGAGCGGCCGGACGTCTTCTTTCTCGTGGGCGATCTCTGCGACGATCAGACGGCGCCCGAGGACATGCTTGCCGCCTGCGAACTCGTCGGCGGGATCAAACCCAGGTACGGCACGTTTTTTGTGTACGGCAACCATGACCTGGGCGGCCACGGCCCCGCGCTGCGGTATACGCCGGACGCGTTCCGGCGGGCGCTGACGCAGGCCGGTGTGACGATACTGGACGACGCGTGCGCCGAGGCGGGCGCGTTCACCGTCGCAGGCCGCCGGGACGACTGGCTGGCAAACTCGATCGGCGGGCGGATTCCGCTAAACGAGCTGCTGATTGGCGCGGACGCGAGTAAGCCCGTGATCCTGCTCGACCACCAGCCGCTCGATACGGAACAGGCCGCGCAGTGCGGCGTCATGCTCCAGCTGTCCGGGCACACGCACGCGGGGCAGGTGTGGCCCGCCAGCATGGCCGGACGGCTGCTGCAGCCGATGGGCGACGTGTTCTACGGCCACAAGCGCGTCGGCGGCTGCCACGTCGTCGTCTCGAGCGGGCTCGGCTGCCGCGGAACGACGCTGCGCAGCGGCAGCAACGCGGAGTACGTGCTCATCGATTTGTTCTCCGAATGACGTGATGAAACCGCCGAAACCGCATAGAGGGAGCGCAATGGCGGGCATTGAACGGCCGTTCGCACGCATCCGCACGGGAAACAGCCGCAGCGGAAACGATTCCATAAATTCCGGACAGACTATTGCGGGGCTTTGCCCCGCCGGTCGGGGGCGCTTCTCTGTTACGGAAGCGCAAAAGCAACGCTCCGGCCGGCCGCGCGGTCAAAACGGAAAGAGAGGAATCGGGAATTGGACCGGTATTTTGAGGGATGGTTCTTCAAGCACCAGAAGGGGCCGGAAACGCTGTCCGTCATCGTGGGCCGCGCGGCGGACGGGGCCTTCATTCAGGCGGTCACCGGTGAGCGCGCCTACCGGGCGCGGTATTCCGCGGCGGCGTTTGAAAAGGGGAGGACCCTGCGGCTGGCGGACAATTCTTTTTCCGAAAACGGCGTCCGGCTCTCCGTCTGCGCGGAGGGCCTCGAGCTTGCCGGCGAGATCCGGTACGGCGGCGTTACGCCGCCGTACGGCGACATCATGGGCCCGTTTAGGTTCCTGCCCATGCAATGCAGGCACACGGTGATCAGCATGAACCATGCGCTATCCGGCAAGGTTACGCTGAACGGGAAGGAGCTTGATTTTACCGGGGGGAAGGGCTATATCGAGGGCGATTCCGGCCGGTCGTTCCCCCAAAGCTACACCTGGGTCCAGTGCAACGATTTCGACCGGAACTGTTCGATCATGGCGTCCGCGGCGCACATTCCGCTCGCCTTCTGGTCGTTTTGGGGCTGCATCGCTCTGGTGTGGCTGGACGGCACGGAATACAGGCTCGCAACCTACCGCGGCGCAAAAATCCGGCGCCGGGACGCGGGGCAGCTGCTGCTTACGCAGGGCGAGCTGTCGCTGCACATCCGTTTTTTGGGTTCGCACGCCGGCCATGCCCTGGACGCGCCGGAGCGGGGCCAAATGAAGCGCAGCATCCACGAGGTGCCCAGCGCGCCGGCCCGGTTCGAGCTCCGGCGCGGCGATTCCGTCCTGTTCCAGGGCGAAAGCCGCTTTGCCAGCTACGAGCATGTGAACGGACCGGCGCGGGGAATGTAATTGGGTATGGGGGAACGCGCGGGGGAGTGAAAACGAGGATTGCCGGCCCGCGGGCCGGTTTACCGGCATACGTTGATAAGGGTCCGCGGTGCTGCCTGCTCCCCGCTATGCGACCCCGCTCCCCGCAGTTTTCTTTTCTGATAAAATCAGCCGCCTGTTGAACGGAATCGCTGCGATTGATATACTGACAAAAAATGCAATTCTGGAGGAGGGCTTTCCGTTACGCGGATATTTGAGCGCGCTGGCGCTGCTTCTGTTTTTCGGGCTGGTGATCGGGCGGACGCT
>CAZIRB010000118.1:0-6172 GCA_964541695.1 uncultured Oscillospiraceae bacterium
GGCTATGATAAAGTTAACAGTTGTAATTTGGGGGTAAATGCGGATGCGCAGCATGACTGGGTACGGGAAAGGAACGTTCGGCGCCGACGGGCGCGAGCTGACGGTGGAGTTGAAGTCCGTCAACCACCGCTATCTCGACGTTTCCATGCGCCTCCCGCGGCACCTCTCGTTCCTCGAGGACGTGTTCCGGACGATGCTGGCCGAGCGGCTCTCGCGCGGGCATGTGGACGTGTACGTCGGGTATCGCAACACCCGCTCCGACGCGCGGACCGTGCGCATCGACACGGACCTGCTCACCGCCTACGTCGCCTCCGCGCGCGCGGCCAACGTCACGCTTGCGCTGCAGGACGATCTCACGCTTTCGAACTGCCTGCGGCTGCCGGACGTAGCCGAGATCGCCGAGGCCGACGAGGACCGCGATGCCGTTACCGCCGTCGCGCGCGCTGCCTTGGAGCTGGCCGCGGCCGAGCTGATCGGCATGCGCGAGCTCGAGGGCGAGCGGCTACGGACCGACCTTGCCGCGCGGAACGAAACCGTGCTCGCGCTGGCCGAGGAGATTGCCCTGCGCGCGCCCGCCGTCGTCGAGGAATACCGCCAGAAGCTGACCGAGCGCATCGAGCTGCTGCTTGGAAGTGTCGAGGTCGACCGTGCGCGGCTCGCCACGGAGGTCGCGCTGTTTGCGGACCGGGCGAGCATCGACGAGGAGATCGTGCGGCTGCGCAGCCACGCCGAGCAGATGCGGCTGCTATTGGCGGACAGCGAACCCGCCGGCCGCAAGCTGGATTTCGTCGTGCAGGAGATGAACCGGGAGTTCAACACGATCGGCTCCAAAGCCAACGACGGCGAACTCACAAAGCGCGTGCTGCTCGCCAAGGCGGAGATCGAGAAGATCCGCGAGCAGGTGCAGAACATTGAATAGCCCCCTGCCCCTTTGCGGAACAATCCGGCTTTTGCCGAAGGCCCGCGCGAAAAGAGGGCGCCGAACCTAAAATTTTGGATGTGCATCGTCCGAAGGAGAACTTCATGAGCTTTCGGCTTGTCAATATCGGCTTTGGAAACATCGTCTCGGGCGGCCGCGTGATCGCGATCGTCAGCCCCGAGTCCGCGCCGATCAAGCGCATCGTGCAGGAGGCCCGCGAGAGCGGCCGCTTAATCGACGCCACCTGCGGAAGGCGCACGCGCGCCGTCGTCGAGGAATACCGCCAGAAGCTGACCGAGCGCATCGAGCTGCTGCTTGGAAGTGTCGAGGTCGACCGTGCGCGGCTCGCCACGGAGGTCGCGCTGTTTGCGGACCGGGCGAGCATCGACGAGGAGATCGTGCGGCTGCGCAGCCACGCCGAGCAGATGCGGCTGCTATTGGCGGACAGCGAACCCGCCGGCCGCAAGCTGGATTTCGTCGTGCAGGAGATGAACCGGGAGTTCAACACGATCGGCTCCAAAGCCAACGACGGCGAACTCACAAAGCGCGTGCTGCTCGCCAAGGCGGAGATCGAGAAGATCCGCGAGCAGGTGCAGAACATTGAATAGCCCCCTGCCCCTTTGCGGAACAATCCGGCTTTTGCCGAAGGCCCGCGCGAAAAGAGGGCGCCGAACCTAAAATTTTGGATGTGCATCGTCCGAAGGAGAACTTCATGAGCTTTCGGCTTGTCAATATCGGCTTTGGAAACATCGTCTCGGGCGGCCGCGTGATCGCGATCGTCAGCCCCGAGTCCGCGCCGATCAAGCGCATCGTGCAGGAGGCCCGCGAGAGCGGCCGCTTAATCGACGCCACCTGCGGAAGGCGCACGCGCGCCGTCGTCATCACCGACAGCGACCACGTGATCCTCTCCGCCATACAGCCCGAGACCGTGGCCAACCGCCTCGACTCCAAGCTCGACGAACCCGAGGAGTAACGCCAGAGATGCCCGAATCCGTCGAAAAGCGCAGCGGACTTCTGATCGTCGTTTCCGGCCCGGCCGGTGTCGGCAAGGGCACGATCGACGCTAGGCTCCTGTCGCGCCATCCGAACATGGTGCTGTCCGTGTCCGCCACGACGCGCAAGCCCCGCCCCGGCGAGGTCGACGGCGTGCATTACTCGTTCATCTCGGAGGCGGAGTTTTGCAAGCGGATTAAAGAGGACGCGTTCCTCGAGTACATGCGCGTGTTCGACACGGACTACTATGGCACGCCGAAGGAGCCGGTGCTGCGGCACATGGCAGAGGGGCGCGACGTGCTGCTCGAGATCGACGTACAGGGCGCCATGCGCGTGCGCGAGAAATTTCCGGAGGCCGTGCTGGTGTTCATCGCCCCGCCGGACATGAACACGCTGAAAAAGCGGTTGATCGGGCGGCGTACGGAGTCCGCGGAGTCCATCGAACGGCGTTTTGCCACGGCGCACGCCGAACTGAAATATATCGACCGGTACGACTACATCGTGCTGAATGAGGATATCGACATTGCCGTGATCCGGATGGAGAGCATCGTCTGCTCCGAAAAATGCCGCATCCTGCGCAACCGGTACCTCGTCGAACGACTGACTAAAGGAGTGATTTAATATGATGAATCTACCGCTCAACGAACTCGTCAAAAAGACCGGGTGCCGTTATATGCTCGTGACCGCCGTTTCGCAGCGCGCAAGACAGCTGCAGGCGGATCCGGAAAAGCTCGGAGAACGCAAACCCGTGTCAGTCGCGGTGGATGAGCTCTATCATGGTAAGCTGACGCTTGATTTCCCCAAAGAGTATTATCAGGACTAGCGACCGACCGAACAGAAACCCATAACGGTTTGACGTTTTTCTGAGCCCGCTTGCGGGCTATTCTGCGTTTTGGCAAAAAATCCGCCACAACCGCCATATAGGGGGGTGAACGCCTGTGTATTGCAAGGTGCTTGTGGACATCGCGCACGCGAACGTGGACCGGCTGTTCACCTACGCCTTTTCGGAAGGGACCGCCGTCGTGCCCGGCGCGCACGTGCTCGTGCCGTTCGGCAGCGGCAATCGTGTAAAGGAGGGTTTCGTGCTCTCCGTCTCGGAGCAAAACGACGCGGGCGTGCCCGTCAAGGACGTGCTGCGCGTGCTCGAGCCCTTCCCCGTGCTGCTGCCCGACCAAATCGAGCTGGCGCACTGGCTAAAGAGCAGCTACGACTGCCTGCTCGTCGACGCGCTGCGGCTGATGATCCCGCCCACGCTGCGGGGGCAAAGGGCGCACGAGAAGGTCGAGCGCACGGTCGCCGTAGCGCCGGGCCGGGACGGAAACGAACTGCTCGCCTCGCTGCTCGACAAGAGCGGCAAAAAGCGCGCGGCAAAGCAATACGAGGTGCTCGAGCTGCTGCTCTCGACCGGACTGACCATGTCCGTTTCTGACGTGTCCGCCTGCGTGCCGAACGCCGGACCCGCAATCCGCGCGCTCATCGAGCGCGGGTACCTCGTGGAGAGCGGATACGTGACGTTCCGCACGCCGATGGCCGGCGCGGTCGCTCCGGACCGCGAGGTAACGCCCACGGGCGCGCAACTTGCGGCGGTGAAGGCCGTGTCGGACGCCATGGCGGAAAAGAGGACGGAAACATTCCTGCTGCACGGCGTGACCGGTTCCGGCAAGACGGAGGTCTACATGCGCTGCATCCGCGCCTGCCTGGACAACGGCAAAAGCGCGATCCTGCTCGTGCCGGAGATCTCGCTGACCCCGCAGACCGTGGCGCTGTTTCGCGCACGATTCGGCGACGAGATCGCGGTGCTGCACAGCAAGCTCTCGGACGGCGAACGCTACGACGAGTGGCGGCGCATCCGGCTCGGCCGCGCGCGCGTGGCCGTCGGCGCGCGCAGCGCGATCTTCGCGCCCATGCCCGACATCGGCCTGATTGTCGTGGACGAGGAGCACGAGACGAGCTACCAGAGCGAGATCTCGCCGCGCTACCACGCGGTGGACGTGGCCGCAAAGCGCGCCTCCCTCGCCTCGGCCCCGCTGCTGCTCGGGAGCGCCACGCCGCAGCTATTAAGCTACTACCGCGCCACGACCGGCCGCTACCGCTTGCTCCGGCTGCCGGACCGCGTGCAGAAGCGCCCACTGCCCAGCGTCGAGATCGTCGACATGCGCGAGGAGTTTCTCTCGGGCAACAACGGCATATTCAGCGCGCGACTGACCGAATTGCTGAGCGAGTGCTTCACAAAATCGCAGCAGGCGATGCTGTTTTTAAACCGCCGCGGCTACAGCACGTTCGTTTCCTGCCGCGCCTGCGGCGCCGTCGTGGAGTGCGAGAACTGCGACCTCTCGATGACGTACCACAAGCTCGAGGACCGCATGGAGTGCCACTTCTGCGGCAACAGCAAGAATGTCCCGCGCGTGTGCCCGAGCTGTAAAAAACCGTTCATCAAGTACTTCGGCATCGGCACCGAGCAGGTGGAGGAGCAGGCAAAGAAGCTCTTTCCCGGGGTCAACGCGCTGCGCATGGACACGGACACGGTGCGCGGCAAGAACGACGCGCAGACGATACTTGCGTCGTTCGCCTCCGGGGAGGCGCAACTCCTCATCGGCACGCAGATGATCGCAAAGGGCCTGGACTTCCCCAACGTGACGCTCGTCGGCGTGGTTGCCGCCGACAGCATGCTGCGCTTCCCGGACTACCGCAGCACGGAGCGCACGTTTCAGCTTTTGACGCAGGTGGCGGGCCGCGCGGGGCGCGACAGCTCCCCCGGCCGCGTGGTGATACAGACCTACTCGCCGAATCACCCCGCGATCCGCTTCGCCAAAAGCCACGACTACGAGGGATTCTTCCGCTACGAGCTGCTCGAACGGCAAAAGGCGCTGTTCCCGCCGTTTTCGCTCTACCTGCGCGTCCTGTTTACGGGACCGGACGAACAGCAGGTGTTTGCCTCCGGCGAAAGCTGCGGAACTGCGCTCGAAGCCGAAATTCGCGCCCTGCTCGGCAAGGATGCGGACCGGGACCTGCTTTTGATCTCGGCCTCCCCCGCCCCGGTAAGGCGGAAGAATCGCGATTACCGGTACCAGGTGCTCGTTAAGCTCCTGCGCACCGAGAACACCGCGCGTGTCATACGGTTTGTCTACGAATTTATGCGCGAGCGTCGAAACGAGACGTTTGCCTGCGTCGAGATCAACCCGCAGGACATGCTCTGACAAGAAATATAAAGGGATAGTATGGAAAATAAAGAAAACCAACCCACCGTACGCCGCAAAACGAACTGGAAGCTGATCGGTTCGCTGACCAAGGGATACTGGCCGCATCTGATTGTCGGCGCGGTCAGCGTGTTCCTCGCGGCCGCGGCTTCGTTCGCGGCGCCGTTTGTAACGAGCTTCACGCTCGACTACGTCATCAAGGGCACGGCCGTCCGCATGCCCGCGTTCCTGGGCCATTGGCTCGACGCGCTCGGCGGGCGCGAGTACCTCTCGTCGCACCTGTACCTGTGCGCGATCGCGTTCATGCTGTTTACGCTGCTCAACGCCTTTTTCGCGTTCTGGCGCAGGCGCGAGACCGCGTTTGCGTGCGAGGGAATGGCCAAGCGCACGCGTGACCGGCTGTACCGCCACCTCGAGGACGTGCCCTACGACTACCACAAGCATTCGAGCACGGGCGACCTCGTGCAGCGCTGCTCGTCGGACGTGGAGACCGTGCGCCGGTTCGTGTCCGTGCAGCTGATGGAGATCGTACGCACGATCATCATGGTCGCCGTGGCCATCTCGGTCATGTACTCGATCCACGTGAAGATGGCGATCTTCTCGACCGCCGTGCTGCCGCTGCTGACGGTCAGCTCGTTTGTGTACTTCCGGTACGTGCAGAAATACTTCACGGCGTCCGACGAGGCCGAGGGCGAGCTCTCGACATTTCTGCAGGAGGACCTGACCGGCATCCGCGTTGTGCGCGCGTTCGGCCAGCAGGCCGCGCAGGTCGAGAAGTTCACCGCGCTCAACGCATCGTTCCGCGAGAAAACGTACCGGCTGATCCGGCTGCTCGGCTTCTACTGGGGCTTCTCCGACATGGCCGGATACGTCCAGATCCTCATGTCCCTGTGCGCGGGCGTGCATTACGCGGCGACGAGCGGCTTCACGCTCGGCAACGTGACGCTGTTTGCCACGTACACCGGCATGCTGACCTGGCCCATGCGCCAGCTCGGCCGCATCCTCGCGGACCTCGGCAAGGCGTCCGTCTCGCTCGGCCGTCTGGACGAGATATTCGAGGCGC
>CAZIRB010000119.1:0-4496 GCA_964541695.1 uncultured Oscillospiraceae bacterium
GCGCTGCCGGGTATCGAGGAGATCGCCATGACGACGAACGGCCAGCACCTGCCCGGCAAAGCGAAGGTCTTGCGCGAGGCGGGGCTCGACCGGCTGAACATCAGCGTCGACTCGCTGCGCGCGGACCGCTACCGGGAGTTGACGGGCGGCGGCGAGCTCTCGCTCGTGCTCTCGGGGATCGACGAGGCGCTTCATGCCGGCTTTTCGCCGCTCAAGCTCAACGCCGTGCTGATGCGCGGCCGGAACGACGACGAGGTCCCGGACTTTATCGCGCTGACCAAGGACAGGCCGATCGACGTGCGCTTCATCGAGCTGATGCCGCTGGGAACGGAGGACCACACGGGCGAGCGTGTGACCGGCGGCGAAATATTGAATCTGCATCCGGAGCTTACCCCGCTGCCGCCGCGGTACGCGGGCCAGCCCTCGCGCGACTACCATGTCGCGGGCTATATCGGCCGCGTGGGGCTGATCAGCCCGGTGTCGCATAAGTTCTGCAAGGACTGCAACCGCGTGCGTGTGATGAGCGACGGCATGCTGCGGCCCTGCCTCGGCGACAATGCCGAAGTGCCGCTCAAGGACGCGCTTGCAAGCGGCGACGATGACATGCTGCTTAAGCGCATCCGAAGCGCGATCTGGAACAAGCCCGAGACGCACGGCTTCGACGGCGCGTTCACCGCCGCGCGCGACATGAGCCGAATCGGAGGGTAATAAAATACATGGCGAGCATCGTATCGATCAACACAAGCCCCCGCAAGGGGACGTTCAAGCAGCCGGCCGAGAGCGCGGAGCTGCGCGCCGACTTCGGCATCGTGGGCGACGCGCACGCCGGCAACTGGCACCGGCAGATCAGCCTGCTCGGGCGGGAAAGCATCGACAGGATGATCGCCATTGGCGCAGGCGCACTCGTACCCGGTATGTTCGCGGAGAACATCACGACCGAGGGTATCGAGCTATATTCGCTGCCGGTCGGCACGAAGCTGCGGCTTGGTCCCTGCCTGACCGAGGTCACGCAGATCGGCAAGGAGTGCCATCAGCACTGCGAGATCTACCGTAAGGTCGGCAAATGCGTCATGCCGCTCGAGGGCATATTCGTAAGAGTGCTGACGCCGGGCACGATCCATATCGGTGACGAAATCATTGTCGAAGGTCCATAAAAAAATCAAATAATCGTTGTTTTTTTAAAAGTATAATGATATACTCCCCTTGATAACCGTCAGGGGGAGTTTTCTTTATGAAATTGATCGAGACAAAGAACGCCGTGGGGCACGTGCTTTGCCACGATTTGACGCGCATCGTGCCGGGGCAGATGAAGGACGCACAGTTCCGCAAGGGGCATGTCGTGACCGAGGACGACATCCCGATGCTGCTCTCGATGGGCAAGGAGCACCTCTACGTCTGGGAAGTGGACGAAAATACGCTGCACGAGAACGAGGCCGCCCAGCGCCTCGCCGCGCTGTGCGAGGGCCCGCATATGCGCCGCGGCGAGATCAAGGAGGGCAAGATCGAGCTGTTTGCCGAGGAACGCGGGCTGTTTTTTGTGGACGGCGCGCGGCTCGACGAAATCAACGCGCTCGACGAGATCATGATCGCAACCAGGCGCGGCGGCTGCGCGGTCGAGCAGGGCGACAAGCTCTGCGGCACGCGCGTGATCCCGCTCATCATCGACAGGCGTAAGCTCGAGGCGGCCGAAGAAATCGCGGGGAGCGAGCCGCTTTTGTCGCTGCATCCGTTCCGCGCGATGAAGGCGGGTATCGTCACGACCGGCAGCGAGGTCTATAAGGGCCTGATCGAGGATAAATTCACGCCCGTCGTCGTCGACAAGCTCGCGTTCTACGGCATCGAGACCGTCTGCCACCGCATGACGGACGACGATATGGAGCACATCGTGTCCGCGATCCACGACGTGCGCGCAAGCGGCGTGGACGTGGTCGTGTGCACGGGCGGCATGAGCGTCGATCCCGACGACCGCACGCCGGCGGCGATCCGCGCAAGCGGCGCGGACATTGTGACGTACGGCGCGCCGGTGCTGCCGGGCGCGATGTTCCTGCTCGGCTACTATGATGACGGCGTGCCGGTCATGGGCCTGCCGGGCTGCGTGATGTACGCCAAGAGGACGATTTTCGACGTCGTGCTGCCGAGGATCGCGGCGGGTATCCGCACGCAGAAATCGGACCTGTCGAGGCTTGGCAACGGCGGGCTGTGTTTAAACTGCCCGACCTGCATTTACCCGAACTGCGCGTTTGGGAAATAACGATTCGGATAACTCGCGCCGCCGTAAAGCGATTTGCGGTTCCGGCGCGTTTGAAAGGAGAACCCCCGATACCATGAAAAAAACGGCCGCCCTGTTTCTCTCCCTGCTGATGGCCGCGTTCTTTGCCGCGGGCTGCGCGGCCCCCGCCCCCGCGCCCGAACCCGCGCCGACCGCCGCCCCGACCGCGGAACCCACGGCCGAGCCCACGCCCGAGCCCGCCGCCGAGCCCGTGGAGCTCGTCGTGTTCGCCGCGGCGAGCATGACCGAGGCGATGAACGAAATCGCCGAAAACTACAAGGCGGTCGCCCCGAACGTGACGATCACCTACAACTTCGACTCGTCCGGCACGCTCAAGACCCAGATTCAGGAGGGCGCGGACTGCGACATCTTCATCTCCGCCGGCCAGAAGCAGATGAACGAGCTTGACATCACGGCCGACGCCGCGGTCAACACCGAGGGCCTCGACTTCGTGCTTCCGGGTTCGCGCTTCAACATCGTGTCCAACAAGGTCGTGCTGATCGTGCCCGAGGGCTCCGATAAGGGCATTGCGGACTTTACCGACGCGGCGACCGACAAGGTCGCGCTGATCGCGCTCGGCAACTCCGACGTGCCGGTCGGCCAGTACGCCGAGGAGATCTATACGAACCTGGGCCTCTGGGACCAGCTGAACGCGGACAAGAAGATCAGCTTCGGCACGAACGTGAAGGAAGTGCTTTCTCAGGTGCAGGCGGGCAGCGTGGACTGCGGCGTCGTGTACAGCACGGACGCCGCGACCGCGACGGGCGTCACCGTCGTGGCCTCCGCCCCGGAGGGCAGCCACAAGGCCATCACCTACCCGGCCGCGATCCTGAACATCACGAGGAACCAGGCCGCCGCCGAGGCGTTTGCGGAATATCTCAAGAGCGACGCCTGCTCGGCCGTGTTCGAGCGGATCGGCTTTACGATCCCCACAAAGTAGCCCTGTTCCTTTCGCGCCGCCGGCCGCACGCGCTTTTTCTGCGGCCGGCGGATATTCGATGTTTTGGGGGAGAGAAATTGGACCTGTTTCCGCTGTATAATTCCGTACGGATCGCGCTGATCTCGACGGGCATCACGTTCTTTCTGGGCATTTTCTTTGCCTATTACGTGTCGCGTGCGCCGCGGCTGGTGAAGGGCGTGCTGGACTGTATCTTTACGCTGCCGCTCGTGCTGCCGCCCACCGTCGTGGGCTTTTTCCTGCTCAAGACGATCGGCCCGAAAGGCCCCGTCGGCGCGGCCGTGCTGACGCTGTTCGGCACGAAGCTGACCATGGCCTGGTATTCCGCCATCTTCGCCACGACCATCGTCGCGCTGCCGCTGATGTACCGCACGGCGCGCGGCGCGTTCGAGTCGTTCGACGAGACGCTCGCCTATGCCGGAAAAACGCTGGGCCTATCCAACGCGTATATCTTCTGGCGCATCCGCATGGCCTCGTGCAAGCAGGGGATACTGGCCGGCACGGTGCTCGCGTTTGCGCGCAGCCTCGGCGAGTACGGCGCGACCAGCATGGTGTCCGGCTATATCCCGGGCCGCACGGCCACGGTGTCGACGACCGTGTACCAGCTCTGGCGTGAAGGCAACGACGCGCTCGCCTACCGCTGGGTGCTGATTAACCTCGCCATCTCGTTTGCGGTGCTCGTTGCGGTGAACCTCCTCGAGACAAAATACAGGGACGACAAGCGCTCCGCGGGAGGGCTGCTATGGCGCTGACGGTCGAGCTTACCAAGCGCTACGGGGACTTTACGCTGGACGTCGCGTTCTCGGCAAACGGCGGCGTGCTGAGCCTGTTCGGCGCGTCCGGCTCCGGCAAGAGCCTGACGCTGCGCTGCATTGCCGGCGTCGTCAGGCCTGACCGCGGGCATATCGAGCTCGACGGCACGGTGCTGTTCGATTCCAGGCGCGGCATCAACCTGCCGCCGCAGCGGCGCGGCGTCGGGTATCTGTTTCAGAACTACGCGCTGTTTCCGACCATGACCGCGGCAAAGAACATCGAAACGGGCCTGATGCACGTGCGCGACCGCAAACTCCGCGCCGAACAGGCCGCGGCGCTGCTTGCCGCGTACCGCCTCACCGCGCAGGCGGGTCTGTACCCGCATCAGCTCTCCGGCGGCCAGCAGCAGCGCGTCGCCCTCGCGCGCGCGCTCGCCACGAATCCCCGCGCATTGCTGCTCGACGAGCCGTTCTCCGCGCTGGACAACCACTTGCGCTGGCAGCTCGAGCAGGAGCT
>CAZIRB010000119.1:4596-6063 GCA_964541695.1 uncultured Oscillospiraceae bacterium
GCTGCACCGTCCAGCGCGTGACCGAGGACGTCGAAACGCGCGTCGTGACGCTCCTGCCAAAGGGTGCGGGCGCGCATATGCGCAGCCGCCTGCGCATGGAGCTCCCTAAGGACGCGCCCTGTCCGTTTGTTGCGGGCGGGGAGGCTTGCGTCGTGCTGCCCGAGGATGCTATCCTGTGTTTTAGGGAGGAACGCGGGTAAGGGCGGCGGTGGGGACGTTTTTAACGGGGGCTTTTGCGGGGGCGCTGCCCCTGCAACGCCGCTTTTGCGAGGGCGCTGCCCCTGCAACCCCGTTTTCGCAGGGGCGCTGCCCCTGCAACCCCGCCAAAGGGGGAAACCCCCTTTGGAAACCCAGGGAAGGGTGTGGGGTGGAGGGGGAACTCATTTGGAGATTTACGCCGGGTTCCAAGGGCCTTCGGCCCTTGGTCGGGTGCAGGGGTGAAACCCCTGCAAAAGAAAGGCGTTTAGGGAGTTCATTTTGCGTTCCAAAGCTGTCCCCAATTCTGTGTTCCGAGGGGGAAAGATTATGCTGACCGCTGCCGTCATCACCGTAAGCGACAAGGGATACGCGGGCGAGCGTGCGGACGAGTCCGGCCCGCTGCTGATGGGGCTGCTCGCCGACGCGGGGTACGCCGTGCGTGGCGTCGAGATCGTGCCGGACGAGCGCGCGCTGATTGAGGAAGCGCTGATCCGCTGCGCGGACGAATATCAAGTAAATCTCGTCGCCACGACGGGCGGCACGGGTTTTGCCGCGCGCGACATCACGCCCGAGGCAACGATCGCGGTCTGTTCGCGCCTCTGTCCGGGCATTCCCGAGGCGATGCGTTTTTACAGCCTGCAGAAGACAAGCCGCGCGATGCTCTCGCGCGCGGCGGCCGGCATCCGCGGCAAAACGCTGATCGTCAACCTGCCCGGCAGCCCTCGCGCGGTCCGCGAGAACCTCGAGCCCATACTGCCCGCGCTCGAGCACGGGCTGGCCATGCTGCTCGGCACGGGCAGCGAGTGTGCGGCGAACATAAAATAGAGGGCTTCGGCCTCGCATAGAGAACGTTGAGGGCGCTGCCCACGAGCTCCTGCCAAAGGGATGAAATCCCTTTGGAAACCCGCAGGAATTTGCAGGGTTGGCGTCTTTCCCTTTTAAAGCCCATTCCAAAACAGCAGTTTTGCGCATCTCTTGCTTCTTTTTTTAAGAAAAGAAGCGGGGGATAGGGGCCGAAGCCGAGCGCCGCCGTGGCGGATAAAGCGAGGCGCAGGCGCAGTGGCAAGGAAGCGGAAGGCTGCGGCTTTAGCCGCAACGCGCCGCGACCATTGCAAACTGTGGCGCGAAGCGGAACCCTCATCGTACCTCCGCTTTCCCTCTGCAGAACTGCTAAAAAGATTTACGCGAAGAACAGCCGGAACCGTGGCGCCCAGCTTCGGCTTTCTTTGGGAGCCCGTGGAAATGCAAATCAAAAGCAGCCCTTTGGGC
>CAZIRB010000120.1:0-6032 GCA_964541695.1 uncultured Oscillospiraceae bacterium
ATGGGATCCCTTTGGAAACCCAACGGGATCCCGATTTATTCCTGCGGGTTCCAAGGGCTTAAGGCCCTTGGCGGGTGTTTGAGGGGGCTGAAGCTGAGCGCCGCCTGCGGCAGATGAAGCGAGGCGCAAGCCCAGTGAGCAAGGGAGCACAGGTCCAAAAGGGCGTGTGCGACCATTGCGAACTGTGGTCCGCGAAGTGGAGCCCTCAACGGCTTTCGTCATCTGCATAGAATATAAACGCACCGCGGGCTTGCCCGCGGCGCGTTAATTTCACACGATTCGTGCCAATCCCATTCCCCTGTTACGTGCGCCTTACCGGTATGCGCAGCACGGTGCGCAGCTTCTCCGGCGCGGTTTTACGCGGGTCGCCGAGATAGATTTCATGATGCCATCGCGCGTCGGAATAGTCGGCGGCAAGCCCGTTTTCCCCGATGAACGCGTACATGCGCGCCATGGTCGCGGGCTCGGCGTCGTAGGGCCCGGTGTGCATGCACTGTACGGAGAGCCCCTCGGCATACGACATCAGCCGCGCGCCGGCGGGGTCGAGGCCCTTCTTTTTCAGCACGGTTTCGCCGGCCGCGTCGAACACCGCCTGCGTGACAAACTCCGGCTGCCGGATCATGGCCGTGAACACGAACTCGTCCTTATGCAAAAGGTCCAGCTCGCCCGGCGCTCCGCTTTTTGTCCGCCACAGCCCCTCGAGCGGCGGCACGACGTATTCGTAATAGCCGTCCGGGACGCGGCCGCCCATCTTGCTCATCTTGATCGTGTAGCTCAGGCCGTACAGCAGGTTCACCGCGTGAGAAAACAAGCCGTCCTCCTCGTTCGGGTCGCCATCGCCGTCGACCGCGATGAACGTCATCGCCGGCACGTCGATCAGCGCGGGCTTCGCTTTGGGCAGATACAGATCGGGATACGCTTTTTTAAAATCAAGTGCGCCGGCCATGGAGAGGCTCCTTTCTTCAGAAGCGCGGGGGCAGCGCCCCGCAAGGAACGGCAGGGCCCGCCCCTGCACCCCGCCAAAGGGACACGTCCCTTTGGAAACCCAGCGAATAGAACGACCACCTCTCCTAGGTTCAAAATGGGAAACATATCAAATAACATGCCTAGCAGAACGGGTTCCAAGGGCCTTCGGCCCTTGGCAGGGTGCGGGGCGGCGCCCCGCATCGTTCCTCGTTCCCCGTTTCCCTCAACGTCTCCCCGTCCCCCGCCCGTCCCCCTACACCACAACCTCCTCGGCCTTTTCCGCGCCCGACAGATCGGGCAGCAAAGCGAGGAACGCGTCGACCTGCTCGGCGCTGCGGCCGACGAACGCGGCGGGATCGAGCAGCGCGTCGATCTCGGCGTTCGTCAGCGGGAACGCGGGGTCGCCCTTGAGCCGCTCGAGCAGGTCGCAGCTTTCGCCCGCGCGCAGGCGCGCCACGGCCGCCATGGAGTGCGTGCGGATGCGCTCGTGCAGGAGTTGGCGGTCGCCGCCGCGCTTGACCGATTCCATGAGCAGGTTCTCGGTCGCGAGGAAGGGCAGATGCTCGGATAAATGCTTTTGAATGACCGCCTCGTTGACGACGAGCCCGCCGGACACGTTCTGCACGAGTCGCAGGACCGCGTCGGCCGCGAGGAAAGCTTCGGGCAGCGCGATGCGGCGGTTGGCGGAGTCGTCGAGCGTGCGCTCGAGGTACTGCGCGGAGGCGGTCAGCGGCGCGTTGAGCGCGTCGACCATCACGTAGCGCGCCAGCGAGCAGATGCGCTCGGAACGCATCGGGTTGCGCTTGTAGGCCATCGCGGACGAGCCGACCTGGTTTGTTTCAAACGGCTCCTCGATCTCGCCGAGGTGCTGCAGGATACGGATGTCGCCCGCAAAGCGATAGCAGCTCTCGGCGACGCCGGAGAGCGCGAAAAGGATGCGTGAGTCGAGCTTGCGCGGATAGGTCTGCGCGGAGACGGGGAACAGGGCGGCAAAGCCGAACTCGGCGGCGAGCATCGCGTTCATGCGGTCGATCTTAACCCCGTCGCCGGCAAACAGCTCGAGAAAGCTCGCCTCCGTGCCGGTCGTGCCGCGGCAGCCGAGAAACGGCATCGTTTCGATCAGCCGCGTGATCTCGGTCAGGTCAAAGAGCAGGTCCTGCGCCCAGAGCGCGGCGCGCTTGCCCACGGTCACGGGCTGCGCGGGCTGCAGGTGCGTGTACCCGAGCGTCGGCAGCGCGCGGTATTTCTCGGCAAACGCCGCAAGGTTCTGAACCGCGCCGAGCAGCTCCGCGCGGATATGGATAAGCGCGTCGCGGTACAGAATCAGGTCCGCGTTGTCGGTTACAAAGCAGCTGGTCGCGCCGAGGTGAATGATCGGCGCGGCCTCGGGCGCGGCGAGCCCGTAGGCGTGGATGTGCGCCATCACGTCGTGGCGCACGACGCGCTCGCGCGCCTCGATCGCGTCGAAGTCGATATCGGTGATGTGCGCCTCGAGCGCCGCGACCTGTTCGCCGGTTACGGGCAGGCCGAGCGCGTGCTCGGCGCGCGCGAGCGCGGTCCAGAGCCTGCGGAACGTGACCGCGCGCGTTCGGGCGGAGAATAGCGCGAGCAGCTTTTCCGACGCGTAGCGCGACGAAAGCGGGCTCTCGTAT
This sequence comes from uncultured Oscillospiraceae bacterium, assembly GCA_964541695.1. Lineage (GTDB taxonomy): Bacteria > Bacillota > Clostridia > Christensenellales > CAG-138 > CAZKGE01. The sequence goes on from CAZIRB010000120.1 coordinate 2,619, forward strand.
GCTTCGCGCCGCCCGCTCATCGGTAGATGATCTCCTCGCGGTTCGGGCCGACGGACACGTAGGCGATCGGGCGGCCCATGCGCTTTTCAAGGTAGAGCACGTAGTCCTGCGCGGCCTTGGGCAGGTCGAAAAATTTGCGGATGTGCGAGATCGGCTCGCTCCAGCCCGGCAGCGTTTCGTACACGGGCTTGGCGCGCGCCAATAGCGGCGTAAACGGGAACTCCTCGGTGACCACACCATCGATCTCGTAGCCGGTGCAGACCGGGATCTCGGGAAGGTACCCCAATGTATCGAGCTTGGTCAGCGCCACGCAGGACACGCCCTGTATCTTGAGGCCGTAGCGCGTCGCGACGAGGTCGAACGGGCCGACCCTGCGCGGCCGGCCGGTCGCCGCGCCGTACTCGCCGCCCGCCTCGCGCAGAAGGTGCGCCTGCTCGCCGGACCATTCGGACACAAACGGGCCCTCGCCCACGCAGGTCGAGAACGCCTTGACCACGCCGACCACCTTGTCCACCTTAATGTCCGGCACGCCCGCGCCGATGGGCGCGTACGCAGCCAGCGGCGAGCTCGACGACGTGTAGGGGTAGATACCGAAGTCGATGTCGCGCATCGTGCCGAGCTGCGCCTCGAACAGAATCTTCTTCCCCGCGTGATAGGACGCGCGGATGAACTCGCCCGCGTCGCAGATATAGGGGAGAAGCTCGCCGCCGAACGTGTCGAGCCAGGCCTTCATGTCGGCAAATTCAAACGGCTTCTCACCGTACACGCCCGCGATCGTGAGGTTCTTCCACGCGAGGATGCCCTTTAACCGCTCGTCGAGCGCATCGGGATAGAGCAGCTCCCCGAGCTGCACGCCCTTCTTCTGGTATTTATCGCTGTATACCGGCGCGATGCCGCGCTTGGTGGAGCCATATTTCGCGTCGGCGAGCCGCGCCTCCTCGAGCGCGTCCTGCGCCTTGTGGAACGGAAACACGACGATCGCGCGGTCGGAAATCTTCAGGTTTTCCGGCGAGATGGCGATGCCCGCGGCCCGGAGTTTTCGAATCTCGCCGACGAGGTGCTCGAGGTCGATGACCGTGCCGTTGCCGAGCACGTTGACGACGTTCTTATGGAATATGCCGGACGGGATCAGGTTCAGCGCGAACTTGCCGAACTCGTTGACCACGGTGTGCCCGGCGTTGGAGCCGCCCTGGTAGCGCACGACGATGTCGTAGTCGCGCGCCAAGAGGTCGATCATGCGCCCTTTCCCTTCGTCGCCCCAATCGACGCCGACGATCGCACAGGTTTCCATAGGGTACCTCCTCCATGTATTGCGGAATAGAACTAGTATGCCGCGCGGCCGCGGGTTTTGTTCCCGTTTTATACGCGGCGGCAGGCAAAAACTGCTTGTCCGGCATGGGGAACATAGATTTATATTATATCACCGCGGCCCAAAATGCGCTATGAAAAACGGCCGTTTATGCTATAATAATAAAAATACCGCAGTTCGGAGCGTACAAACGATGCATTGCACAAGATTCATCGCACCCGATATCCTCTACGTGGGCGGCAGCGACCGCCGGCTCGCGCTGTTCGAGAGCGCGCACCCGATTCCGCGCGGCATGTCGTACAATTCGTACCTGCTGCTCGACGACAAGACCGTGCTGTTCGACGCCGTGGACCGCTCGGTCGCGCCGGTGTTCTTTGAAAACCTCGCGTTCGGGCTGGCCGGCCGGCCGCTCGACTACGTCGTCGTCACGCACATGGAGCCGGACCACGCCGCGACGCTCGGCGAGCTCGTGCTGCGCTACCCTGCCGTCAAAATCGTGTGCAACGACAAATCGCTGGCCATGATCCGCCGCTTCTTCACGTTCGACGCGGAGGGCCGCGCCGTATTGATGAAGGAGGGCGACGCGCTCGAGACCGCGCACCACCGGTTCGTGTTCTACATGGCGCCGATGGTGCACTGGCCGGAGGTGATGGTCGCGTTCGACGAAAAGACCGGCACGCTGTTCTCCGCCGACGCGTTCGGCACGTTCGGCGCGCTGTCCGGCAATCTGTTCGCCGACGAGGTGCGCTTTGAGCGCGACTGGCTCGCAGATTCGCGCAGGTATTACGCCAACATCGTCGGCAAGTACGGCCCGCAGGTGCAGGCGCTGCTCAAGAAAGCCGAGGCGCTCGACATCCGCCTGCTCTGCCCGCTGCACGGGCCCGTCTGGCGCGGGAACATCGGCTGGTATGTCGACAAATACCGCCTCTGGGCCGCCTGCGAGCCGGAGGAGACCGCCGTCCTGATCGCCTTTGCATCGGTCTACGGGCACACGGAGAACGCTGTTGACATCCTCGCGCGCGACCTTGCCGAGCGCGGGATCAGGAACATCGCGCTGCTCGACACGTCGTACACGCACGCGTCGTATATCGTGGCCGAGGCGTTCCGCTGCAGCCACATCGTCTTTGCGGCCCCGACCTATAACGCGGGCGTGTTCATCAGCATGGAGAACCTGCTCTTAGACCTTGCCGCGCACAACTTCCAGAACCGCACCGTCGCCGTGATCGAGAACGGCACCTGGGCGCCGACCGCGGGCAAAAGTATGCGCGAGAAGCTTGCGCTGCTAAAACGCATGACCATACTCGAGCAAACGGTTTCGATACCGTCCGCGCCGAACGCGGACACGGCGTCCGCGCTCGCCGCGCTGGCGGACGAGATCGCGCGCTCGATGGGGAATAACGCATAAAGGAGGCATGACGATGGACAAATACGTATGCGATGTCTGCGGCTATGTGTACGACGAGGCCGCGGGGGAGCCGGAGAACGGAATCGCGCCCGGCACGAAGTGGGAGGACCTCCCCGACGATTATGTCTGCCCGCTGTGCGGCGTGACGAAGGAAAGTTTCTCCAAACAGTAATGGGAAAAACCCAGAATACACAAGCACAAATTCCGTTCGTTGCATAGTATGTAACTGGATGGGCACGCGGGTCGGCGCCAAGCCGGCCCGCAGCCCTCTCGGGAAGCCGGCGGCCTCGCCCCATCGGCGCGGCAGGGGTTCCTTACGCGGCTGGTCGCTCCGGGCGCGTCCGAAGCGGGGCGGGTCAAACCGCCGCGCAGCTTCCCATCCTGCCGCCAACGGTTCATACCGAGGCGGGTCCTCCCTACAGGAAACAGCAACCGCCGGGGTCCGCCCCGGCGGTGTTTTGTGTTGGGGGAGGGGAAGCGGGAGGGTCTGTTGGGGACTCCGTCCCCCAAAAGGGAACGTTGAGGGCCCTGCCCTCAAACACCCGCCAAAGGGCCGGAGGCCCTTTGGAAACCCGAACTGCTCGGCGCTTTTTCCATGGGTTTCCAAAGGGGGTCTCCCCCTTTGGCGGGGGTTCGGGGGCGGAGCCCCGCGAGAGGGAACGTTGGAGGCTCTGCCTCCAAGCCATCGCCAAAGGGCCGA
>CAZIRB010000121.1:0-2503 GCA_964541695.1 uncultured Oscillospiraceae bacterium
GCTCACTGGGCCTGCGCTTCGCTTGACCCGCCACAGGCGGCGCTCAGCTTCGGCCCCCACCAAAGGGATACGCCCTTTGGAAACCCATTCGCTGGGAGGCCTTGTTCCGGGACGATTCGAAGGATGGCTTCAACAGTCTTTTTTCAATACTCTGCGGTAGGAGAAGCTCCGCCGCCTTTTTATTCACTTCAAACACACCCGGCGTATTCCATCAAAATTTATCCGCAACATCTATTGACAGCCGCATACTATTAAATTATAATCAGTACTGTAAAACATCCACAGTGGAAGCGAGGGATGCGCCATCAACAGCCAGTACAAGAAGGGCGTTCTGGACCTGTGCGTACTGTCCATGCTGACGAAAAAGGACCGCTACGGCTACGATATCTCGGAATACCTGTCCCGCCGCATCGAGATTGCCGACGGCACGGTGTATCCGCTGCTGCGCAAGCTCAAGGGCGACGGCTACGTGACGACCTATCTTTCGGAGGAGAGCGGCGGGCCGCCGCGCAAATATTACTCGATCACGAAAACCGGCCGCGCGCTGTACGAACGGGAGCGCGCCGAATGGCTCGCGTTTATCAAAACGGTGGAAAATCTGCTGTCTGGGGAGGACGAAGATGAATAAGCAGACGTTTTTAATGGAACTGAAACAGGGTTTACAGGCAAACCGCGTGCCGGATATCGACGAGATCGTCGCGGAATACGAGGAACACTTCGCGCATAAGCTCGCGGACGGCTATACGGAGGACGAGATCGCAACAAAGCTCGGCGACGTGCGGGAGCTGGCCGCCGAATATGCGGCGGGCGGGCAGGAGACCAGGCCGCGCGCGCGGCTTTGGCGGTGGATCGGACTCGCATTTGCCGATATTGTGATCGGGCCGCTGTTCCTTGTGGGCTACGTCTGGGTTGCCGCGCTGGCCGTGGCATCGCTCGCGTTCGCGGCGCTCGGCGTCAATCTGATCGCCGGGCCGCTGTTTCCCGCCCAGGTCCAGGTGATCACGTATATCCCGCGCTTGCCGAGCATTTTGCTGGGCGTTTCCGTCATCGCGCTCGGCGTGCTGTTCTGGATTCTGACGGTTTATTGTTTCCTGTTTGTCAGGAAGCTTGGCGCGTCGTTCGCCCGCTGGCACAGGTCCGCGCTGACCGGCCGCAAGCAGCCGCCGTACGCGCTGTTCCCGCTTGCGCAGGGGCGCGCGCGGCGCCGGCTGCGCCACGTTACGCTCGCCTCGCTGATCGCGTTCGTGGCGTTTTTCACCGTAGCGTATGTGCCGATGGCGCTGGCCGCGGGCAGCCTGGAGTTCTGGCACGTGTGGGGGTGGTTCGGGTATGTCGGCTGAGAAAAGGGCGATCGTCGTGACGGGCGCGACGTCGGGCATCGGGCTTGCCGTCTGCGGCCTGCTTCTTGGGAGCGGCTATTCCGTGCTGGCGGTCGGCCGCTGCGCGGAGCATTGCCTGAGCGCGCGGGACGCGCTGCTAAAAAAGCGCGCGGACGCGGACCTAGCGTTCTTCTCCGGCGACCTTTTGCAGCAGCGCGACGTGTTGCGCGTAGCCGACGAGGTCGCGGCGTATCTCGACGAGCGGTTCGGCGGGCGGCTGTGGGGCCTCGTCAACAACGCGGGCTGCGTGCGCAGCTGGTACATGACGACCGACGAGGGCTACGAGCAGCAGTTCGCGCTGAACCACCTGGCGGGCTTTCTGCTGACGCATAGGCTCCTGCCGTACCTAAAAAACGCGGGCGGGCGCGTGCTGTTTACGGCGAGCCAGTCCCACAAGCATATGAAGATGCGCTGGCACGACCCGATGTTCCAAAAGCGCTACCATCCGCTGCTTGCCTACAAGCAGTCGAAGCTGTGCAACCTTCTGACCGCGTTCGCGCTGAACGAGCGGTTTGGGCGCGAAGGCGTATCGGCGTACTGCGTCGACCTGGGGCTCGTCAACACGGGCATCGGCAGCAAAAAGACCGGCTGGCTCGTGGACTTTATCTGGAAGCTGCGCCGCCGCGGCGGCGCGCCGCCCGAGACGGCCGCAAGGACCTATGGCTACCTGTTGAATGAAAGCGAGCCGCCTGCGGGCCTGTATTTCGGGCACTGCCGCCCCGAGCCGTACAGCGCGGAGGTCGGCCGCGGCAACGCCGACCGGCTGTACGCGCTGAGCGAAACGCTCTGCGGCCTGCCCGAAACGGAGGCGGCTATATGAACGTGCTGATCACGGGCGCGGCGGGGGGCTTAGGCCGCGCGTTCGCCGTTGAGTGCGCCAGGCGCGGCTACAACCTGCTGTTAACCGACATCAACGCGGCGGGCCTTGCGGGCATCCGCGCAGGCATCCGGCGCCGGTTCGGGCGCGCCGCGCACATACTGGCCTGCGACATCACCGACGGCGGCGGGCTCGGCGAGCTGCTCGCGTACGTGCGCGCCCTGCCGTTTCAGATCGACATGCTGATCAACGTGGCGGGCATGGACTACGAGGGCGGCTTCCTGTGCCGCGACGCGGAGTCGATCGG
>CAZIRB010000121.1:2603-4794 GCA_964541695.1 uncultured Oscillospiraceae bacterium
CCGGGCGGGCTTGCGACGACCGAGTCGGCCATGTCCGGCATCGCCGCGCAGGGGCTGATGGGCAGCGCCACGTCGAACGGCCTGGAGAAGTTGACGCGGCACACGATCGACCGCGTGCTCGCGGGGCGGGCGCTCTACGTGCCGGGGCTGATGAACGGCGCGCTGCGCGTGCTCGGCGCGCTTGTGCCGCGCGGCGTCGCCGCGAAGATCGTCTATTTGCGATGGCGCAACGCGCAGCGGCGCCGGCTGTCCGCCGGCCCGATCCAAGGCGGGCGGCAGGAACCGTTTGCGCAGACGCAAGCATAAAGGGGCGGCCCGGTGACCAAGCCCATGGACCCGGATAAACCCAAATAGCTTGGGCTTTGCGGCGGCGGAGACGGCCAGGTTTCCGCGCCGCTTCTGCGCCATTGTTGGAAGAAAAGGACGCCTGACTGACGGAAGATTGCCCCTGTTATCAGCACTCGGTACCATTGAGTGCTAAATTTTTCATTTCGATTACAGCCGTTTCAAATTTTTGCAACAATCGTATGCTACCCTATGCTTGTCGGTTGGGAGGCGCATCCCAAACAAGGATAACCCCCCGAAAACGAAGCAAAATAGATAGTAAAACATGGAAAGAGGAGGTTTTGATCATGGGTATGTATGCGATGACGCCATATCGTCGTCAGCACGGGTTGGAACGGTTTCTCGACGAGTTTGAGAAGGACTTTTTCAACGGGTTTCCGACCATCACTTCCGCCTTCCGGACGGATATTGAGGACGTCGGCGACAAGTACGTGCTGCGGTCCGAACTGCCGGGCTTTGCCAAGGAGGACATTAGCATCGACATCAACGGCGAATGCATGACCGTGCGCGCCGTGCACGAGCAGAACGAGGAGGAGACCAAGAAGAACTACGTCCGCCGCGAGCGGCACTACGGCTCGTACTCGCGCAGCTTCGACATCTCCGGAATCGCCGCGGACAGCATCTCGGCCAAGTACGAGAACGGCATCCTCGAGCTGAGCCTGCCCAAGGCGCAGCCGCAAATCCCCGAAGGCAAGAAGGTTCCGATCGAGTAAACGAAAACAGGCAACGACAAAGCGCGGCCGCCGGAATTCCGGCGGCCGCGCCCCGTTAATATCGATTGTACCCGCCTTGTCAGCGGCCGTCCTTATTTCCGCTGTCCATAATCTGCTTGAGCAGCACCGCAAGCAGCCCGAAGCAGAACACGATCACGGAGGCAATCAGCGAGAAGATGAACAGCGTCGTGCCGCCGTGCGAGCCGAAGAGAAAGCGGATCAGCAGGCCCGCAAGGCCCAGGCCGAGCATGGCGAGCGTCATCAGCATGAATATCTTGAGCGGGTTGTAGTAGACCGCGGCCTCGGTGATGTACTGCAAGGTTTTCAGCGAGTCGCGGAGCATCTTGACTTTCGAGCGGCCTTTGCGCGCGTGGTAGGGGATGTCGACGTACCGGACGAATTTGGCCGTCATCATGTAGGCCAGCGTCTGCGAGGTCGAGAAGCTGAACGTATTGCACAGCCGGTCGAAGTACCGCATGACGGTGCCACGGTCGAATACGCGGAGGCCCGAGTTGATGTCCGGTATTTTGCGGCCGGTGACGAACTCGACGAAGAAGCGCAGTACGCGCCGCAGAAACATCTTAAAGAACGACTCGCGGTAGTGCTCGCCCGTGCGCGCGCCGACGACGAGGTCGAAGCCCTTCTTCTTTTCCTCGATCATCGGGATCACATATTCAAACGGATAGGTCATGTCGGCGTCGGTGATCGCGATCAATTCGTTCTTGGCCGCCGCGATGCCGCGCTTGAGCGAAAAGCCGTAGCCCATGTTGTGCGGGTTCGTCAGCACGACCGCGCCAGAGGCCTCGGCGACCTCCGCGGTCCGGTCGCTCGAGCCGTCGTTGACGATGATGATCTCGTACCCCGTGTAGCCCGCCTTGTCGAGCACGGCGCGAGCTTCCGACACGGTCGACGAGATGGCGTCCTCCTCGTTCAGGGCAGGAATCACTACGGAAATCATTCGTCCGCGCCTCCTTCTATTCGCTTGCCGCGCCGTCCTTGCGGAACACCAGGAATTTGCCGAACAGGTAGTTGATGATCACGACGACGAGCGTCGTGATGTACTTCATGTGTTCCTCGCTGCCGCCCAGCACGTCGACGAGGAGGATCAGCCCGAAGTAGTCGATCAGCATCGT
>CAZIRB010000121.1:4894-6026 GCA_964541695.1 uncultured Oscillospiraceae bacterium
TACGGCGAGCGCGCACAAAAACAGGAGCGCCATTTTTGCCGGACGGCCGTCGGGCGTCAGCACGGCGAGGTTTGCGATGATTGCATCGATCGGCGTGGTCGCGTGCAGCGCGTCGCCCGCGATGCGGAACTCCGCCTGGCCGACCGCGTCGGATATGACGTTGCGGCCGAGCACGACGGAGGCGATGAGCCATTTTGCCGCCCAGAACACGCCGTAGCCAAAGCCCCAGAACGCGGGCAGCGACACGGTGGCGACGAACGTGTCCCGCAGCGTCGCGGGTTTATCGCTGTTGAGCTTGCAAAGGAGCAGGACCGAAAGCGGCAGCCCGAGCGAGACGAGCGGCGCGGTCAATACGTCGATATAGTTGACGAACATGCCCGCAAGCAAAAACAGCGGGTACAGCAGCCACTCCTTCCCGGTGTCCGCGTAATGCAGCACAGCAAGCGTCAGCGCCATCGCGGAGAGGAAGCAGCCGGAATTATTTAAACAGACGCTCGTGGCGAATATGCGCACCCAGTACAGCGCGAAGAAGAACGAGAACGCGTACGGCGCGCCGAGCCGCTTTTTGATCCCGGCAAAGCAGAGCAGCAGCAGAGCAAGATAGCAGAACACGCTGACGTACACCATGCCCTCGTAGGTGCCGAGCACGAGCATGGGCCGCACGAACACCTGGTAGCCGTGCCAGTAGCGCGTGTAGTCGTTGACGCTCATGGCCGCTTCGAGCGCGCTGAGCGCCGGATCGTCGACGATCGCGCGGCGCATCCATTTGCGGTCGCAGCCGTAGTTGATCGTGTTGGCGGTCTCGTCGAACATGCCGGACCATTCGCGCGCCGGGTCGTTTTGGTACTCGTTCTTGATCATCTCGATAGACCTGTTCGCGTTTTCCGTGATCAGGCGGTTCGGGATTGCGTACGCGAGCGTGACGAGCAAGAACCCCACGATCAAAAACGCGAGGAACGCGAGCGCGGAGCGCAGAAGGATGCTTTTTGTATGCTGAAAAAGCGTCATCGCCGTAATCTCCAAAGCAAATGGGATGGTTCACTGAATTATGACACAAAATCTCCGGTTTGGCAACGCAAATTCACCTTGACAGTTTCGGCGGCATAATATATAATCCGCGCATAAGCGACGA
>CAZIRB010000122.1:0-5951 GCA_964541695.1 uncultured Oscillospiraceae bacterium
AGTTGGGTTTCCAAAGGGGGTTTCCCCCTTTGGCAGAGGTTTGGAGGCGGAGCCTCCAACGTTCCCCTTCCCCGTTTCCCGTTTCCCGTTTCCCGTTTCCCGTTCCCCGTTTCCCTTCCCCGCATTGACAACCGCGGCGCGTGTGGTATACTAAGCATGATTCCGAACGACTTGGGAAGCAGTAGCGGAACGAACGCAAAAGCCGAAAGAGAGCCGCGCAGTAGCTGAAAGCGCGGCGGCCATGCGCCGCGAAGACCGCCCGACGACGGGACCGGGCCCGCCCGATACAGCGGAAAGAGCGCGCGCCGCTTTTTGCCGGCGCGAAACCGGGTGGAACCGCGGTGCGGCGAAAAGAGCCGATCGTCCCTGACAATGTCCAGGGGCGTTTTTATTTTTTTGTAAGGGAAAAGCAAGGAGGAGATACCCATGATCATCACATTCCCCGACGGCGGAACGCGCGAATTTCCGGACGGCAGCACGCCGCTGGAGATTGCGGCGGCGATCAGCCCGCGGCTGGCGAAGGCGACGCTGTCGTGCAGCGTCGACGGCGCGCATTCCGACGCGTTTCGGCCGCTCCACGGCGACCACGCGATCAAGTTCTTTACGTTCGACGACGAGAACGGCCGCTGGGCGTACCGGCACACGGCGTCGCACCTGCTCGCGCACGCGGTCAAACGCCTGTACCCGGACATCAAGCTCGCGATCGGCCCCGCGATCGAGAACGGCTTCTACTACGACTTCGACGCGCCGGAACCGTTCTCGCCGGCGGACCTTGCGCACATCGAGAAGGAGATCGAGAACATCTCGCGCGAGGACCTGCCGCTCGAGCGGTTCGAGCTGCCCAGGGCCGAGGCGATTGCCTTAATGGAACAGCGCGGCGAGCCGTACAAGGTCGAGCTGATCCGCGACCTGCCCGCGGACGCTACGATCAGCTTCTACCGCGAGGGCGACTTCGTCGATTTATGCGCCGGTCCGCACGTCAAGAGCACGGGCGTGGTCAAGAACGTGAAATTGATGAACGTCGCGGGCGCGTACTGGCGCGGCAGCGAGAAGAACAAGATGCTGCAGCGTATCTACGGCACGGCGTTTGAGAAGAAGGCCGACCTCGACGCGTACGTGACCGCGATCGAGGAGGCCAAGAAGCGCGACCACAACAAGCTCGGCCGCGAGCTCGAGCTGTTCACGACCGTGGACATGATCGGCCAGGGGCTGCCGATCCTTTTGCCCAAGGGCGCGCGCGTGATCCAGCTTCTGCAGCGCTTCGTCGAGGACGAGGAGCAGAAGCGCGGCTATCTCCTGACCAAGACGCCGTTCTTCGCCAAGAGCGACCTGTACAAGGTCTCCGGCCACTGGGACCATTACAGGAACAACATGTTCGTCATGGGCGACCCGGACGACGAGGAGGCCGAGGTGTTCGCGCTTAGGCCCATGACCTGCCCGTTCCAGTTCATGGCGTACCTCAACCGCCCGCGCTCGTACCGCGACCTGCCGCTACGATACAACGAGACCAGCACGCTGTTCCGCAACGAAAGCTCCGGCGAGATGCACGGCCTCATCCGCGTGCGGCAGTTCACGATCAGCGAGGGGCACCTCGCCTGCCGCCCGGACCAGGTCGAGGACGAGTTCCGCGGTTGCCTGGACCTGGCCAAGTTCATGCTCAAGACGCTCGGCCTCGATTCCGACGTGACGTACCAGTTCAGCAAGTGGGACGAGAACGACACGGAGAAGTACATCGGCGACAAGGCCGGCTGGGAAAAAACACAGAACATGATGCGCGACATCCTGACCGACCTCGACGTGCCGTTTATCGAGAAGGAGGGAGAGGCCGCCTTCTACGGCCCGAAGCTCGACATCCAGATAAGGAACGTCCACGGCAAGGAAGACACACTGATCACGATCCAGATCGACTTCCAGCTTGCGGAGCGCTTCGGCATGGTCTATACCGACGCCGATGGCGAGAAGAAATACCCTACCGTCATCCACCGCACGTCGATCGGCTGCTATGAGCGCACGCTCGCGCTCCTGATCGAGAAATACGCCGGCGCGCTCCCGACGTGGCTCTCTCCCGTGCAGGTACGCGTCCTGCCCATCACCGACCGCGCCGCTGACGCCTGCAAGGCGATCGAAGCGTCGCTCGCCGGCCGCGGCGTGCGCGTCGAGACCGACTTGCGCAACGAGAAGATCGGCTTCAAGATCCGCGAGGCGCAGATGCAGAAGGTCCCCTACATGCTCGTCATGGGCGATAAGGAGATCGAGCAGAACCTCGTCGCCGTGCGCTCCCGCAAGGGCGGCGATTTGGGAACCATGTCGCTCGAAGCGTTCACCGCAAAGCTGCTCGACGAGATCGCAAGTAAGGCGATCGAGCAGTAAAGGGGACGAGGGACGGGGGACGGGAGTACGGGGGAACGTTGAGGGCTCCGCCCTCAAACACCTGCCAAAGGGGGAAACCCCCTTTGGAAACCCAAGCAAAAGGGACCGTTGGAGGCTCCCCACAGTTCGCAATGGTCGCACACGCCCCTTTGGCCCTGTACTCTCTTGCTCACTGGGCCTGCGCCTCGCTTGATCCGCCATAGGCGGCGCTCGGCTTCGGCCCTCCAAACCTCCAATGGAAGCATGTTGGGGACTCCGTCCCCAAACCCCTGCCAAGGGGGGAAACCCCCTTTGGAAACCCAAAACAAAGGCCGCTTGAACAAGCGGCCTTTATAGTGAATTTGGAAACCGACCTCCGAGCAAGCGCCTAGACTAGGGCGTGCCGCAGTACGGGTTTCCAAAGGGCCCCCGGCCCTTTGGCGGGGTGCAGGGGCGGCGCCCCTGCAAAAAGTCAACGCCCTTGCAAAAACACGGCGTTCCTCAAAAAACGTTCGTTCCCGTTCCCAATCACAAAGCCCCGCTTCCGCGGGGCCTTTGCTTTTCTTTCTTTGTATATACCCGATCTACCCTTTCGCGTCCCTCCGCTACTTCCGCAAAAACGCGGGCACGTCGAGCTTGTTCTTGGGCTTCTCGTTGTAATCGCGGCGCAGATCGCGCTCGCCGAGAGTGGGTTCGCGGACGGGCATGGGCTCGGCGACGGGCTCGTCGGCGACGACGGGACGGCGCGGCGCGTAGGAGGCCGACGAGAACGCCTGCACCTGCGGCTGCGGCTGCTGCTGCATGGTCGGCATGGTGGGCCGGTACGCATGCTGCGAGAACGGCGTGCTGCCGAAAATCGGGTTGCTCTGCTGCGGCTGGACGGGAATGACCTCGCGCTCGAAACCCGTGGCGATCACGGTGATGCGCAGCGCGTCGCCCATGGCCTCGTCGATGTCCGCGCCGAATATGATATTCGCCTCCGGATCGACGTTTTCGGCGATGAGCCGCGCGGCCTCGTTGACCTCGACGAGCGTGAGGTCCGCGCCGCCGGTGATGTTCATCAGCACGCCGCGCGCGCCGTCGATGCTGGTCTCGAGCAGCGGGCTCTCAATCGCTTGCCGCGCGGCCTCGGCCGCGCGCTTCTCGCCGGACGCGTTGCCGATGCCCATGTGCGCCAGGCCCTTTTCCTTCATAATGGTCTTAACGTCGGCAAAGTCGAGGTTGATCATCGCGGGCACGGCGATGAGGTCCGATATGCCCTGTATGCCCTGCCTAAGCACGTCGTCCGCAACGCGCAGCGCGTCGGGCAGGCTTGCGCGGCCGACGAGGTCGATCAGTTTATCGTTCGGGATCGTGATGAGCGTATCGACGGCGGGCTTGAGCGCCGCAATGCCGATCTCCGCGTTGCGCATGCGGACCTTGCCCTCAAACGAGAACGGCTTGGTCACAACGCCCACGGTCAGCACGCCCATCTCCTTGGCGCACTCGGCGACGATGCTCGTCGCGCCGGTGCCGGTGCCGCCGCCCATGCCCGCGGTGATAAACGCCATATCGGCGCCGCGCAGCGCTTCGCTGATCATCTCGCGGCTCTCCTCGGCGGCCTTGCGGCCGATCTCCGGGTCCGCGCCGGCGCCGAGGCCGCGCGTGAGCTTTTCGCCGATCTGGATGCGCTTCTCCGTTTTTGCCAGGTACAGCGCCTGTTTATCGGTATTCATCGCAACGAATTCAACGCCGCGCAGGCCGTACTGGATCATGCGGTTGATGGCATTGCATCCCGCACCGCCGACGCCGATCACTTTGATCTTGGCGAATAATTCGGATTCGTTGTCCTGTTCGAACATGGTTCTTCCCCCTTATTTTGTGAAAAGGTCGCGAAGCCTATCCACGACGCCGCCCGAAGGTTCGTCGTCATAATAGCCGCCCAGCGCGCGCAGTACAAAATCCATCGCGCCGAACGCGCTCGTAAAGTTCGGCGAATTCATCTCGGGCATGAACGGGATGTCGCGCTTGACCGGCAGGTTCAGCGCCAGCCGCATAAACTCGCTGCCGCCCTTCACCATTGCGATCCCGCCGCCCGTCAAATACGTCGTCGGGCTCGCTTCCGCGCCGACGCCGAGCTTGGACAGCGTCCTGCGGATTAAACCGACCAGCTCGTTTGCCCGCGCCTCCATGATCAGCTCGATCACGGAGTGCTCAACGCGCTTGGTGCCGGCCGCCATGCGGATGATCTCCGTGCTGCTCAGCGCGTCCTGTCCGAACACATACCGCCGTTTGACCTGCTCGGCCACGTCGAGCGGAATGTCGAGGCCGAAGCTTAAATCGCTCGCAAAATGCATGCCGCCCACGTCGATCGTCGCCGAATGCGTCAGCGCCGCGTTCTCGACGACCGCGACGTCCGTGTGCGTATACCCCACGTCGAGGAGCACGGCGGGGCGGACGCGCTCCTTCTCCGGTATGATCGCGAGCGCCTCGGCAAGCTGGCTGCTGACGCACATCGAGATCTCGACGTTGATCGACTCGAGCGTCTCCTCCATGGCCTTGACGAACGGCTCGCGCACATACATATGCGACACGACGCCAGATATCTCGTCCGCCTTCACGCCCTCCGGCACCTCGCCGGAGACCACGCCGTTGACCGTGAACGACACGGGCGTGGAGTGCATCAGCACATAATCCTTCGCGCGGGCCTTCTTGAGCGACTCGGTGATGAGGTCGTCGATGTCCTGCGCCGTGATCTTGCCCGAGCGCGAGTGGATGCCGATGCGCGCCTCGGTCGTGACGAGCCGCGTAAACGGCGGCGGCACGGCCAGGGCGACCTCGCGGATACGCGTGCGGCTGTCCTGTTCCGCCTGCTGGACGGCCTCGATTACGGCTTCGCGCAGCGCCTGCGGGCTCTCGAACTCGCCCGCGCGGTAGCCGCTGTACGGGCAGACCGAAACGCCGTGGACGCTGATGCCGTCGGCGTTGACGGCGCTGCCCACGAGACACACGATCTTCGAGCTCCCGATGTCCAGTATTGCAGCGGGTTTTGCCACGCGTCCCCTCACTGACCTTTGCGGTATATATGCTTTGTAATTATATCACACCAACTTTTTTATTCGCAACCATTGTCGATAGATTCACAATCCCGTGCGATTTTCGCCGAATTCCGATTGTGCTTTACCCTCCGTCAGCACATCCAGACACTTTTTCGCAAGCTTATCGTAGTCCAGCACCGTCTCGGCGTGTCTGCGCGCGCGCGCGCCCATTTCGGCAAGCCGCGTTTCGTCGGAAGTCAGCGTACGTAAAGCCTCGTACACCTCGTCCGCCGTGCCGCGGCGCACGAACAGCGCCGATTCGTCGGAGAGATAGTCCGCGTCGCCGGGGGCCGGTTCGTAGAAGACCGCCGGCACGCCGAGCGCGACGGTCTGCTGCCACAGCACCGACGGCGCGCCCGGATAGGCCGCGATGTCCGCCGCCGCGATGTATGCTAGCGCCCGGTCGCCGTCGACCATGCCGGTAAAGCGCAGCCTGCCTGTGACACCCGCAGCGCGCTCGACCGCTTCGCGCACGTCCCGCTCCATGCTGCCGACGTAGACGAGGTACCAGCGCGGGTCGTCCAG
>CAZIRB010000123.1:0-5930 GCA_964541695.1 uncultured Oscillospiraceae bacterium
ACATCCCCGTGCAGGCGGACGTTTCGGGCGACGACGACGTGCTGTCCATTTTAAAGCGGTACATCAAAGAGACGTACGCTAAGCCCGGCGAGGTCTATCTCGGGCTCGTGCACCGGCTCGACCGCCCCGTAGGCGGCGTCATGGTGTTTGCCAAGACGAGCAAGGCTGCGGCGCGATTGACGGAGCAATTCAAGACGCACGCGGCCAAAAAGCGCTACGCCGCGGTCGTGACCGGCGCTCCCGTGCCGGAGGCCGAGCTGACCGACTGGCTCGAGAAGGACGAGAAGACGTTTTCATCGCGCGTCGTACCGGAAGGCACGCCGAGTGCGAAGGAGGCGCGGCTCCGGTACGCGCTGCTTTCCGAGGCGGACGGCCGCGCGCTGCTCGACGTGGAGTTGCACACCGGCCGGCCGCACCAGATCCGCGTGCAGCTTGCGCATGCGGGGCTTCCGATCGAGGGCGACCAGCGCTACAACGCGAACGCAACGCCCGGCGAGCAGATCCGGCTGTGGGCGTACGCGCTGACGCTGCGTCACCCGACGCTTGCCGAGGAGATGACGTTCTTCTCCGCGCCGCGCGGCGGCGGCTTTGCCGCGTTTCCGGCGGCGGTGAAACTTTTGCCCGCGTTTGCCGCCTGCCGCGGCGTGTACGAGGACGGCGAGCTGCTCGTCGTCGACAAGAACGCGGGCGTCGAGGTCGAGACCGATCTCGTGCCGGAGCTGTTGTCGATCTATCCGGAAATCTACGCTGTGCACCGGCTCGACGCGAACACGCGCGGCCTCGTCGCTTTTGCCAGAACGCCGGAAAAGAAGGCGTCGCTCGAGCGCGCGTTCCATGACCACGACCTGACCAAGATCTACCATGCTGTCGTCTGCGGTGCGCCGCCCGAAAAGGGCAGGCTCGTGCACTGGGGCGTCAAGGACGCGGAGCGCGCTTGGATGCAGATCGTGCCGGAGGGCGCGCAGGGCGCCGTGCGCATGGCGCTGTCGTACCGCGTGCTGAAGCGGGCCGACGACCGCGCGCTCGTCGAGATCGAACTTGAGACGGGCCGCACGCACCAGATCCGCGCGCAGTTTGCCGCCGCAGGCTATCCCGTGCTCGGCGACGACCGCTACGGTGACCGTGCGATGAACAAGCGCTGTCACAGGCGCGCGCAGGAGCTGCTGGCCAAGACGCTCGTCATCGACGGGCGGACGTTCACGAGCCTGCGCGAGCTAACTTTATAAACCGCATAAACCGCGGCCGCGCGCCGCACCACAACGCCGGTGAAACCGAAGGGAGGCCGACATGGCGGATTCTTACGAGACCTATTTACAGTGGTATACGTCCGACAAGGTCGACGAGGCGACCAAGGAGGAGCTGTTTTCCATCTCGCGCGACAAACAGGAGATCGAGGAACGCTTCTACCGCGACCTCGAGTTCGGCACCGCGGGGCTGCGCGGCGTGCTCGGCGCGGGCACGAACCGCATGAACCGCTATGTCGTGGAGCGCGCGACGCAGGGGCTCGCGGACTATGTGCGCGCGTGCGGCGGCGCGGAGCGCGGCGTGTGCGTCGCGTTCGACTCGCGCAAATTCTCCGACGTGTTCGCCAGGGAGGTCGCCTGCGTGCTCGCGGCCAACGGCATTCCGGCGTTTTTATTCGACGCGCTGCGCCCCGTGCCGCTATTGTCCGGCACGGTGCCGCTGCTTGGCTGCGCCGCGGGCGTCGTGATTACGGCCAGCCACAACCCCGCCAAGTACAACGGCTACAAGGTCTATTGGGAGGACGGCGGCCAGGCCGCGCCGGAGCGCGCCGCGGCCATATTCGAGCGCATCCAGAATACGCCGATGTTCGCCGCCAGGACGGTGGACTTCGACGCGGCCGTGGGCGCGGGCTTGATCCGGGTTATCGGCGCGGCCGAGGACGAGGCGTATTACCGGGCCGCGGAGCAGCTTTTGACCTATCCGGAACTCGTCAAACGCCACGGCGATACGCTGCCCGTCGTGTACACGCCGCTCAACGGCTCCGGCAACGTGCCGGTGCGCGCGCTGCTTGCGCGCGTGGGCCTGACGAACGTCTCCGTCGTGCCGGAGCAGGAGCGGCCGGACCCGGCGTTCCCGACCGTCGCCGCGCCAAATCCCGAGGACCCGGACGCGTTCACGCTCGCGCGCGCGCTGGCGGAACAAACGGGCGCGCAGGTGATCCTCGCGACCGACCCGGACGCGGACCGGCTCGGCGTGTCCGTGCGCGGCGCGGACGGAAGTTGGCGCGTTTTGACCGGCAACCAGATCGGCGCGCTTTTGCTCGAGCACATCCTCTCGTCGAAGCACCGCGCGGGCACATTGCCGCAAAACGGCGCCGTCGTCAAGTCGCTCGTGTCGACGCACCTTGCCGACGCCGTCGCGGCCCGGTACGGCGTCGGGATGATCGACGTGCTGACGGGCTTCCGCTTCATCTCCGAAAAAATCGACCAGTTTAGCCGCACCGGCGAAAAAACGTTCCTGTTCGGCTTTGAGGAGAGCTACGGCTTCCTCGCGGGCGGCCTCTCGCGCGATAAGGACGCCGTCTCCTCCGCCATGCTCGTGTGCGAGATGTGCGTGCTCGCCGCGCGCGAAAATAAGACCCTCTCCGACCGGCTGGCCGAGCTGTACGAAACCTACGGCCACCACGGCGAGCGCGTAACGTCCCACACGCTCGAGGGTAAGGAGGGGCTCGAGAAGATCCGGTCGTGTATGGCGGCGCTGCGCGAAAAGCCGCCGCAATCCGTCGGCGGCGCGCGCGTTACCGCGTTTGAGGACTATCTCTCCGGCGTCGTCACGCTGGCCGATGGCACGCAGCGCGAAACCGGCCTGCCGCCGTCCGATATGCTGCGCTTTCTGCTCGACGGCGGCGCGTGGATCGTCGTGCGCCCGTCCGGCACCGAGCCCAAGCTCAAGCTCTATGCCGGCGCCGCCGCGCGCTCCGCCGCGGAGCTCGACGCGCGGCTCGCGGCGCTGATCGGCGCGTTCGACGCGCATGTGGAGGAGCTGCTGAAGTAGGACGGGGATTTGGGAGGCAGGGGCTTTGCCCCTGCACCCCACCAAGGGCCTGAGGCCCTTGGAACCCGCAGGAAAACTAGAAGCAAAAATTGTAATAAACAAAAGCGGCCGTTTCAGGCTGCTTTTGTGTATACGGGTTTCCAAAGGGCCCTCGGCCCTTTGGCGGGTGTTTGAGGGCAGAGCCCTCAACGTACCCATTTCCCCGGTCGCTTCCTCACTTAAAAAGCGGCCGGATCCGGCCGCCTTTGTTTATTTGGGTTTCCAAAGGGCCCTCGGCCCTTTGGCGGAGGTCCGGGGGCAGCGCCTCCGGCGTACCCCTGCGGGGGCAACGCCTCCGCAGGCCGTTCCCGCCGTTTCCCCTTCACTTCATCAGCACGATCTGCGTCCCCTCGGCGAGCGGCTCGGCGAGCGCCTGGTTCCATTGCAGAAGCTCGGGCACAGGCACGGCGAAGCGCTTGCCGACGTCCCAGAGCGTATCGCCGGCGTCGGCGCAGTAGACGATAATGCCGCGGGCGGCGGGCTTGGTGCCGCCGGCGGTGATCTCGGACACGAGCGTGGCGCGCTCACAGGCGTACTTGGCGACGAACACGTCGCAGGTAATGCCGACCTCGAGCAGCCGGCCGCTGCCGACGGGCTGCGCGGAAAGAACGGCGACGTTGGCGGCCATGATGGGCGCGGGGTCGGCGTTGAGCGTAAAGCGCACGGGTACGTCCTCGGAAAAGCTGTGCAAGAACCCCCCGTCGCACTGGTAGACGGCGGTGACGAGCAGCATCGCGTCGACGTTGACGCGGTCGTTCATGCCGTCGGTGCCGGTGATGGCGGGCATGATCGAGACATAGATCGGCCGGTAGACCTCCGGCAGGTGCTTGGGCACGGAGAGGTTCTCGGTCGTTTGGACGACCTGGCGCGTGCAGCCGAGGTACGTGAGCCGGTCGACGTTTTCCTGCCGGCAGGTGAACGTCGAGCCCGTGTCGTAAGCGTCGAACAGCACGCGCTGCTCGGTGCGCTGCGCGCCGAACAGGCGGATATTGACGACGGCCTCCGCGTCGCAGACGCCGAAGTCCGCGTCGGCCGCGACGACGGACAGCGACGGCACGCTCGCCTCGGCGAAGCAGTCCTCGCCCATCGAGGCGGCGAACGAGTCGCGGAACGGAATCGCCGACGTGAACGCGTGCAGCTGGCCGTTCTCGGTGTCGTAGAGCACGGTTACGTACAGCGTGCCGTCGACGTTGGCAGCGCCGCCGGAGAACGCGATGCCGTCGATGCGCGCGCAGCCGGTGCTCGAGAGCACGCGCCGCGCGTCGCGGGCGGACAGCTCCTCGCGCAGGCGCAGGTTCGACTCGCCGAGCATCGTCTTCTTGCTGCACGAAAGCGGGCCGTATTTTGCCTCGCAGCTCGTGCCCGTGATGCCGGTCACAAACGGCTGCGCCACGACCGTCTGCACGGTAACGGCAAGCTCGATCTGCAGCGAAAACTCGATCGCGCCGTTGCCGGGGTCATACTCGGACTCGAGCACCTGTGCGGTCGCCTCTGCGCGCATATCCGGCGTTACGCCCTCGACGGCGACCTCGTGCGTAAATGTCGAGCTGGCCGTAAAGCCGAACGGCTCGTCGGCCGCGGAAGCGCACACGAATGTGACGGTCAGGCCGCCCGAGACCTGCACCTTTTCGCTGCCGCAGACGGCGCCCGTAACCGAAAGCTGCGCCTGCGCGGACAAAACGCTTTTCAGCGTGGTGTTATCGGGCAGCGGAATGCGGCTGTTCAGCGACGTTTGATGCACCGTCCGCGACAAGAGCGTTTCCATACCAAGCTGGCTTGTTTGCACGTCCATAAGACAGGCAGCCTCCTTCATCCATCAGTACTCTTTTCATCCTATGGACGTCCCGCCCCGAACATGCCTGCCGCGGGCAAATTGCGCCGGTGACGGCAAAAAATTTGTTGAAAGTGAAAGATATATTTTTTTGCGCAGTTGACAGCCGCCGCGCGATGGTCTATCATTAAAAATGCAGGAAATCCTGCAAACTAGCGCTGTAAAAGACGCATCAGGAGGCCGAAATGAACGCGTATATTCAAAGAGTCCTCGAGGACTGCCGCAAAAAAAACGCCGGCGAACCCGAATTTCTGCAGACCGTCGAGGAGGTGCTGACCTCGCTGGAGACGGTCATCGACCTGCATCCGGAGTATGAGAAGGCCGCGCTGCTCGAGCGTATGGTCGAGCCGGAGCGCGTGATCGAGTTCCGCGTGACCTGGACCGACGACGCGGGCAAGGTCAACGTCAACCGCGGCTACCGCGTTCAGTTCAACGGCGCGATCGGCCCGTACAAGGGCGGTCTGCGCTTCCACCCGTCCGTCAACCTCTCGATCATGAAATTCCTCGGCTTTGAGCAGACGTTTAAGAACAGCCTGACCAGCCTGCCCATCGGCGGCGGCAAGGGCGGCAGCGATTTCGACCCGCGCGGCAAGTCGGACGCGGAGATCATGCGCTTCTGCCAGGCGTTCATGACGGAGCTCTACCGGCACATCGGTCCGGACGTGGACGTCCCCGCGGGCGACATCGGCGTGGGCGGCCGCGAGATCGGCTACCTGTTCGGCCAGTACCGCCGCATCAAGGCCAGCTACGAGCCCGGCGTGCTCACCGGCAAGGGCCTGCCGTTCGGCGGCAGCCTGATCCGCCCCGAGGCGACCGGCTTCGGCGCGACCTATTATGTCAACGAAGTGTTCAAGCACGAGCACGATACGTTCGCGGGCAAGACCTTCGCGCTCTCCGGCTTCGGCAACGTGGCCTGGGGCGCCGCGATGAAGATTGCCGAGCTCGGCGGCAAGGCCGTCACGCTCTCCGGCCCCGACGGCTATATCTACGATCCCGCGGGCGTGACCGGCGAGAAGATCGATTACCTGCTCGTCATGCGCAA
>CAZIRB010000124.1:0-5903 GCA_964541695.1 uncultured Oscillospiraceae bacterium
GCGACGTTCTTGCGCTTCAGCACGGCCTGCCAGTCGAACGACGCGTTCTCGACCGTAAAGCCCTCCTTGAGCGCGCCGTTGATCGTCCGCCACACGTGCGCAGCGTGGTACAACGCCTTGGTCGGAATGCAGCCGCGGTTTAAACACGTGCCGCCGAGCGCGCCGCGCTCGACAAGCGCGACACGTGCGCCAAGCTGAGAAGCGCGGATCGCCGCGACGTACCCGCCCGGACCGCCGCCGACGACGATGCAATCAAATTCATACGGGTGCTGCTCCATGGCCCCTCCTCCCGGCGTCCGCCGCGGGCTTGGCGCGGCCGCGACGCTCACCCCATCATCATAATCGCTTTTTCGCGCGGCCGCAACTCCCGCCGCGGTCGTTTTTGTGCGGAAAACCGGTTTTCGGGGCTGGACAGCCGCCCCGTTCCCGCGTTACGATGGACGCGCGGGCCGCGCCGCTTCCCCGCCCCTTTGCGCGGCCGCAAATCCCGATTGCAATCCGGAGGGCCGCATGGACAACCGCGTATACGTTTCCGCTTCGCACGACCCGTTTTACAACCTCGCCGTCGAGGAGGAGCTGTTCTATGCGCAGGGCGCCGGCGCGACGCTCTACCTCTGGCAGAACCAGAACACCGTGGTGATCGGCAAGAACCAGAACGCGCTCGCCGAGTGCCGCGTCGCGCTGCTCGAGAGCGAGGGCGGCCGCCTCGCGCGCAGAAGCTCCGGCGGCGGCGCGGTGTTCCACGACCTCGGCAACCTCAACTTTACGTTCCTGCTGCCGCAGCAAGACTACGACCTGCCGCGCCAGCTCTCGGTCATCCAACGCGCGTGCGCATCGTTTGGCATCGGCGCGGTTCTGTCCGGCCGCAACGACGTCGTGCTCGAAAACACGGGCGCGAAATTCTCCGGCAACGCGTTCCGCTTTTCTTCGGGCCGCGCGCTGCACCACGGCACGATTTTAATCTCCGCCGACCTCGACAAGCTTTCACGCTACCTCGCGCCGCCCGCGCACAAGTACCAGAGCAAGGGCGTTGCAAGCGTCCGCGCACGCGTGTCCAACCTCTGCGAGTGCAATCCCGCGGTCACGATCGAAAACATGCGCTATGCGCTGGCCGACGCGTTCTCGTCCGTCTACGGCCCCGCCGAAAAAATGCCGCTCGCCGCTCTCGACTCGGAAAGCCTTGCCCGGCGCACGGACCGGTACGCGTCGGACGAGTTCCGCTTCGGATGCAAGCCGGACTTCGACGTCTCCCTCGCCGCGCAGCTTTCATTCGGCCGCGTCGAGCTTTTGCTTCGGCTCTCGGGCGTAAAAATTACCGGCGCGACCGTCTATTCCGACGCGATGAACGCCGACCTTGCCGACGCGCTCTCCGCCGCGCTCACCGGCTCGGCCTACAATGCGGCCGAAATGGCAAAGCGCGTCTTGGCCGCCCCGCTGCCCGAGGCGGAGGAGCTCGCCGATTTTCTGGCCGCGCAGGAGCTGTAGGTTTTGCCTTCCTTTTCTTTCGCGAAAGAAAAGGAAGCGAAAAGAAAGCTGGGAAAAGCGCGTGCCTCGGTTGACGGTTCCCGACTTTCTTTTGTTTTACTTTTCTTTCTAGAAAGAAAAGTAAGCGAGTCATCTTCCTTCCTTTTCTTTCGCGAAAGAAAAGGAAGCCCAAAGAAAGCTGAGAAAGCGCGTGCCTCGGTTGACAGTTCCCGACTTTCTTTTGTTTTACTTTTCTTTCTAGAAAGAAAAGTAAAAAGAAACCCATTTAAGGGAGGACCACACAAAATGCGGATCGCGGTGATCGGATACAGCGGCGCGGGCAAATCGACGCTGGCGCGGGCGCTCGCGGACCGCTGCCGCTGCCCCGTGCTCTTTCTCGACACGGTGCACTTTACGTCGGGTTGGCGCGAGCGCAACCGCGACGAGGCGCGCGCGGTCGTGCGCGCGTTTATTGATGAAAATCCGGCCTGGGTGATCGACGGCAACTACGGCGGCCTGCTGCAGGCGGAGCGTCTCGCTCTGGCCGACCGGATCGTGTTTTTTGACTTTCCGCGGCTTGCGTGCCTGATGCAGGCCGTTTCCCGGTACCTGCGCTTCCGCGGCAAGACGCGCGAGAGCATCGCGGACGGCTGCATCGAACAGCTGAATTGGGAATTCCTCTGGTGGATCCTCTACGAGGGGCGCACCGCGCCGCGGCGCAGGCACTACCAAGAGATCGTGGAAACATACCGGGAAAAGACCACCGTGCTGAAAACGCGCGCGGCGGCGGACCGCTACCTTGCCGCGTTTTCAGCGGAGGGAATCAACGCCCCGGGCAAAGCCGGGGCGTAACGGTTCTCTGGCGGAGACCTCTGTCCACCCACCCGCGCGGGCGGACTGGGAGGGGGTTCTTTTTATTTTGGGTAGAATTCCCGCCGCGCCGCCGCGCTAGACTGCGGCGAGGTCGCGCTTCTCGAAGCGGCGGAACGCGATCATAAGCGCCAGGCCGCTCAGCAGCGCGCACAGCAGCAGATACAGCGGGTCGAGCCTGCCCGCGATCAGGTCCGCCGCCGGAAAATACCGGAACGGCGAAAGCAGCCGGACGAGGCCGGGGTTTTCCAGCATGTCGTGCACGGCGCCCATGCAGAACGCGGCGAGGACGGCGTAGTTGCCGAGCTTGGCGCCCGTCTCCGCGCTCCTGGCGGTCGCGGCAAACAGCGCCGCGAACGCGAAGAATACCGTACCAAAACAAAGCGCGGCCGCGGCGAACGGGACGAACGTCCGCGCCGCCTGCACGTCCAGCTTCAGCACGGACGCGGCTATGGCGGAAAAGACCGGGTTCAGCGCGCAGAACACGAACAGGTACGTCCAGCCCGCGAGCAGCTTTTGCGCGAGGATGAACGCGCGCGTCCGCGGCTTGGTGAACACGAACTCGTAGGTCTTGTCGGCCGCCTCGCGCGAGACGGCGCTGCTGCCGAGGTGCACGGCGTACACCGCGGTCAAAATCGCCGAATACCGCGACAGCACCGCGTAGAAGCCGGGGAACGTCGACATGTCCATGCCGACCATGCCGAGCACCGCCTGCACGATGCGCGGGAACACGGCGATCAGAGCGGCGGCGTTCGCGCCCTCGACGGAGGTGAGACCGGTCGATTTGACCACGCCGGTAAACATCAGCCCGAACAGGCCCAGCGTCCAGAACAGGAAGGCTTTCCAGCCGGCCTTCCATTCGCGCCGTAAAATATTCATCGTTTTCGTCCCCCCTTACGCCGCGGCCGCGTCGCGCCGGCAGTAGACCAGGTACGAGACGGCCAGCAGCGCCGCGGTGACCAGCGCGGCGGTCAGCGCGTACTGCGCCTCGAACCGGCCGTCGAAAAACGCCGTCGCCACGTCGAAATACCGGTACGGCGTCACGTACCGCAGCGCTTCCTCCTCGAGGATGTTCTGCAGGGCACTGAGCACAAACGCGCCGAACGCGATCGCCATGGCCAGGCCCGAGACGGAGCGCACGCGCCGGAACAGGACCGCGGCCGTTATCGCGACGGACAGCATCACGACCTGCGTCAAAAACAGCGCGCCCGACGCGAGCAGTACGTTCCCGACGGGGACTCGCATCCCGCCCGACGTGCGGTACAGCCACAGCGTCGCCGCGGCGTACAACAGGTTCGCGCAAAACAGCGGCGTCAGCGCGGCCAGCAGCTTCTGCCGGAACAGCGCGCCGCGGGTCATGGGCTTGGTCAACAGAAAATCCGTGCATTTGGCGCGCTTTTCGCGCGCAAATATCGCAATTCCCAGCGCCGCGGCCATGATCGTCCCGAGCAGCGTGAGATAGAGGGAGCCGAACGCGTAGAAGCCGCCGTAACTGAACATATCGTCCAGCGAAACGCCGAACGCCGCCGAAAACTCCGGCGGAAAGCCCGCGAGCACCCGCTCCACGTCCGCGCGGCTCGCGCTGTACACGGGATACACCGCCCGCATCAGCGCGATCAGGAGCGCGAGCAGCACGGCGGTCCAAGACGCGGCGCTGCCGAGGCCGCGGCGAAGTTCAAACCGGTATACGCGCACCGCTCGTCCCTCCCTCCTGCGTGTAATAGTGCAGGAAGATCTCCTCGAGCTCCGGCTCAGTGATGTCGACGTTGACGAGCGGACGCCCGGCCAATTCCGCCAGCAGCGCGTTGCAGTCCCCGCTGTAAATAAAGCTCGCGTGCTCGCCCTGCACGCGTACGTTCGCCGCCCCCGGCAGCGAGAACCCGGCCAGCGGTGTCTGCGCGACGAAGTCGACCTTTTTGTACGCGTTCTTCTTGAGGTCCGCGATCCGCTGCGTATCGACGATGCGCCCCTCGCGGATGATCGCGACGCGGTCGCAGATGCGCTGCACCTCGCTCAGGATATGCGACGAAAACAGCACCGTCGCGCCGCGCTCGCGCTCGCGCAGGATCAGGTCGAAGAACGTGCGCTGCATCAGCGGGTCAAGGCCGCTCGTCGGCTCGTCGAGCACGATCAGCTTCGGCGCGTGCAGAAGCCCCTGCACGATGCCGACCTTCTTTTTATTGCCGAGGCTCATGTCCTCGATCTTCTGCCTCAGATCAAGTTCCAGCTCTCCGGCAAGCGCGCGGATGCGCGCCGAGCAGTCCTTTTTGTAGAAGCTCGCGGAATAATTGAGCAGGTCGATCGCGCGCATGTTGTCGTAGTAGAAGACCTCGCCGGGCAGGTAGCCCGTCTGCTCGAGAATCTTGACCTTGTCCCTTTCGCAGTCCAGCCCGAATATGCGCGCCTCGCCGCTCGTCTTGTGGATCAGCGAGAGCAAGGTTCGGATCGTTGTCGATTTCCCCGCCCCGTTCGGGCCGATGAACCCGAATATCTCGCCCTCGCCCACCGACAGGTCCACGTCGATGATGCCGCGCGACCTGCCGTAGTACTTCGTCAGTTTGACCGTTTCGATAACCGCTCCCACGCCTTTGATTCCTCCCCGCAGCGCGTGTTCCCGGCCCCCGCTTTTCCGCGGGCGGCCGCATTGTCCCGGCAGCGCGCCGGTGCTGTTGCATTCAGCGACACAATACTACTTTCAAATGGAAAACGCAATCGGATTCGTGGGATGGGCGGATGCGGAGAGGGGTTGCCAAGTTACTTATAATATCTATACTTGCGAAGAACGACCGCGGCCGCTATACCTCGCGGCGCTTCAGAGAAAGGAACGGGGGGCCTCTGCGGGGCTCCGCCCCGCGCCCCGCCAAGGGCCGAGGGCCCTTGGAACCCTGCGGTGCGGCCGTCTTTGGGATGGGTGCGGGGAGGGGTTGCCAAGTTACTTATAATAACTATACTTGCGAAGAACGACCGCGGCCGCTATACCTCGCGGCGCTTCAGGTTGCCAAGTTACTTATAATAACTATACTTGCGAAGAACGACCGCGGCCGCTATACCTCGCGGCGCTTCATCAGCAGCGCCGCGCCGCAGACGATCGCGAGTAAGGCTAGGCACGCCACGCACACCGCGATCACCGCGGGATAGCGGCAATTCAGGCCCGTCGGCGACGCGTGCCGCACGAGAATGGCGGCGTACGCCCACAGCAGCACGAGCCCGTAGGCCGCGTCCCGGCGGCGCAGGATCACCGCCGTGCCGAGCAGCGCCGCGCCGATCAATATCGCCACGGTCCATAGCTGTGCGAGCGGGCCTTCCGCGGCCACGCCAAATGCGACGAACAGCGCCGCGGCGTTCGATATCACCGCCACGGTGATCCAGCCGAAATAGACGGAGAGCGGCAGACGGATGAACAATCGCTCGTGCCTTTTCAGCGGCTGCTGCTCAATTTCGCCCGTCATAAACAGCAGGCTGAACAGCAGCGCGCACATCGAGAGCATGCACGGCGCGACCGCGTAAAAATGCCACAGCACGATCCACACGCCGTTGGCGAGCGACGAAACGGCAAACAGCGCGGCGAT